>NZ_JBGQOG010000049.1:0-1015 GCF_052113705.1 Phaeovulum sp. W22_SRMD_FR3 | reverse complement strand
GTGATGCGGAGGCCATTGCCGAAGCCGCGACGCGCCCGACGATGTCATTCGTCGCGATCAAATCGGAAGAGCAGCTCGACCTTCAGGCCCTTCACCGCGCGCGGGAGCGCCTGGTGTCGGACAGGACGCGGCTGATCAATCAGGGCCGCGGCTTCTTGATGGAACGCGGCATCCGGGTAGGAACGGGGCGCCACGTCTTCCAAAAAGAACTGACCAGATTGGCCGCAGAGGGCGCCGACGATCTTTCACCCAGAATGCTCATGCTTCTGTCTGATATGGCGTCAGAGCTGGCCGTGATCAATGATCGCGTCGCGGCCATCGATGCCGAGATCAAGGCACTGGCGAAGACGGATGCCGATATGCAGCGGCTGATGGAGATCCCCGGCGTCGGCCCGACAATTGCAACGGCGCTCGTCGCCGCTGTCGGCACCGGCAGCAGTTTTGGAAAAGGGCGCGATCTCGCCGCATGGCTAGGTCTGGTGCCGCGGCAGGTCACGACAGGTGGCAAGGCCAAGCTGATCGGCATCTCGAAGCACGGCAATCGATACTTGCGCAAACTCTTCATTCACGGAGCCCGAACGGTGCTGCATCTCGTGCGTGACAGGACGACGCCAATAACGGCTTGGGCAGACGGTCTGAAGGAGCGAGCACACGTGAACGTCGCGGCGGTCGCCATGGCCAACAAGATGGCGCGAATTGCCTGGGCTGTTCTGACGAAGGGTGAGAGATATCGGCCGAATGCCATGAGCGGCCTGTAGTAGGGCAAACGCGCAACCGGACAAAGGAATCTGCGAGCGAGGAGGAGATGGACCAACGACCGATCGGCGTCTTGTCAGTCTGATGGGGAGCATGGCCCCTGAAGTGCCGATGAGCTAACGAGACACAGGACGCGCGACTTCCCATCTTGGTCAGGGGCAAATCGAACGGCCCCGAAGAAAGACCGAATACATAGAAGCAGGGTCAGCGGCGCATCGACAAATCACTTGCAGGGGAAGGCAGTTCATACATACTCCCC
>NZ_JBGQOG010000048.1:0-1201 GCF_052113705.1 Phaeovulum sp. W22_SRMD_FR3 | reverse complement strand
GCGAGGGCGCGGCGGGCGTCGGGGTCGGCGGCGAGGGCTTGGGCCCGGGCGATATAGGCCTCGGGGCTGTTGACCAGCAGATCTCCGAATCCGAGGGATTGCACCAGGAACTGATCGATCGAGCGGGTCGAGCGGCGGCGCAGGGTCACCGGCGGCACGCCATAGATCAGCGCCAGATGCGTCATCGTCGCCCCGCCATGCGGGAAGGGGTTCAGATAGATGTCGGCGCAGGCCAGCGCCGCTTCGGCCTCGGCCACGCTCAGTTCGCCCAAGACCCGGATCCGGGCGGGGTCGAGCCCGGCCTCGGCAGCGGTCAGGGCCAGCTGCGCGTTGAAGGCAAAGGCCAGACTGCGCGCCGCCCAGCCCGGATTATAGGGCGCCAGCAGCAGCACGCCGTTCGGGATCCCCGCCACCGCCCGCATCATCGTCAGCAGGCTCTCATGCCGCAGCTTTTGCGACGAGCCCGCGTTCATCAGCACGACATCGGTCTCGCTCAGGCCCAGAGCCGCGCGGTCCAGCGGCGGATTGGCGCGCGGATGCAGCGAGGTCAGGTAGTTGATCACCGGCCCCGGCGCGCGCAAGAGCGCTTCGCCCTGCGCCGGGGCGGGCAGCTCCTGCGCCGGATCGTCGCTGGCCCCGGTCAGCATCGCGTCAAAGGAGGGGTATCCCAGCCCCATCGGCAGATGCGAGTTCAGGATGATCTGCCGCGGCGCCACCCGGTGGAACAGCGCCAGATCCAGCGGGTGCAGCCCATAGGTGGTGGCATTGGCATAGAGGAAGACGTCGAGGTCATCGGCCAGGATCTGCGCGCGGATCCCGGCCGGGTCGCCGGGCAGGCTGCGGCGGTGGGCGATGGCCTGATCAAAGAGCTGATCAAAGGCCGGGTCCCGGCTGACGACACGGTCCTGAAAGCCGACGGAATAGGCAAAGACTTCATAGCGTTCGGGGTCGAAGGCGCGGAAGAAGGCCACCACGGCCTCGCTGTCGGGACCCTTCTCGAAGGTGCGGCACAAAATGCCGATGCGGCGGCGCGCCGTGGCGGGGCGCAGGGTTTGGCGCGGCTGACCGCTCTCGAGCGCCAGATGCGTGAGCACCCGGTTGCGGGCGCGGTGCACCGCCCCGAGCGGCACCTCGACCAGCAGGAGCTGGCCGAGATCCATGCCGGTGGCCAGCCGCTGGAAGCGACGCAAACGGGCCGCGT
>NZ_JBGQOG010000047.1:0-1672 GCF_052113705.1 Phaeovulum sp. W22_SRMD_FR3 | reverse complement strand
GGCCGAGGCTGTGTGGAAACGCGCGTGCAAGGTGCGCCGGATGTAGGTGTGTCGGTCTGCTCGCTTTTTGCAGCCTCAAGTGGTCCTTGGCGCGCATGGTGGTCTGGTGTGGTCCCTCGCCGGGCAAAGCGGGACGCTTGAGCCCGAGCGTAAGGTTGCAGCCCCTCGATCAGGCCTGAATGGCCCGCATCAGGCCCCGGATGCCGATCAAAGCGACCACCCGCTTGATGTTGTAGGCAAGGACATTCAGCGCCATCTCGGTGCTGACATTCTTCAGCCTCCGCGTCAGGAAATGGGTGTGCCCCATCCAGGCCTTGAGGGTGCCAAACGGGTGTTCAACCGTGCAGCGGCGCAGGGTCATCGGATCGTCGGTGCCAGCCAGCCTTTCGCGCATAGCATCGACCAGGTGCTCATGGTCCCACCGGGTGATCCGGCGTTCCTTTCCGCTGGTGCAGCAGTGACGGACTGGACAATGCTGACATTCATTGGTCCAGTAGCGGCCGACCCGCAGCCCGTCCTCCTCGCGCGTATAGCGATGGGTCAGCTCTTCGCCCGCCGGGCAGACATAGACATCCCGGGATGTGTCATAGGCGAAGTCGGCCTTCACATACATGCCCTTGCCGCGATTGCCCGATGTTTCGGGACGCGGCAAAGTGGTGGTGATCCCCGCCTGATGGCAGGCCAGGATCTGAGAGCCACTGAAATATCCTTTGTCGGCAATGGCGTGCAGGTCGTCGCGCTGAAGAGCCGCCCTGGCCGCGGCCGCCATCGGGCTCAACTGATCACGATCAAAGCCCTGATTGGTCACTTTATGCGCCACGATCAGATGCGTCTCGGTATCGACAGCGGTCTGGACGTTGTAACCGACCATACCGCTGTGCCGGGCGCTGGTTGCCATGGCCCGGGCATCGGGATCGGTCAGGGATATCTGTCCGTCGGGTGCATCGACCAGGGCCTTCTCCATTGCCTTCAGCCGCGCGATCTCCTGCCGGATACGGCCATAGCGGCGGGCGAGATGAGCGACCTTGTCAGCCCGTGCCTCGCCCTCCTCCTGGCGGTCGAGGCGAACCATCTCGTCAATATAGCGCTCAACGTCGGCCTCCAGATGGGCCAGGCGGCTGGCAATCTTGTTCTTCGTGAAGTTCCTGTCGCGATTGTTCACTGCTTTGAACTTGCTGCCGTCGATGGCCACGCAACCGCCTTTCAACACCCCGATCCGCCGACACAGCTCCACGAACTGCGCGCAGGTTCTGCGGATCGCTGCCCCGTTATCTCGCCGGAAATCGGCGATGGTCTTATGGTCTGGCGCCAAGCGGCCGGTCAGCCACATCAACTCGACATTGCGGCCTGCCTCGCGTTCCAGGCGACGGCTGGACGGGATCCGGTTCAGATAGCCGTAAATGAAAAGCTTCAGCAGCACAGACGGATGGTAGCCCGGGCGACCGGTTCGGGCGGGCACACAACGTTCGAAGCCGAGCGCCAGAAGATCGAGCTCCTCGACGAAGAGGTCGACGACACGGACCAGGTGATCCTGCCCGATCCAGTCCTCGAGACGATCAGGGAAAAGCGTAAACTGCTCCCGGTCGATCCCATCGATGAAGCCCGCCATCCTGGTCTCCCGCTGCCTTGCGGAAGCTTACCACAGAACAGCGTTTTCACACAGCCTCGGCCG
>NZ_JBGQOG010000046.1:0-1731 GCF_052113705.1 Phaeovulum sp. W22_SRMD_FR3 | reverse complement strand
CGACCCTAACCTTGGCAAGGTTATGCTCTACCCCTGAGCTACGCCCGCACTCCATCCCGTCAGTTCCGCGTTGCCGCGTCGCCTTCGGTGAACGGGGATTTACAAACCCGCAGCCCGCGCTGCAAGGGGAAAATGCAGCTGGCCCGAATTATTTTTGAAGACTTGGCGTAACTATATGAAATTGTTTTATTTCACGCGGAACTCTTTACAGGAGCGAATGGCCCATCAGCCCGATCCCGGTGAGGCTGAGAACGGCAAAGGTCAGCACCATCCCCGCCGCGCGCAGCCGCAGGCCGCGCTTGCCCCGTGCCAGCCCCTGCATGTGCAAAAGCCGCCCCGCCAGCAGCATCACGCAGAGCCCGTGCAAGAGCCAGACGGGCGCGCCCTGCAGCTCGGCCATCAAGAGCAGGATCAGGCTGATCGGGACATATTCGGCGAAATTGCCGTGGATGCGGATATGGACCAGCAGATCGCTGTCGGTGCCGTCTCCCAGAGAAACGCCGCGGTTTCGGCGCAGGCGCACCACCCGCAGCGCCAGCCAGACATAGGCCAGCGCCAACAGACCAGCGTAAAGGGGCACAACATGGGGCAGGGGCATGACAATCCTCCGGGTCGCTGCCGCTTCAGACTGCCCGGACCGCGCGCGCAAGGCAATGTCCTAAGGCAAGGTCTTGCTATGCCGGGCCGCCGTCCGGCGGCTGGGGGCGCGTGTGCTGGCTCAGTCCGGTATCGGGTTTGCCGACAACATCTGCCGCAGGACCGCTGCCTCTTCCGGCGTCCGATGTGAGAGCAGCGCGCGGGTGGTGAAATTGCCATAGAGCAGGCCATCCGACGCCTGGAGCGACCAGTCGATGATCTGATCCCGGGTGAAAGACACCGGGTCGCCCAGATACAGGCCCGACATGAAATCGGGTTCATTGGCCAGCCGCGCGGTAAAGGCATTGCCCTTCTGCGCAATCTCCTCGACCCATATCGCCTCATCGGTGACGCCCAGCAATTGCGCGCTGTCACTGCTGACCGGCAGGCTGATCTTCAGCGTGAAATCAGGCGCCGAAACGGACCCCGCGGGCAGATGCGTGGCCAGCATCCCGGGCAGGCTTTGCCGCGCCGTGTGAATGGCCTTTTGCATCCGCGGGTCATTTCCCGCAATGGCGGTGGTGAAGTCGGCGCGCAAGGGCAAGGCTGTGCCCAGAAACAGGCCGGACAGCAGGACGGCGAAGAGGCGCATCATCGGCATATGGTCCGCGACAAAATGAAGAAGGGCGCGCCGAGCATCGGCACGCCCCCGTTTCCTGTCAATCCGCCGTGATCTCAGTCGCCGAGTTCGACGAGAAGATCCTTGGCGTCGATCTGCTGGCCCGGCTGCACATGCACGGCGCGCACGATGGCGTCGCGGTCGGCATGAATGCCGGTTTCCATCTTCATCGCCTCAATGGTCAGCATGAGATCGCCCGCCGCCACGCGCTGACCGATCACCACGCCGACGGAGGCCACCGAGCCCGGCATCGGCGCGCCGATGTGGTTGGCATTGCCCTCCATCGCCTTCGGCCGGGCCGCCGTCGCGGCTTTCACCGCGCGGTTTGCCACCCGGATCACCCGCGGCTGGCCGTTCAGCTCAAAGAACACCTTGGCCTCGCCGGTCTCATCGGTCTCACCCACCGCCTGCAGCCGGATCTCCAGCGTCTTGCCGGGGTCGATCTCGGCGGTGATCTCTTCGCCCGGCTCCATGCC
>NZ_JBGQOG010000045.1:0-2824 GCF_052113705.1 Phaeovulum sp. W22_SRMD_FR3 | reverse complement strand
GTAACCGGCCGATTGCTACCGCGGTGACCGGGCCTTGATGCGGGCGACGAGTTCTGCGTCATCGACGAAGTCGTCGAGGAAGGCGTGCCAGGTTTCGGGCGTGATGCGCGCGTCCCTGAGCATGTCTTTGAGTTCATCAATGCCGTCGTCAGTCAAGGCGGTGATGGTGTCATCCGGGCCGGTATAGACGCTGATGATCGAGCCATAGGTCAGGTTGTCGTCGTTATAGACGATGGCTTCGAGAAGCTCGGGGTCCTCGCCCAGCATCTTGGCGACGTAGTCGAGGGTGCAGACGTGGGTGACGGTTGCCATCAGGCGACCTCGGGTAGCGTTGCAGGAAGCGGGGACCAGTTCCAGGGCAGCAGGTCATCAAGGCGGTTGATTTTGTGCTCGTTGATGCGGGCCAGGATGTCTGCGAGGAAGGCCTGCGGATCGAGGCCATTCAGTTTGGCCGTTTCGATGAGGGTCATCGCGCGGGCCAGCGTTTCGGCACCGGTGTCTGCCCCGGCGAAGAGCCAGTTCTTCCTTCCGATGCCAATCGGGCGCAGGGCGCGCTCGGCTGGATTGTTGTCGATGGCGACCCGACCGTCAGACAGGAACAGGCTGAAGGCGTCCTTGCGGCTGAGCCCGTAACGGAAGGCCTTGGCCAGATCACCCTTGCCGGGGATCAGGGTGAGTTGGCTTTCAGCCCAAGCGAAGAAGGCCGCGACCTTCGGAGCGCTGTGCTTCTGGCGTGCAGCAAGGCGGATGTCGGCAGGACGGCCGGTGATCTCGCGCTCGATGTCATAGAGCGCGCCGATGCGGTCGAGCGCCTCACGGGCGATCGCGGATTTGGTCTTGTCCCATTCGTCGTGGAAGTCGCGGCGCAGGTGAGCCCAGCAGGCCGCCTCCCGAAGGCGAGGCGCCCCGTCGGGGTCAGGGTCGTAAAGCTTGGCATAACCCTTGTAGCCGTCCGCCTGCAGTGTGCCGCGGGTCTTGGCCAGATGGCGATGGACGTGTTCTTCCTTCCAATCCGGCGCGAAGGCATAGACCGCACCGGGCGGCGCGGTGCCTGCCCAGGGGCGCTGGTCGCGGATATAGGCCCAGATCCGGCCCTTTTTCACGCCCTTACCCAGCCCTTTATCGCGGCTCGCACGGTCAAGAACACGGATCGGCGTGTCGTCGGCATGCAGCAGGTCACTGGCCATCACATCCGTCTCGATCCTCTCGATCAGCGGGGCCAGCACCTTCATGGCGCGACCGCACCAGTCGACCAAGGTGCTGTCCGGAATGTCAGCACCCATACGGGCGAAGATTTCCTGCTGGCGATACAAGGGAAGGTGGTCGTCAAACTTAGAGACAAGGATGTGGGCCAAAAGGCCTGCACCGGCCATGCTTCCGGGGATTGGTCGGCTTGGGGCGGGCACCTGCACCATGCGTTCGCAGCGGCGACAGGATTTCTTCAGGCGGGCGATCTGGGTGACCTTCATCTGCGCCGCGATCAGATCCAGCATCTCGCTGACATCTTCCCCCACCACACGCAGATCGCCCCCGCAATCGGGGCAGCAACTGCCGGGGTCGAGTTCCAACCGCTCGCGCGGCGTGCTGTCCGAGACCCGGGGACGGCGGCGCAATGGACGGTCGGCAGCCTCCTCGGCAGGTTCAAAACTGGCAGCTTCCGGCGCGCCGTCCAGAACCGCCGTCTCGCTCTCGGCCGAGGCGATCAGTAGATCCTCCAGCGCCAGTTCCAGCTGCTCGATCTCGCGTTCGATCTTTTCCGAGGACTGGCCGAACACCTGCTTCTTCAGCTTGGCGATACGCAGCCGCAGGGTCTGGATCAACTGGTCATGGGCGCGCAGCGTGGCTGATATCTTGGCATTTTCCGCCTGCAACGCCGCGATCAGCGCCTTCAAAAGCGCCGGATCATCGGGAAGGGTTGGCGCCAAATTCGACATGCGCCCGACTACCACAAGGCAGGCGGAATGACCATAAAAACAAGGCGTTTCAGCGGGATAATTCAGCCAACCCGGGCTGGAGGAGCTCCCCAATCCGGCCTGCGCCAGTCGATCCCTTCCCACAGCATCGCCAACTGCGCCGAGGTCAGACGCACCGCGCCGTCACCACGCGCGGGCCAAGGAAAGCGGCCCTTTTGCAGCACCTTGTAATAGAGGCAGAAGCCTTGCCCGTCCCAGTAAAGCAGCTTCAGCCTGTCGCCTTGGCGACCACGGAACGCGAACACTGCCCCACCGGTCGGCTTCTGGCGCAGATGATCCTGCGCAAGAGCTGCCAACCCCTCGATGCCTTTCCTCATGTCCGTCACGCCGCAGGCAAGATAGACGCGAACACCAGTGCCCGGCCCGATCATGCTGCCTCCACCGCCCGGATCACCTGCGTCAGCGTAACTGCATCCAGGGCAGGATCGAAGCGCAGGCAGCGGCCATTCGCCAATTGCAACTCGATCTGGGCCGGGCGCGCGACATCTACCTGGGTGGCAACCGCCGGCATCGCCAATTCCATGGGTCTGTCAAATTCCACCGGAAGAAACAGCGCCTCCGGCAGGGCCGAAAGCAGTCCCTTCTTCTTCAACTCATGCCGCCAAGCGTAGATCTGCTGCCGCGTCACATCATGCCGCTGCGCAACTTGCGTCACCGTCGCGCCGCCCACGCCGACCGACAGAACAATCTCAAGCTTCTCCTCATCGCACCAACGACGACGGCGCTCCAGCCCCACAATATCGCCACGCATCACCAACCCCGCATAAGACACGTCGTTAACGACGTCGTTATGCACGTGCCTTAAACGATCACCATGCCATCAGGCAGGCGGTGCCAACCGGTCGGTTACG
>NZ_JBGQOG010000044.1:0-2965 GCF_052113705.1 Phaeovulum sp. W22_SRMD_FR3 | reverse complement strand
GACCGAATACATAGAAGCAGGGTCAGCGGCGCATCGACAAATCACTTGCAGGGGAAGGCAGTTCATACATACTCCCCAATGCTTGGACAGATTTCCGGGTGATTTAAGCTACTGCCTGCACCTGCTGATCGGTTTGGGTTGCGTTGAAGTAGACCACGGCGGGCGGTTGACCGCCATGGGCAGTGTGCGGGCGTTGGTGGTTGTAAAAGGTGATCCATCGCCCGATGCCAGCTCTGGCTTGCGATCCGGTTTCCCAGGCGTGCAGATAGACGCATTCATACTTCAGGGACCGCCACAGTCGTTCGATGAAGATGTTATCTAGGCATCGCCCCTTTCCATCCATCGATATCTGGGTGCCGCTGCGTTTCAGTTGGTCGGTCCAGGCGAAGGACGTAAATTGGCTGCCTTGGTCGGTGTTCATGATCTCGGGCGGGCCGAACTTGTGGATCGCCTCGTTCAGCGCCTCGACGCAGAAGTCCGCCTCCAGAGTGTTGGAGATGCGCCAGGCCAGTACCTTGCGGGTGAACCAGTCCATGATGGCCACCAGATAGAGGAAGCCCTTTCTCATCGGAAGATAGGTGATGTCAGCGCACCAGACCTGGTTGGGCCGGTCCACCCGCAGCCCACCGAGCAGATAGGGGTAGGTCTTGTGCCCCTTTGCGGGCCTGCTGGTGTCGGGCTTCTGGTAGATCGGCATCAGGCGCATGACGCGCATCAGCCGCCGGATGCGCTTGTAGTTCACGGGATGGCCTTCGTTCTGCAGGTGCCAAGTCATCTGGCGGACGCCGTAGAACGGTGTGTCCAGGAACTGCTTGTCAATCAGCAGCATGAGGTCGAGGTTCATCGCCGTCTCGCCCTGCGGCGCGTAGTAGAACGACGACCGCGCGATCGACAGCAGGCGGCACTGCGCGCCGACCGACAGTTTGGGATGGTTGCGTTCGATCATGCCCCGCCTCACTTGCCGATCCAGGGCTTGAGCTTTCGTGACAAAAAATCGTTGGCGACGGCCAGTTCTCCGATCTTGGCGTGCAGGTCACGGACCGTTTCTTCGGCGACCTCGGCCGCCACCGCAGCCTTGCCACCGCGTTCAAAGATGCCTGCGGCACCCTCCAGCAGCGACCGCTTCCATTGATGGATCATCGTCGGATGGACGCCATACTCGGCAGCCAGTTCCGACACTGTGCGCTCTCCCTTCACGGCCTCCAGCGCCACCCGCGCCTTGAACGCCGCATCGTGGTTCCTGCGTTTCGACATGTTCTGTTCTCCTCGTGCTTGGAGACCAGCAGACTTCAGATCGTAGCTTCCGTCACTGTCCGATTTTCGGGGTGTAGCTCAATTCCATCTGCGGAGCAAGCTCTACGAGCGCACCAGCCTCGTGATCACCACCAACCTCAGCTTAAGCGAATGGGCATCCGTCTTCGGTGACGCCAAAATGACCACAGCTTTGTCCGATCGGCTGACCCACCGCTGCCACATCCTGGAGACCGGCAACGACAGTTTCCGCTTCAAGGCCAGCTAAGCCGCCGCTGCGCGAAAAAGAAGGACACAGACCGTGCATTGATCCCACCATGACCCAAAATCCAAAGTCAGAGATGGCTCGCTTCTCGATGGAAAACCCGGCTCGGTTCTGGCTGGAAAGCAATAGATACCCTATCCACTGCGCCACATCGCGATCTTCCGCATGATGGAGCATATTGATACAGCGAGAAAAACACCCGTGACATCCGCCATAAAGTCACCTATTTCGCCATCGCGGCCGATGTAGGTTTGAATTACTTCGATCGTACCACCAAATATTATCGTTGCCGGAGCAACAACGGTCAGCCAGCGGGGACGGAGCAAAGCAGCCGGCACAACCAGACTACCGAATCCTAGCAGGTGCTGTACCTTGTCGCCCCATAAGGCGTCATTCGGCAGCAGCGGGTGGGGCGATAGGGTTGAAACGCAAATTGCCAGAACGAGCAATGCGGATGAGACGATGGCGATGAGCGTTGATTTTTGCATATCCGGAGGCTGACCACAGCATCCTTTCAAAGCCAACCAAACTTCGCGTGTTCAACGCCAAAATGTGGGATCGCCTGTAAAAATTGCAATCGCCCGCCTCGTGTGGGTTTTTTCATACTTTGAGACAAAAAATGGTCATCGCCAAGTTGGCGTCCGCGGGGCGCGGCCAATCGGTCCATGGAAATTTTCGTAGTATGTGTGCTTCAACCTAGGCATTCGTAAGCGTTTCCAGCCTCCCACCTTCCGGCTCTCATCCTGATCGGTTCTTTGGACCTTGGTGATTGTTGGAATGGATTTTCTCCATGGAGACTACATTGGAGGTTCTCCCGGTTGGCGATCGGAGCCGCCGGAACCGGAAGTGGCCAGATGAGGTGAAGGCCCGGATCGTGGCGGAGACGCTGACGCCGGGTATCACGGTGAATGCTGTCGCGCGGCGTCATGGTGTTCCGGCGAACCACGTTTCGGCCTGGCGGACGCTGGCGCGCAAAGGGCGGCTGGTGCTGCCGGCGCCGGAGGATCCGGTGGAATTTGCATCGTTGATGATTGGCCCGGTTGGTGATGGACCGCGTTGTGCCGTGGGCGCCGCGGACCGGCCCGAGATCATCGCGGGCGCGGTGGCGATCCGACTGGAAGCCGGAGCCTCGGCGGAGCGGATTGCGTCGGTCGTGCGCGCCTTGGCTGTAAGCCCATGATCTTCCCGTCGAACCGGGTTCGGATCATGGTCGCGACAAAGCCCATCGACTTCAGAAAGGGTCATGATGGCTTGGCAGCGCTGGTATCGTCTGTGCTGCGCAAGGATCCGTTCACCGGGACGGTCTTTGTCTTCCGGTCGCGTAAGGCGGTAAGCGCTGCTCTAACCCCACCTTCCTGCTGAATCCGTAAGCTGAGCTGCTGCCGGTTTCGTGGACAGCAGGTTAAGCTAGCATAGCGCGGGCCTCGAACTCCATCGGGCTGAGGTAGC
>NZ_JBGQOG010000043.1:0-4954 GCF_052113705.1 Phaeovulum sp. W22_SRMD_FR3 | reverse complement strand
CGGGTGAAGTCGGGCGGTGTCGGCTCAGCGCGCAGGGCCCAGGCCCCGGTGAGCACATCGGCCCGCGCGGCCATGCCGTGCAGCGCCGTCAGCACCGCGGGCAGATCCGCCGGCACCGGCTCGGACACCGCCGGGAAAAACGCCTCAAGATACCCCGGTGGCACCGTGAAATGTGCATGCGCGGCCGCAATGCCCCCGGGTTGTCTGCGCCCGGTGCGAGGCCCGACAAGATTGATCACCTCATGTCCCAGACTGTCGCCGAGCGCCGACCACAGCCGGAAATTCGTTCCGGGTGCATCGGAAAACAGGGCGAATATCTGACAGCCGGGCGGGGCAAACAGCATGTTCGCCAAATGCGCCCCGCTTTGGGCCACGATGGTTTTGGCCTGCGCCATCAGTCGGATCTGTGCGATGAAATCAAGATCGGCCGTATCGGCGATCTGGAAATCGCGGCTGCTCAACAGCTGCCGGATCTGCGGGAAGTTCACCAGCCGCCGCACCTTGGCGCGCCGGTGCAGCAACAGCCTTTCGGGGCCGCTTCCCGGCAGGGCCGCCGCGCGCAGTTGGGCAAGTTGGCGCAGGTGCGCGGGGTGGTAGCGCAGGATACCCGGGCTATCGATGGCCCTGGGTTCAACGGGATCGAGCACCCGCGTTCCCATCCCCGATTCATACAGATGCGTCACCTGCACCGCTGCGCCCCGCCCGATGCAGTACAGCGGGTGATCGGGAAACAGCAGGCGCAGGGCTTGATAATGCTGCTGCGGCAGGTCCCGCTCGGTCACGATCGGGGTCTGCGCGGGGGCGCGTCCTGCAGCTGCGGCGATCCGGGGCAGAATCTCCAGCAGAAAGTGGAAGTAGTTGTGGCTGTAGGCACCGCATCCGAAAATTGCCGCGCTCAGATGCGCCACCGGCGCCCGGTAGCGCAGGGTGACCGCCTGATCCGTGCAGCCGATCACCGCACCGGGATTGCGCAAGGCCATTTCCTGCGGCGCAAAACCATCGAGGCTGTCGTCTTTCCAAAGACCGTTCGCGGTGAGAAAACCATCTGCCCCGCCAATGACGGTCGCAACCGGCCAGTCTTGTGCAAAAATTGCGGGCAGGTCGGTTTCCAGCGACACCGGCGCGATATGCTCTGCCGCGAAGACCCGCGGCCGCAGAAGCCGCAAGGCATGCGGGGGCCAGAGCATCTTCCTGTCCGCGGCGGCATCGTCGGGATGCAACAGCCGGTCGTGGTGATGTTCGAGGCGTGGTGGCACCGTAGCAAAGTCGGGGGCTGCCGCGCATGCGGGCGCCATGAGGGGCGCGCGTGGGGCCGCGATCTCCGGCAGCCGACCGAGAATATCCTGCCATGCAACGCCAAAGCGTTCGGGTGAATGCTGCGTGTGATACCAATCCCGCGCGGATCGGGACAGCCGGTGGCGAAGCGCGTCCGGCAGGCCACCGCGCAATTGGTCCGCCAGATCGGGGATGCCGTGCCAGATGAGAGCGTCGGCGGGCCGCAGATCGGTGCCGGAGAGGTAGCGGGCGCTCGGCGTGGCTGTGCCGGGATCGCGCGCCGCAATCGGAATACCGGCATAGGCGGCTTCCGCCCGCGACAGGGCGCCGCTGACCGGGAAGCTGCCGAGATACAGGCCGACGCGGTGCCAGCGCAGGGCATCGGCAACCGAGGGGACTTCCTGCGTGAAGATCATCCGGCGCTGAGAAATCCCTTTGGTCCGCAGCGCGGCGCGCACGGCACCGACGAGTGCGCCGGAGGCGGGCCCGATGTGGACATGGCGACCCCCGGTTGCCATCAGAACGGCAGCGATGACCTCGGGCAGCGCCAGCGGCCCCTCGCGGGTGAATTTGTGCTCGGTGCCGCAACTGGCGGTGACCAGCGGATGCGCCCCTTGCGGAATATAGGGGGCCAGCAGATGGCAGATCTGGTGTTTCAGGCGGCGCCCTGCCCAGACGGCTTCGCGCAGGCCCTGCCATCCCCGCCGTTTCAGACGCGTCCGGCGCGGCATCGCCAGACCGAGGCGCCCCAAGACCGGCGGGTCCTCCGCGCAGAGTTGAGGCAATTCAACCGCCGGATCATAGCACAGCGGCAGCAATTCCACCCGCCGTTCCGGCGCGGCGCGGCGCAAGACCTCCGCCTGCTCGGGGCGGATGGCGAGATGCGTTGCCGCTGCCAGATCGGCGCCAAGCGTGCCCACCGTGTCGGCATGGCGCAGGAACAACAGCCGCGGCCCGAAGGCGCCGGCGATTTCCTGTGCGATCAGGGCGGCCAGAATATCCTCGGAATGATGCGCAAGAATGACCCGTTGCGGCGCCGTTTGCGCCAGTGTCTGGCGCAGCCAGAGCCATTTATCCCACAAAATGTCGCGCGGATCGGGTGCCGTGACCTCGGCCCCGACTGCCCGCAAACGCGACTGGCTGAACCGTGCCCTGATCTGGAGGGCGCCGGTGAACACGACCAGATGCCGTTGGTGAGGGCGGCTCCGGATCATTTGCTCAAGAAGTTGCCGATGCCCGCCTGCCGGATAGATCTCGGTGACAAGGTAGAGGTTATCGACACCCTGTCCCGGCCCCATGGGCAAAGGCGGCAGCCCCGCCGCCACCTCCTGCCAATACTGCGCCAAGGCCTGTTGGGCATCGGGCAGCCCCTCGGCACCCTGACCGACTCCACGCGCAACCTCGGCCGCGATGCGGGCGCTGAGGGTTTCCAGAGCAAGAGCGGCGGTCAGCATGTGGTGCTTGTCCCCAGTGGGCGGCCGGAACAGGCCCCCCGCATCACCACAGACCTGCAAGACGGCCCCCCCGTCAAGCACGGCATGGCTTCGGCCCTTGCGGCGCAGGCCGGATGGGGCGATGCGGCAAACAGATTCCGGTGGGAAACAGGGTGAGGAAGCAGCAAGAAATACGCCTTGTTAAGATCGGGGGCCAGCCTGGCCCCGGGGCGGAACCATCGCCGGTCTTGCCGCCTCAGCCGCGCTCAGCCCTTTCGCCCATCTTGTAGAGGGCGTTGCAGAGAAACTCCGAAATCGACACCGAGGCTCTGACCCGCAAGCCCGGATAGGGTTGCCAGGGGGTTTCGCCATCGGGCAGCGGGTTGCGGAACAAGACCCCGTCTGCGCGCCCCAGATAATCGCGGGCGACCGCGGCGTTGCTTTCGGCGCGGCGCTCGACAATTTCCCGGCGCCGGAGCGGATGATAGGCATAGCGCAGTTCCGCGGGATCCGGATGTGCCTGCGAGTATTTGATCAGCAGATCCTTGATCACCTGATGTTTCATATCGACGCGCGGACTGGCGTGGAACATGGTGAGAAAGGTGGTGCAATCGCGGCTCAGACGCTCGTTCTTGGCCGGCGGCATCGTGAGATCTGCGGTGAAGGGTGCCCCGATCAACTCCATGCAGATCTTTTCGATCGGCTGCTTTTCCGCGGTGGTTTCAAAGCTGTGGACCAGAATCTTGTCCTTGCCAAAGACATCCGCCCAGGTCCCGAGCCGCGCCGCATAATCCAGCGATCCGGCATGAACGGCCAGGTAGCGCTCCGGATCCAGACGGGTTTCGCCGTTCTTCAGGTTCTCCTGATAGGCCGATTCAAGCCATTCGTCCTGCCGCCGCAAAAAGACCACGACGGACACGTCAAAATCTTTGAAATACTCGCGAAACTGGGCATGGTTTTCGGCGAAATACAGGGATTCCGTCGACATGATGATGTTGTCGCAACGGGTTTCCTCGATTTCATGCATCAACTCCTGCATGACCGCGGCCGGATCCGCGCTGCCGATCCAGTGGATGGGCTCGGCACGAAAGAAATTGCCCAAAAGGTGATGCGCCGCATATTGGCGCGCGGCATTGGGATAGAGCCATCCCTTTGTGATCAGTTGCTCGCGGTTGACGGCCAGAAAATTCTGGATCGACGTCGTCGCGGTCTTGGGCTGACCAATGTGAAGAAAGAGTCGTTTCAACCCGTGTTCCTTTTCATGCGTTGCTGATTGTCAGGCGGGCCTGCGGACTATCCCCCGGGCCCGGTGGTGACCAGCGATCTTCAATCCTGCGCAGCCATCGCCTTGCGGTGTTCCATGTAGAGGTCGCGAAAGCGGGCTTCAGGCAGTTCGTAATAGATATTCTCCGCGTCTTCACCCGTGCGGATGCCACCAAAGCGGTCGTGAAAACGCAAGGTATGCGCGTTGTCCCGGCGCACGTCATAGACGGATTTCCGGAGTTTGAGCGCGTCAAAACCGTAGCGATAGACCTGAAGGGCGGTGTCGAGAGCGGCCTTGGCGGGCTTGTCTTCATTCAGGATCCAGCTGCCCCAGGTGAACTGGCCATCGCGAATGTCATAGATCCGGACGGTGCCGCAGGGGCGGTTGTCGTCATTGCGGAAAATGCAAAAGTAGAATTCGCTGCCCGCGGCTTCGCGCTCTTTGTAGCGGCGCAGCCAGGCCTTCTGATCTTCGACAGTGCCGGTGGTTGTCGACAGATGACCGTTGTAGCGGGGGTCGTTGCGCAATCCCCAGATGAAGGCCGCGTCGTCCTCAACCGCCAATTTCAGGGTGATCACGGCTCCGGTCACGGAGGAGGTCAGGTCTGGCATGAAGCACCTATGCAAAGAAATGTGACGCAGCCCCGCCGCGCCGCCCCTTCGTTATAATCCGCGGTTGCGGGATGTCCAACCGGAAGCCCGGGGTGAGCGAAACGCCGCCTTGGCCGCGCCTGAGAGCGGCGCCGCCGGTCCGGGGCATCTCGGGGGCAACAGGGGGCGGGCAGGCGCGGTGCGCGGCATCATCTGCTGTCCCCACAGGCCTGATCGACGGCATTTTGCATGTCTTTTGAATAGGTTTTACTGTCGACGAAAGGGGGCGTTTTGGCCGCGTCGCGCAGGGCCTGCGCGAGGGCGCGGCGGGCGTCGGGGTCGGCGGCGAGGGCTTGGGCCCGGGCGATATAGGCCTCGGGGCTGTTGACCAG
>NZ_JBGQOG010000042.1:0-5048 GCF_052113705.1 Phaeovulum sp. W22_SRMD_FR3 | reverse complement strand
TCCGTCTCGTCATATCCACACTCCAGTTCCTTGGTCACGATCTTATCTTCGTGTCCACGAAACCGGCAGCAGCTCACGAAGGTCGGCAAAGGGCCGAGAGCGCCACGATCCACCTCGACGGGTCAACTGTGCCATGCCGCTGCGCCGCATGGCGGGTTTGAGCCCCTTCATGCTGGTTAACTCAGGCACCAGTTTTGCTGCGAGCCTTCTGCCATCGGGCGATATCCCTTAGAATTTCAATTATCTGGCTTCCGTCAGGCGTCAGGGCGTACTGGGTGCATCCAGCCAAACGCTCGAGAAGGTGATCTCTTTCAAGTTCACGCAACGCTCGGACAAGCACCCTTCGGTCGGCCACGGCGAGGCGACCCTGCAGAGCTGGTATATCACTCTCAGTTTCCGAAAGCGCCATAAGAACTGATGCTTTCCACTGCCCTCGAATGGCTTGCATACCAACCGCAAGATCGCACCATTGGTGCAGGCTCGCGCGATTTCGCTCTTGTGTCGTAGCGGGCATACGAGACCCTCTGTCAAAATTGTCAGGCTTGTTCATGGGACCTTAGGGCTGAATACCGATCTCCCGTAATATGGAGACGAGAGCATGACTGAACAACTATTTGTCGGATTTCACCATTTTGCCATGCGCACTCCAGATTTGCAGCGTTCGATCACGTTCTACGAAGCACTGGGTTTCCGGCAAGTGCATGAATGGGCACTGCCCGACTATGGGATTGAGCGTGCCGTGATGATGCAGGCCGCCGACAATAAAAGCTGGATCGAGATTTTCGACCTGGAGGCAGGTATCCCGATGCAGGGCCTGGGCCTGTTCCGGAACCGCGGCAATGTGCCAGTCCTGCTCGATGTCGTCAGGCCAAGCTGTGACCTAGGACCGACTGCTCCCTGGGATTCACTGACTTTCGGGGTCTTCCAAGAATAGCCACAGCCGGAACACAGCGCGCGAATTCTGGGCCGCAGCACCCCCGGGGGTATCCGAAAATCGAGAGGTTCTGCCTGGTCACCGTCCTCCGCTCCTTTGTTTTCGCGCGCGGGGAATTGGAGAAAAAAGCCCACTAGTGAAGGGTGATACCCAAGAGCGGCGCCAAGCCGCTTTGCGGCAACTCGGCGTGCCATTTTTTTGATGTCTGTGCCGCCGGATTGGCTTCCTATTTGTCGGCTGTCGGCTGTCGGCTGTCGGCTGTCGGTGCGACGACGGCGCGCGAGGTTAGCCACTCCGCCGACCGGCGCCCCAAGGTGGCGCTCGGCCCTTTGCGGACGGTCAAGCTGGTGAAGTCGAGGCACCTCTGCGTCGCAAGACCGGACGTTCGTGGCAATTCTAGCTATTGGTTGAGCGGCATAACTGCCCAGCCCTTGCAAGGGTCCGAGAGTTGGGTCGCGTCAATACCATGCTGGAGAGACTACCCCACCTTGATGACAACCTTGCCCTTCGCGCGACCGCCTTCAACATGGGCGATGGCGGCGTTCGTTTCGGCAAAGGGGTAGACACGGTCGATGACCGGGCGGATGTGGCCCGCGTCGATCAGGGCGGCGATTTTCTGCAACTGCGTCCCGTTCGCTGTCATGAACAGGAAGTCAAAGGATACCTTGTGCTGGCGGGCCTTCTTGTAGGTGCCCCGGCTAAGCGCCCAGAACAGCGGCTTCAAGAACCAAGGGGCCTTGATCTGTGCAGCGAAGGCCGGGGTGACTGGACCGGAGATCGACACCAGCCTGCCGCCCGGCCGCAGGAGGTTCAGCGACTTTTCAAGCGCTTTGGCGTCCTGACTGTGCAGGACCACGTCATAGTCGCGCAAGAGCACCTCGAAATCCTGCGTCTTGTAGTCGATGACCAGATCGGCCCCGAGCGTCTTGAGCCAATCCGCGTTCGCAGCGCTGGCGGTCGTGGCGACATGGGCCCCGATATGCTTGGCAAGTTGGATCGCAATAGTCCCGACCCCGCCCGACCCTGCCTGGATGAATACCCTCTGCCCCGCGCGCAATCCGGCAATCTCGACCAAGGCCTGCCATGCAGTCAGCGCGACCAGCGGCACCGAGGCTGCCTCTTCCATACTGAGGGCCTTGGGCTTTGCAGCCAGAGAGCTTTCCCTGACTGCTATGGTTTCGGCAAAGGTGCCGATACGGAAGTCGTCCACGCGTGAGAAGACTTCGTCGCCGACCTTGTAGCGCATTGCCTTCGGCCCGACTTTTACAACTGTGCCAGCCATGTCGTGGCCAAGGATCAGCGGCAGCTTGTAAGGCAGGATCGGCTTGAACTCCCCGTTCCTGACCTTGGCGTCCAGAAGGTTGACCCCGGCGGCGTGGATTCGGACCAGAACCTCGTCGTCGCCGAGGGTGGGTTCAGGGACATCGGCCAGCCGCAGCGGGGCTTTTTTCTGATACTTGTCAACGAGGAAGGCTTGCATGGGTTCTCTCCGAAAGGGGGGCGTTCAGGCGGCCAGAAAGGCCAGCGCCGTCGGCACGAATTGCATGTGATACTGGAAGATGCCGCCGTGACCTGCGTCGGGATAGATCACCAGCTCTGCCCCAGGAATGCGGCGGGCCAGGTCATGACTATTTGGGGTGGGGACCATGATGTCATTCTCGCCATTGGCTACCAGAACCGGAATGCGGATGCGGGTCAGGTCCTGCGGCGACTGGCGGCCCCAGGCGTGGATCGCTTTCAACTGGTGCAGGAAGGCGCGCAGGGTCGGGCTCTTGTCGCGGCCGACCTTGCGCTCCTTGGTGCGGGCGATGAAGGCCTTGGCAGCGCTTCGGCCATTCGCGGACGTGGTGAAGAAGAGGTAGGTCTTGGGGTCGCGGAAGGTGAATAGGCCCTTGAGGATCAGCGGCCAGGACACTGCGCCGACCTTTGAGATGCCCTCGCCGCCCGCGGGGCCGGTTCCGGTCAGGATCAGCTTGCGCACCAGATCAGGGGCTTTCAGCACCACGTCCTGCGCCACCATCCCACCCAGCGAAAAGCCCATGAGATCGACGGTCGGGTGCCCAAGTGTGCGGATCAGGGCAATCACGTCGCGCGCCATCTCATCGATGGTCAAGGGGGCCAATCCGCCAGAGGCGCCGACGCCGCGATAATCAACCGCGATCACATGGTGCCGGGTGGCAAGGCCGTCGATGATCCGCGGGTCGAAGTTGTCCAGCACCGCGCCCCAGTGGTTCAGAAGCACCAGCGGTTTGCCACCGCGGGGACCAACCTCGCGGTAGACAAACCGGCTGCCTGCAGCCGTGATGACCCGGTTCGGGGCCTCGATGAAGGGGGGCGTCATTATCATCCCTCAGGTAATGTTGAATTGCTTGCGAAGGGTCCGGTCAAACAGCGACCGAGGCAGGAAACGGCGGGCGAATGACGTCTGCCGCGCGGCCGCGCCCGAGGGGTAGCGCAGGCGCGGGCTCTGGTCCCGGGCGGCGGCCACGATGGTCGCAGCGACATCCTCGGCGGTATCGCCTACGGCCATCGCCGCATCGAACGCCGTCCGGTATCGGGCGATGGTCTGGGCGTAGGCTGTGACAGGGCGATCCCCCTGCGGCGAGTTCGCTTCGATCGAGGTTTTGGTCGCCCAAGGTTCGATCACCGCAACGCGGATGCCGAAAGGGCGGACCTCGTGGTCTAGCGATTCCGAATAGCCCTCGATGGCGTGTTTGCTGGCGGCGTAATAGGCGCCGAACGGCCCTGGGATCAGCCCGAGGACCGAGCCGACGTTCAGGATGCGCCCAACCCCCTGTGCCCGCATGATCGGCAGGACGGCGTTGGTCACACGCACGACCCCGTGGAAGTTGGTCTCGAACAGCGCCTGCACCTGACCGATTGAACTTTCTTCGGCAGCGCCTGACAGCGCGTATCCGGCGTTGTTGACAAGAAGGTCGATGCGCCCGGCGGCGGCCATGACTTCTGTGATCAGGGTCTGCACCGAGGCATCGTCGGTGACATCCGCGACCAGCATGGTGATGCCGTTTGCCAGGGCGGTCATGGGCTTGCGGCTGGTGCCGAAGACCCGATACCCGGCTTTTGCCAAGGCTACGGCGCTGGCCCGGCCGATGCCCGAGGACGCTCCGGTGATAAGGGCAACGGGATGGGATGACGGGGTCATGTTCTGTCCATTTCGCTTGAACTTTGTCTCTGAGGCTCATATGGTATCAAAATAGTAGTTAGTCAATATGAAAATGATACTAACATGAAAGACGACCTCGCCGCCCATTGCCCCATTGCCCGCAGCCTGCTCTGCGTTGGCGATTCCTGGAGCATCCTGATCCTGCGTGATGCGTTCCTGGGTCTTACGCGGTTCGACCAGTTCCGCAAAAGCCTTGGGATTGCGCCCACGATGCTGACCAGTCGATTGGCGACGCTGACGGAAGAGGGATTGCTGGAAAGGCGACGCTACATGGAACGTCCGCCGCGCGACGAATATGTCCTGACACCTGCAGGACGGGATTTTCTGCCGGTGCTGATCATGCTGAATGCTTGGGGGACAAAGTATCGGGGCGACGGTGACTTGACCCGCTATGTCGATGCCGAGACCGGGAAGAGTATCGTGCCGATTGCCGTCGACCTGGAAACCGGCGCAAGGATCGGCACACGGCCCATCCGGACGATCGACGGGAAGAGCGGTGCCGAACTCGCGCCTCCCCCTGCTGACTTGTTGTCATGACTTGATCGAGATCGGCACTTTTGCAAGCCAACATCACCTGAGCATGAACCCGCAACTCCCGCTGCACGAGAAACAGCTTGGGGTGCGAAGAAGTCTATTCCGCACCTTTGCTTGCCCAGATCTATCCGCCTTGAATGACCGCTGTTTCACGGTCGAGGCTCTATGGGCGCGAACTGCGAAAGTCCGTTTTCCGCCCTTCGCGTCCGTGGCCGGGAGAAGCGCTTCGCCTGGCGCGCCGGGCTGCAACGGGCTCAAAGCCGCCTTGCGGCAGCGCGGCGTGCCTTTCTTGCCGACCGCGCCGCAATATCGACCTGATCGGCCGAGGCTGTGTGAAAACGCTGTTCTGTGGTAAGCTTCCGCAAGGCAGCGGGAGACCAGGATGGCGGGCTTCAT
>NZ_JBGQOG010000041.1:0-2500 GCF_052113705.1 Phaeovulum sp. W22_SRMD_FR3 | reverse complement strand
CCGAGTGATCTAGGCATGAGCAGGATGAAGGTACGGTAACACGTACTGGAGGTCCGAACCCACACCTGTTGAAAAAGGTCGGGATGACTTGTGCCTAGGGGTGAAAGGCCAATCAAACTCGGAGATAGCTGGTTCTCCGCGAAAGCTATTTAGGTAGCGCCTCGGACGAATACCTTGGGGGGTAGAGCACTGGATGGGTGATGGGGTCCCACAGACTTACTGAGCCTAACCAAACTCCGAATACCCAAGAGTAATATCCGGGAGACACACGGCGGGTGCTAACGTCCGTCGTGAAGAGGGAAACAACCCTGACCAACAGCTAAGGCCCCCAATTCGTGGCTAAGTGGGAAAGCATGTGGGACGACCAAAACAACCAGGAGGTTGGCTTAGAAGCAGCCATCCTTTAAAGATAGCGTAACAGCTCACTGGTCTAGATAAGTTGTCCTGCGGCGAAGATGTAACGGGGCTCAAGCCACGAGCCGAAGCTTTGGATGTGCAGCAATGCACGTGGTAGCGGAGCGTTCTGTGATATAGAACGCTGTCTCTTTTGCTTCCTCGGAAGCAACGGAGACACTGTTCTTTCTGTGAAGCCGGCCTGTGAGGGATCCGGTGGAGAGATCAGAAGTGAGAATGTTGACATGAGTAGCGACAAACAGGGTGAGAGACCCTGTCGCCGAAAGTCCAAGGGTTCCTGCTTAAAGCTAATCTGAGCAGGGTAAGCCGGCCCCTAAGGCGAGGCCGAAAGGCGTAGTCGATGGGAACCAGGTTAATATTCCTGGGCCAGGAGATGGTGACGGATCCCGAGGGTAGTTTCTTCTTATCGGATTGAAGAGGCTGCTTAGGGGTCCCTGGAAATAGCCCTCCACAAGACCGTACCCTAAACCGACACAGGTGGACTGGTAGAGAATACCAAGGCGCTTGAGAGAACCACATTTAAGGAACTCGGCAAAATACCTCCGTAAGTTCGCGAGAAGGAGGCCCGGTTGGTACGCAAGTATCGGCCGGGGGCACAAACCAGGGGGTGGCGACTGTTTACTAAAAACACAGGGCTCTGCGAAGTCGTAAGACGACGTATAGGGTCTGACGCCTGCCCGGTGCTGGAAGGTTAAAAGGAGAGGTGCAAGCTTTGAATTGAAGCCCCAGTAAACGGCGGCCGTAACTATAACGGTCCTAAGGTAGCGAAATTCCTTGTCGGGTAAGTTCCGACCTGCACGAATGGCGTAACGACTTCCCCGCTGTCTCAAATGTGGACTCAGCGAAATTGAACTGTGTGTCAAGATGCACACTACCCGCGGTTAGACGGAAAGACCCCATGCACCTTTACTATAGCTTCGCACTGGCATCAGGATTGTGATGTGCAGGATAGGTGGTAGACTTTGAAGCGGGAACGCCAGTTCTCGTGGAGTCATCCTTGAGATACCACCCTTCGCACTCTTGATGTCTAACCGCGGTCCGTTATCCGGATCCGGGACCCTGCGTGGTGGGTAGTTTGACTGGGGCGGTCGCCTCCCAAAGAGTAACGGAGGCGCGCGAAGGTTGGCTCAGAGCGGTCGGAAATCGCTCGTTGAGTGCAATGGCAGAAGCCAGCCTGACTGCAAGACTGACAAGTCGAGCAGAGACGAAAGTCGGCCATAGTGATCCGGTGGTCCCAAGTGGGAGGGCCATCGCTCAACGGATAAAAGGTACGCTGGGGATAACAGGCTGATGATGCCCAAGAGTCCATATCGACGGCATCGTTTGGCACCTCGATGTCGGCTCATCTCATCCTGGGGCTGGAGCAGGTCCCAAGGGTATGGCTGTTCGCCATTTAAAGAGGTACGTGAGCTGGGTTTAGAACGTCGTGAGACAGTTCGGTCCCTATCTGCCGTGGGTGTAGGATACTTGAGAAGAGTTGCCCCTAGTACGAGAGGACCGGGGTGAACGGACCACTGGTGGACCAGTTATCGTGCCAACGGTAGTGCTGGGTAGCTATGTCCGGACAGGATAACCGCTGAAGGCATCTAAGCGGGAAGCCCCCTTCAAAACTAGGTATCCCTTGAGGGCCGTGGAAGACCACCACGTCGATAGGCCAGAGATGTAAGTGCAGCAATGCATTCAGTTGACTGGTACTAATTGCCCGATTGGCTTGATTTGATCCAGTAGAAGCCATGCTTCTTCAGGACAAAAGCAAGTATACACAAATCGCAGTACTTATCTGGACAATGAAAAAACGCTGATTGTACTCCTTTCTTGGTTTGGTGGTCATAGCACGAGCAAAACACCCGGATCCATTCCGAACCCGGCCGTTAAGTGCCGTCGCGCCAATGGTACTGCGTCTCAAGACGTGGGAGAGTAGGTCACCGCCAAACCTAGTAAGAAGTACATACGTTCTCTCAATACGATACAACTAATACCGCGAATGCAATCGCCCTCGCGGACGGACGCGGGATGGAGCAGCCCGGTAGCTCGTCAGGCTCATAACCTGAAGGTCGTAGGTTCAAATCCTACTCCCGCAACCAAA
>NZ_JBGQOG010000040.1:0-9713 GCF_052113705.1 Phaeovulum sp. W22_SRMD_FR3 | reverse complement strand
AAGAACCATATTCAGAAAGGCGAGGTTATCACCGTGGCCACTCCCGCGGGCTGGATAAACTTCGGCGAGGGGATGATCATCGGCAACCTCTTTAACGTGCCCGGCACCTGTCGCTTCCTAGTGGGCGTTGCGGGCGGGGCTGCGGGGAACGGCATCACCAGCGGCGCTGTGCGGCTGGATAGCATGGGGACGGTGGCGGCGTGACACATGTCATCCGTCAAGCTTGGTAATGCCGAGCGTGCGTTCAATTTGCGACCGCAGGTTCTTCAGGCCTCGATGATCGCTCGGCGTCTTTGGGATCGTGATGGCATCAAGGCCATCGAAAAGGTCATTGGCTTCCATCCGAATGTGTTTGTTATCGGATTTCTCCGAGTAGCCGTGTCGCGCCAGCAGAGAAGTCAATTCGCTTGCAACGCGTTTCGGGTCCTTTGTTGCTCTCGCCAAGTCCTGCGAAAGTTCGGCAAGTGCGGGCGACAACGGAAGCCGATCAAGAACGCGCTGTAGAATCACTTTGGAGCGTGTATCCAGTCCGATCCGATCAGCGACCGCCAGCGTTGTTCTGGCAGCGAAGCGCAGTCGGTCCGAAACTTCGCCGGAATAGATTTCGGGCCCGATCCGACGAATGAGATTGTCGGCCGAGAACTCTCCCTCATCGGTTCCCACACTATCGGCTGGCCGGGCAACAAGCGCCTGTTCGAGTTGACTTATCCTGTCCTGCAGGTTTTCGATCTCTTCGAGGTACAGCTGCTCGCTTTCAGACGCTGTTAGCCGGGCCTTCTCACTTGACCGCTGCGCACGCAGGGCCTGTTCCTGAAGTTCGGTCCAGTCCCACCCAAAGGAAGGCATCTGGCTCCGAAGGCTTGCTGCCGCCTCCCGTATCGTTGCAGCCAGTTCGATCCCATCCTCGATTTGCCATCCGATGTAATATCTTCTGACAATGCCTTGGCCCGGCGCCGACAAAGCCAAAGTACCGCCGTAGGCATTCCTTGCGTCAGTCTGCTCGCGAAGAGAAAACGAGAACGCACGGTCTGGTTCCACAACGACGTGCGCAATACCGCCGAGATCATAGGCCAGCTTTTCGATCTCAGCTTGATTCAGGACCCACGTCGACTTGCCTGTCGCGGAAACGTACACGACAGGCAGCCACTTTGTGGCATCACCCATGGTCACCGAACTCGCCGTTGAGAGGCCTTCGCTATCGCTTTTCAGCCATACGGGAGCATCTGACACCGATAGTTGGCGGTCTTTGCCTCCCCAACCGTTCTTGAGCAGAGCCTTGATGAGGTAGGGTTTTCTGGGCGTCTCCAGTCTTGCCCCAGCAGTGGTCGCGATACACTGGGTGCGAAGACGTACAAGATCCTGCCCACCCTCTGCCGCCCCGCGCCGCAGAACACATTCGGTACGCCACACCCGTCCCAAGTCGTCCGGCAAGTCATGCCGTGCGCCGATGGCAGACCACCCGTCAGAGGTTTGAAGCTCCCGCATCCGGAGTTCTTCGCCGATAGCCGAACGTACATGGACATTTGCACGATCCAGTTCCGCCTCCGAAGCGCTGGAGAGTACGGTCTGATGCCTCATACCACGCAACCAGCCGACTACTTCGGAGACGAAGGCGGCACGGTTCGGACTGGCACGGACGGGAAATTCTGTTGAGAATGGGAGCATCCGTGGAAGATCAGGTATCCTCTTTGCGGCGTCAACGGAGAATTAGTCACCACTCGTGATTGCAGAAATGCAGGAAGTTGGCCGAGGACCTTATTCAAGACCCTGTCCCTCTTGGAACGCCATGTCAGAGATTTCGCGAAGGCGGGCGCGGTGGTGGTCCAGCGTGCCGACATGGCCCCAGTTCACCTCATCGGGACTGTAGCCGAAGTGTTCGGCGCTGTGCGCGACCAGCCGTGCCAGCAGCGCGTCGATTTCGGCCTTGACGGCGATGAAGGCATCCAGCGCGGCGTCGTTGGTCTTGGGCATGATCGTCCCCGAGTTGGTTTCGGGGGCATAACGGCTCTGCTTTGCGCAGTGGTCAAGTTCAGCCGGACACGGAACGTCCCGCGAACTTCTGGCAGTTTCCGTGTCGCATGGGTGTTGCACGTAAGAATCGGGACTGGACGTAAGCGTTTGGAATCTTTGGGGAATGTGTTGTTCTGAGTTGCAAAGCAAAAAGCGCCCCATGGGGCGCTCTGCATCGGCCTAAGCCTTTGATATATTGTTAGAAAGTATGGTTGCGGGAGTAGGATTTGAACCTACGACCTTCAGGTTATGAGTCGGACCAAAAGGAGAACATCGGACCTTTTGATTTCAACCACTTACGCGGCAACTCATTGATCTCACTTGATTACCTCGCCGCTCTCAACCGCATTCGTAGGAAGAAGGCGTAGCCCAAACGGTGAACGAAGTCGGTCGGCAGGTTGACCTATTGTTGACCCGAAATCTCCGCCCTGCCCCACCGTTCGCTATTTCTCCCTGCGCTTCAGGCTACCCACAATCGTCCGTATCTCGTCCTCGAGGTGCTGACCGCGGTAGACGAATGACGTCTCGTGCCGGGCATACTGGCCCTGCCGATCGGCGCTCAGCCAGTTGTAGGACCCGATGCACAGAACATCGCTGTCGATCGCCACGATCTTGCTGTGCAACTTCGGCAGCTTGTGGAGACGGACCCCGATCCTGGCAAAGACCTTCTCGACCGCTTCCATCTGGGTTAGGCCACCGGCGGCCGGTCCCTCGTTGAGCAAGGGGTCGGCAAAGACATCGATCTCAGCACCTCGGCGGATAGCCCCTTCGAAGGCGGCGATCAGCCCGACGCGTTCCATAGTGCCCGCGATCACCCAGGGGCTGACGATCGTGTAGCGCCGCCCACCCGCCGAAAGTGCGTCCAGCAAGAAGGCATCGTGCCCGGCGGCATCCCGCAGCATCTGGATCTGGCCGCTTCCTTGTTTTAGGTCCGTCCGGGGCTCGGCCGCGAACTCGAGCGCATTGGTCTCTGAGGCGAACAGGAATTCCGACAAGATCGAACGGGGCGATCCGGTCTGGGCCGCGGCCATCACATCCATGTCGCCGAAGACGAGGCAGCTATCCTTGGCCCGAGAGACGGTGACATTCAGCATGCTGGGCGATGCATCGGTAAAGCCACCGTCGGCGTGTTTCGAATAGACGGGGGAAAAGATCACGACCGGCCGTTCGGCACCTTGGAGGGCGTGGACCGTCCCAATGGTCATGCCTTCGCGCCCATCAACCGAAATCCTCCGGCTGGCACAAGCATCGCGGATTTCGCGCACCTGTCGGCCAAAAGGTGTGACGATCCCAACGATCTGCTCAAGTGGCCTAAGATAGCGGGCTTCCAAGCCAGCGCGGTTTTCGTCAAGCCAGGCGGCGATTGTTTGGGCCTCAAGCAGGTTGGCCCGACTGCTGCCCGAGGTCACCGCTCGACCATCGATGTGGAGATACCCAAGCGCCGGAAGTCCTGCGTCTGCGGGGGCCTTTCCCCGCAGTGGCCGGAGCTTTCCCTTGTAGCACAAGGCGTTGCTGAAGCTGATGATCTCGTCGTAGCACCGCCGGTGTTCGAAGAGGTAGAGCCCCTTCTCAAGATCAGCATATGGTGAGACACGGGTGGCCTCTTGCGCGAGGCGCATGGCACTGCCGGTGGTGCTGCAAATTCCGCGAGCAGCAAGCGCATCGATGTCGGCCTCACCACCCAGCAGCCCGCAGTTTCGCAGGTTACCGACGTCAACCGGTCGCGGCACCGACGAGATTGGTTCGATCTGCTGCGTGTCACCGATGACAAGGGCACGTTTCGCGAGGGAGAATGATGCTCCGGCGACTTCCGGCAGAACCTGACCAGCTTCGTCGACGATCAAGAGGTCGATGAAGTCGAACAGGTACTCGGTCGCCCATTTCCCTCCGTCGCGGCGCGTATAGGTCATCTTGCCGGGCAGGCTGGCGAAGGTGGCCACGGCGCAAGGCGTCAACATCATCCGACGATGCCACCGGGGAATGACAGTCGCCTTGCCGTTCTTGCCCTTCGCCGCAACGATAGCGGCAAGGTCGGCCTCCATCGCCAGAAGCCAGCGCCCTTCCCAGTAGTGCGTTGCCAACAGGAACAACGGAAAGCGGGTTTCGAGGTCTGCTCGGCGTTCCAGTTCAGCGATGTCATCGCCACCGCCGACGGCAGACGCCGCCGCTTCCCAGCTTCTTTCCGCCTCAAGGAACTCGCGCCGCAGGGCCCTCGCCCTGAGCAGGGCCTGTTCAGCCGCCTTCAGCGCGTCCTCTGTTGATCCCAGTTCGGTCCTGACCCGATCCTCGATCTCGCTGACGCGCTTTGCGTTCTCCAAGCCTGGCAAGAGATCGCCAATCGCCAGCCGGGCACGCAAGGCGCGCTTTTCTTTGATCGAAGAAAGGAACCCAACGACCGCTGTCAACGAGGACTCCGAAGCCAGATACCGATCTAGCGCCGCCCTCGCCTCCCGCAGCTTCTCAAGCGCTGCGGTGCGCTGGGCTACGTCTTCTACCCGTCTAGCCTCCATTGCTTCCGGGTCAGGGCCAAGTTGCGTGTTAAGGGCTTCAGTTGCCGCGTGGCGTGCCTTGGCTGCGCTATCGATGCGAGAAAGCTTCTCGACCTCGGCTGCCATCCGGTTTTTAAGGGCCGATACTACCGACGCGACATCTGGGTTCGGCATGGCAGGAAACGCGTCCTTGGCGGCCTGCAGGTACGCTTCCTTTGCGCGCTGGACGTAGGCAACCGTTTCTCGCTCGGTCTGGAACTCTTCGGTCTGGTAGCGGCGCGCCGCTTCCAGTCGCCGCGAATGCGACGCGAGGAACATCCCGAAGCTTTCCACCTCAGGCAGCCAGCGCCCGGCAAAAGGCCCCTCACCTTTGCCGAAGTCCTTCCCAAAGGCGTCGATGATATTCGTCACGGCCTGGTTGTTCGAGGACGCGGCCACAATCACCGGCGGATCATCGCCGCGCAAAGCGGCACGCACCCAGAGCCCGGCAACCGCCGACAGCAGCATGGTCGTCTTGCCGGTACCCGGCGGCCCGTTCACGGCAATGACCTCGCCCGGCGAGGACGCGTCCAGCCAAGCCAAGACCTGCCTCTGATGCTCTGCCAGAGGGAAGCTCGCGTTCGAATGCCCGAGGCGGCGTGCGAATTCCCGCTCGATCCGGTGGTCTAGGCCGGTAGTGGTATTTCTGGGCTGCGCGATCTGCCCAAGCAACGGAGCAGCGAGCTTTTCGGCGAGGAGCTTGTCGTAGAGATCAAGGATGCCGCGCACCGTGGCGTTGGCATCTTCGGCGAGTTCGAGAAACCCTAAACCGATCGGCTGGTAATCCGCATCGCCACGCGGCCAGCCCTGCGAAACCGCGTCGACCATTTTGCGGCAATGACCAAGATATTCCTGCCATGCGCCCTCGCCTGCCATGTCCGGCAAGGGACTTTCCGTCAGAAATGAATCCAGTGCGTCAACCGATCCGATGGCAAACTCACCGGAGGGCAGAGGTGTCAGGAGATCGCGCGCCAGGGCATTTCGAGTGGGGGTGATCCGCCCAGCCCGATCAACCGTCGCTTCGGTCACCACGGGCGCCACGATCTCCGGCAGGCCGCCCGCGCGTACAGCCCCATGCGAGGACTTCCGCGCCATCACCAAGGGCCAGAACCGAACGCCCAACGCTTTGGCCGAAGCTTGGCCGCGGAACACACGCTCCACAACCTCGCCCGGCAAAACGCCAGTCTTCAGCGCCTCACTCGGCACGTCGACAAACCGCTTGCGGTCGGCTTGCGTGAACTTACCCTCGCCGAGCGCACCGTCGGCAAGCGATGTCCGCCAGTAACTCAACTCTGCGAGGATGCTAGCCATAACTGGAATGCTTCACTGACACACCTAAAAGCCCTTGGTCATCAAGCCTTTGCCAAAACACATGCGACGGAGTGCCGTTGCGAAGACGACAGCAAGCATCGAGAAAGGACCCCACTAATCCACTTCCCCATAAATTTGACTACTGAATGGCAACGAAGCAATATAGCCCTTCATAAAGACCCAATCAGGTTCTCCTTTGGCGTCCACCGGAAGATGTATTTGCGATTCCAACATTCGCTCGAGGTGCCACTTGCGACCATAACTAAATCGATACTTCTCCTTCCTGATCACGGTTGTGAGGAACAGCGCGATATCAGCAGAAAGCTCAAACTTGGGATATAGGACATTGACATCATCTGATGCCCAAAATGGAACCGGTTGAAAAAAGGCATCAGCTACGCCTGCGCCGTTATAAACAACAGTAATCGTGCAACCATCGTGTATCGCAACGTCGACAAAGTTAGACAGACCATTATTGTTGTCAATCGCCCCAATAAACGGAACATCACCTGGTCTCAACTTCAATTGAGCTTTGGTAAGGCGGCGACCTTTCCTTAGGTCGAACAGATCTTTAATTCCAAATAGTCCCCACGCTTTCCCGTGAAGGTCAGGCAGAACTTCACCACTAACCTTCGGACTATCGGCCCCACTAAACATATCGAGATCGACTGAGTCGACCCAATCAGGTATCGCAGAAACCGCCGGCACCTGAATGGCGCCCAGAGTCTTATTTGCCTGCCTACCATAACTGTAGCGAAATCTGTTAACCTTTACACAAAAGCAATAAAAGAGGATCTGCGACTTGCTCAGCTCCACCTTTGGACGCAGCAATGCCACATCTCGACCAACATAAAATGGTTGCTCTTGGAGATGTGTCGTCAAGACACCATTGCCACCGAGAGCGCATGAGAGATCACCAGCCGGAGCGGGATCGACTCCAGGGATCGGCTCTACAAACGCGGAGATGCCGTTGTCTCCCATCTTTCGTGAAACAAATGCCACGCCTTCTCCGAACCGAGCCCTAGTCAGTCTATTTAGTTCCAACGAGTGTCCATAACGGACATCAAAAATCTCACTGAGAGCGACCGTCATTCGTCTTCTTCTCCATCAGCCTCAGAGGTCAAAAGGTTCTTCCGTCCGGCCAATCGATAAATCGCATAGTTCCTTACAACACGCTCAAAATCCTCTTTGCGAATCGAAGTATAATCAGTCTCCAAGTATGCTTCAGCACACCACTCGTCCTCAGCCACGACCTTCTGAGTCACGCTTTCTCCAAGATGAACCTCACGGTTTCGGAATGACTCCACCCAACGGTCTCGGATTCTTGGCCAAGCGTCAGAAAGGTCGACCCGTCCCTTATGCTTTGTCTTCTCGAATCCATCAGCTTTCCAATAGCCAAACCATGTCTTTCTGCCCTCCGACGCATGCGACTTGTGAGCAGTAAAGATCATGATGCAAGTAATCACACCAACGGGATAAAATAGTTCATCGGGCATCGACACAACTGCCTCGAGTGTGTGCTCTTTCAGAATTTCCGCGCGCAATTGATTTGCGGAAAGGGCGCAAGACATAGGCACAATTGCGATCCCAGTGCCACCGGGGCGCAGACAATCAAGCATATGCTTGACAAACCTGAGTTCATGCAGGTCACTATCAGCCTGGCTGTAGGGAGGATTTACCATCCCAACATCACATCCGTGGGCTTTAACCTCCTTAGTAATTGCCTCGTCAAAGCAACTACCCTGGTAGAGGTTCGCCTTTCCGTCACCACGCAGAATCATATTGGAGGCAGCGAGTGCAAACATATTGGGTTGCTGCTCTATACCAATAAGTCCGTGCTTCCTAATTTTTTCACGATCGTCATCAGTCACCGCAGTGCGAAACATCTGATGCATCGCTGAGATAAGAAAGGCGCCGGTTCCAGCACATATATCAAGAACCTTACTGCCCTTATTCACGTTTGCCAGAAGCGCGAAAAGTTCAGTGATGTGCCTTGGAGTAAGAACAATACCAAGAGCCTTTTTATCACCGCCGGTGTACTTCAGAAACTCACCGTAAAATTTCCCAACGACATCGAAATCGTGATAAACACTAATGAATGGCCAGACCTTCTTGTTGAGTCGGTCAATAAGCTCAAACATTACGCCCTTTGGATAACCTTTTGCTGCTTTTCCAAGCTCAGGATGGACGGCGATGCTCGAATAGGGTTGGGTCATGTTATCTTTTTTCGCCTGCGGAATGTCGGCTTTTTGTATCTCCTCTTGAATGACCCTCATCCACTCCTTTTGAAGCTGGCTTGGCGTGTGGAGACCGAACGATGCGGAGAAAGCCTTATTTCGAAGAGCGATCAGTGTACCACTTACTAGGAGCGGCTTTTCACTTTCCGTCAGTTTCGCGTGGTCTCGCATAAAGTCATGAAGTTCTGTAGAAAATGCCATAAGCTCATCGAATCTGAGCTTCTGGACTTGGGGGTCGAAAATTGCAGAACTGAGATAATCATCCCAGGGAATAATTTTATCGATTTGCGCCCCATCTCGAGCAGTCAGCTCTTTCGGTTTCGGACCTGACTTTGGCCAGAGATAGGTTGAGAACTTTGCACCTTTCTTGGTCTCGCCACTTACGGCTATTGCAATTACGTTGAATTCTCGAGACAGAGCATGTGCATAGTGGAGCACACCATCGACGGCGAACTTCTGAACACGCTTTGCATAAATGCTTGCGTCCTCATCGATTTCCGATCCTCCAAAAATGGCGCTTATCGTGCTACTTGCGTGATCTGCAACTAGAGCCTTGCACTCTACAATCATGACAAAGTCTGGTGTAGAGGGCGCGGAGACTATGAATTCGGGTGAACCCATGCCGCCGCCGCCGCTCTTGCTTGCAGCTTTCAACAGTCTCTTTACTGCCTCAATGTTGCTCTTTTGCTCTTCAACCTGCAGGTCTGAGGTTTCTTCGTAGAAACCGTTTTCACGCAACAAGTCACGAACAATATTCTCGGTTTTTCTTTCGTTCTTGGCCATACCCGTCCCGATCAGTCGCACTGTTCCGACCCTTTGACCACAAAGCCTGGCGCGGTTCAACAAAGAGCAATGATTGATCGCTGCCCCAATCCGTTGTCAGATCTCGCTGGCCGTGTGCGAGTTTACGCAGCACGTTGGTGCCTCAACCAGAGTTTGGGTTACGCATCACAGTGCAAAGTCCGGTCAAACATGCGTCCTTCCCTTAGAGTTACTCCCCCACCACCCGCAACCGCGGCTTCAGCGTCTCGCCTACGGCGTTCACCCCGGCCCGCAGGGGTGCATCGATCAAGTGTGCGTAGCGCTGAGTCGTGCCGATCTGGGTGTGGCCGAGGAGGCGGCCTATCATTTCCAGCGAAGCGCCGCCCGAGACCAGCAGCGAGGCGAAGGTGTGGCGCAGGTCGTGGATGCGGACGTCGGGGATCTGGGCCACCTTCTGCATCTTGGGCCAGAAGCGCTTGGGATCGCCGACCGGCTGGTCTGGCACGTCGCCCGGGAAGAGGAACGGGCAGCCCTTCGGCACGATTTCCTTGCGCAGGCGGATCAGCGCAACGGCCTCATGCGAAATCGGCACCCGGTGGATGCGGCGCTGCTTGGTATAGGCGGCTTGCTTGGTCCAGATGGCGAGGTCGAGGTTAAACTGGTCGAAGGTGGCGGTGCGGACCTCGCCCAGCCGGGCGCCGGTCAGCATGCAAAGGCGGATGATGCTGGCGGCGCGCTGGTCCTCGTCGACGGCCAGCGCATTCGCCAGGCGTTCGATTTCTTCGAAGGACAGGAACCGGTCACGGGCGACCTCGGGCCGTCGGCGGAATCCGAAGGTCGGATTGTCGGGGCGCATCTTCCACAG
>NZ_JBGQOG010000039.1:0-10699 GCF_052113705.1 Phaeovulum sp. W22_SRMD_FR3 | reverse complement strand
TTCCGTCTCGTCATATCCACACTCCAGTTCCTTGGTCACGATCTTATCTTCGTGTCCACGAAACCGGCAGCAGCTCATTTCCACCCGGAACTGAGCCGGGCAACAGAACACGGGCTGCGGGACCTTCGTCCCCTTGGCTTTCCGCTCCGGCGAGGCGTTCCAGTTTGATTGGAGTGAGGACTTACGGTTGTCGGCGGCGAGCGCATGAAGGTCCAAGTCGCCCATATCAGGCTCTCGAACAGCCGGGCCTTCCTCGTGCGGGCCTAGCCATTCCGATATTAGCCTTCGACAACTCCTTAGCGGCGGATGCGTTTCGTCAAATCACGGGACATGAGATCAAACGTAGTGGCGGCTAGGAATTCCTACCCAGCCGCCAACGCTCCAGTGCTGGACCTAGTCTTTGCCGTGCGCGACATCTTCGGAGGCGACGAACCGCCTTTGATAGAAGAACATTGCAACGGCGACCCCGAGTCCTAATAGGTCTGTGAGGAAACCCGCGTCCAACATTCCCAACGCTGCTCCAACCAAGAGCCCACGAAGCACCCAACCAATCTGGCCGAAGAACCAGCCGATGATGCCGCATGACAGCAGGTAGATCCCCAGCAGTGCAGATGCGGTGACGTGGATGGTGTCGAGCCAGGTACCTTGCATCAGAAGCGAATCTGAGAAGAAGAACATGTAGGGCACCACGAAGGCGGCTAGGCCGATGCGGAAGCTTTCCACGCTGGTCTTCATCGGATCGGACTGCGCTAGAGCCGCGCCAGCATAGGCGGCCAGCGCAACCGGCGGGGTGATGGCAGACATTACTGCGAAGTAGAAGATGAAGAAGTGCGCTGTCAGCGGCTCGATGCCAAGGTTGATAAGTCCGGGCGCGATAACCGAAGCCGCGACCGCATAGGCGGCTGTAGTTGGCATCCCCATGCCGAGGATAATGGCAACAAGCATTGTGAATAGCATCGCCAGGAGTTGCGAAGTGTCGGCGATACCGAGGAGCAGCGACGAGAAACGCGTGCCGATGCCGGTAAGAGCGATGACGCCTACGATGATCCCTGCCGCGGCGCAGACCGCCACAAGTTGAAGCGTCATCCGTGCGCCAAGGTCAAGTGCGTGGAACAGCTGTTTTGGGCCCATCCTATTGGGCGTCAGCCAAGAGACCGCAGCAGCGGTGATCATCGACAGCGTGCCGCAACGAATTACTGAGTAGCCGACGAAGAGCGCCCAGATGAGGACGAATATCGGAGCAAACAAGTAGGCCTGACGAAGCAGAGCGCCGAGTTTCGGCAGCGCCGACCGCGGAAGCCCCACCATGTTAAACCGCTGAGCCATCAGATCGACCATGAAGAAGATCGAGGCGAAGTAAAGCACCGCCGGGATTAGCGCCGCCCAGATGATGTCGGTGTAGGGAATGCCGGTGATCTCGGCCATGATGAAGGCCCCTGCACCCATGATCGGCGGCATGATTTGCCCGCCCGAAGATGCGGCGGCCTCGATCGCTGCTGCGGTCTGACCGCGATAGCCCACCTTCTTCATCAACGGGATTGTGAGCGAGCCGGTAGCGACCACGTTGCCCGCCGAAGTGCCGTTAATCATCCCCATGAGACCCGACGCGAAAACCGCTACCTTGGCCGGGCCACCGCGCTTGTGGCCCGCCGCCGCGAAGGCGACGTTCACGAAGTAGGCTCCCACATGGGTTGCCTGAAGGAAGGCGGCGAATACGACAAACAAGATGATGTAGGTCGATGAGATCGCGATGGGCGCCGACAGGATCCCGTTGTCGGTCATGATGTACGAGAAAAACCGTTTCGGCGCATAGCCATCGTGGTGCAGGATTCCTGGTAGCCACGGCCCGGCGAAGGCGTAGGCTATGAAGACGCCCGAAATGATGACCAGAGCCAGTCCAGCCATCCTGCGTACCCCTTCCAGGATCAGGATCACGCCGACGATGGCTGCCCACATGTCCGAGGGCTGTGCCATTGGCATTCCAGCCCGCATCTGCAGGGCGCGCGCGAAGTAGATAACGTATCCAATCGAGGCGACTGTGGCGATCGCGAGGAGCACATCGCAGGGTGCCCAACGTCCGATGCGGTGGTCGGCAAAGACCCAGCCATGCACCACAGCAAGGACGGTGCCAATAGTCAGGGGCACGCCGAAGGAGGTCATCGCCCAAACAGGCGGCTTGGCAGATCCTATGAACCACCAATTGCTCCAGATGACGGCAATAGCTACAGCGCCGTAGACTACGCCGGCGGCGGCCGCAGCCAAGAGAGCGAGGTTGCCGATATTCCGAGCAGGCTCGGGCTTGTCGATCTCGACATTATGAGCTCCGAAAAGAAGGAAGCCTAAAGCAAGACCTCCGCCAAGGTGGAGAAGGCGATAGGTCCAGGTTTCCAACGGATAGAGGTTCATCACTACCAGGTGAAAAAGCGTGTATGTGGCGCAGGCCGCTGCGAAGCCATAGTGCCTGAAGCCGCCAAAGATGCGCTGGTTGCTCGTGGGCGGGTCTTCATCGACGGCAGCCGTCGCTTCGATGGGTTGGTCAAGTTCGGTGAAGGATCCCGACGACGGAACCTCACCGTGAGTAGAAGTGGTCATGACATCACCGGAATGTACGAGTTGGATGGGAAGCGGCGGGTCAGGGTGGCCGACCCGCGCGCACCGATCTTGCGTGAGGCGGATTCAGCGCAGGTTGTCGGGGATGGTGATGCCGATCTCTTCGTAGTAGCGAACAGCGCCGGGATGAAACGGTAGGAAATTGTTCTTGTCCCAGTTTTCGGCGAGCGTCTCGATTGCCGAGGAGTGGATCTGCTGCATCCGCTCGTTGTTGCTCAGAACGAGTTTGGTAATCTCGTAGGCTAGGCTGTCCGGCACAGAGGCATTGGCGACAGCGAAGTTCCACATCGCGACCGTCGGGATGTCCGCATCCTGACCCTTGTAGGTGCCTGCAGGGATGGTGAAGGTCTGCATTGATGGCACGGCTTCGACGAAGGTCGTGACCTCGGCGTCAGACAGCGGAAGGAACGTGATGGCCTGCTGCACGGCCAGTTCGCTGTAGGCACCGGTCGGAAGACCGGCGGCATAAACAAAGGCGTCGATCAGACCGTCGCCCAGCTGACCGACGGCATCTGATGCGCCGGCAAAGCTCGCGTTCACGTCGATGCCCGCTTCGTCAAAGTATCGCTGCCAGTAGGTCGCAGAGGTTCCGGACGCCGGGCCAAAGTTGACGCGCCTGCCTTCAAGCGAGGCGATATCGGTGATTCCCGAGCTGGACAGCACCGCAGCCTGCAAGGGCGTCTGATACATCGGGAACAGAGCACGCAGGTTCGCGGCGGCCATGCCGGGCATCAGTTCGCTTTCGCCAGCCATGGCTTCCTGGGCCGGGCCGGTCGTGGTGAATCCGAGCAGCGTCTCGCCTGCTTCGACCAGCGCGACGTTCTGGATCGGACCGCCGGTCACTTCGGCGCTGGCCGAGAGGCCGAGTTGCTCGCCGATCAGCGAGGCTAGGCCCGAACCCCAGACGAAGTAGGCGCCACCCTGGGAACCGGTCGAGATACTCAGCGACGACGGCCAGTCAGACTTGTCCTGCGCGGCGGCGGGCAGTGCGGCAATCGCGCCGGAAACGAGGGTTGCGAATGTGGTCAGTTTCATGGATCTCTCTCCTCCCATGTGCTCCTCCGACACCGCGCCGGAAGACGCGATGCCGTGTCCAACACCATGATGGGAGAGGATACAGAAGAATACTCGCCAAAAATTATATACAGTTTCGCTATTATTAGGCGCTGTTTTCTATCACCTTCAGATGCCTGTCGAGTGTCTCGAGCAGTGCGTCCCTCTGCGCATCACGGGTGCCCCTAGTCCAAGCAGCGGACAAGATCAGTTTCGAACGTGTCGTACCTTGCGGAATCGTCAACGGAACGAAGCGAACCCCCGGGACTGCGATCCTTGCCGTCCAGCGCGGGACAATGGCAAGGCCCGTTCCGGTCGCGACCAGATTTACTATCGTGTGCTTTTCCTCTGCCACTTGCGCAATCCGGGCCGTCAGCCCCGCGTCGAGGAACAGTTTGATGGTGAGGTCGTGGGAATGCGGACGAGATCGACGATCCGGAACGATCAGTGGCGCATCCGCGAGATCTTCGACGAAGATCTCAGATTGCTCGGCCAGCGGATGGCGGTCCGGAAGTGCTACCACGGCTGACTCGAAGAAGAGCGTTCGAAAATTGATCCGCGGATCGCGCGTATCGGGCGGGCGACAGAATGCGATGTCAAGACTGCCGCTCAGGAGTTTGGGGAGCAAGTGGATCGTCTTTTGCTCGATCAATTGAACCTCGATGTCGGGGTGCTCGTCTCGCAAGAGTTGAAGAAGTTGCGGAATCAGCCCGGCTGCCGCGCTGTCTATGGCGCCGACGCGCAGGACAGGCACTTCGGACTTGCGAATATCGCGAATTTTGTTTTCGAGCGCTTCGGCTTGCGTGACGAGTGCACGCACATCTTCAAGAATAGCCTTGCCTGCTTCGGTTACGGTGACGCTTCGGGTTGTGCGAAGGAACAGCTTCGCCTCAAGTCGATCCTCGAGAATGCGGATCTGCCGTCCAAGAGACGCAGGCAACATGCCCAGCGATTGCGCCGCCCTTCCAAAATGAAGCTCGTCGGCCGCGACAATGAAGCATTTAAGATGAGAGATATCCATTGTTGGTTCCGATTCACCATTACTATCTCAAAACAGTATATAATCTTGCGCGCGTTGAGGTGTCTATAGCGGTCAGCATAACGTCCTTCTCGTGATCGCCGGATTGGCAACGCATCGGGAGGACATCGCGGCGGACAACCTTGTTTCGCGCCCTTCGTCGGTGCATCCGGCACTCTTTGAGACCCTTTGGAGGACGGATACGCCCATGAAAACCTACAAGATCGCTTCGATCCCGGCCGATGGTATCGGTCCGGAAGTCATCGCAGCCGGGCTCCAGGCCCTAGAGGCACTCGCTCGCCGAGACGGCAGCTTCGAACTCGACGTCACCGAGTTCGACTGGAGCTCGGAGCGCTACAAAAAGACCGGCGCACTGATGCCGGAGGACGGTCCGCAGCAGCTGAAAGCCTTCGACGCCATCTTCTTCGGTGCCGTCGGCGCGCCAGACGTGCCAGACCACGTCACCCTTTGGGGCCTGCGCCTGCCGATCTGCCAGGGCTTCGACCAGTACGCCAACGTTCGGCCGACCAAGATCCTGCCCGGCATCAAATCGCCGCTTGAAGGTGTCGGCACGGGTGATCTCGACTGGGTGATCGTACGCGAAAACTCCGAGGGTGAGTATTCCGGTGTCGGGGGCCGTGCCCATCGCGGCCTGCCCGAGGAAGTGGCGACCGAAGTGTCGATCTTCACCCGCGTCGGTGTGGAACGGATCATGCGCTACGCGTTCGAACTGGCGCAATCCCGGCCGCGCAAGTTCTTGACCGTTGTCACCAAGTCGAACGCCCAACGGCACGGAATGGTGATGTGGGACGAGATCGCCGCCGAAGTTTCGAAGGACTTCCCTGACGTTGCTTGGGACAAAATGCTGGTCGACGCGATGACTGTACGCATGGTCAAGAACCCGCGTTCGCTCGACACTATCGTCGCTACCAACCTGCATGCAGACATCCTATCGGATCTTGCGGGCGCGTTGGCCGGATCGCTCGGCGTCGCGCCGACCGCAAACATCGACCCGCAAAAGCGCAACCCGTCGATGTTCGAACCGATCCATGGCTCGGCTTTCGACATCACCGGCAAGGGTATCGCCAACCCGGTGGCAACCTTCTGGACTGCCTCCCAGATGCTCGAGCATTTGGGCGAAATCGATGCGGCCCGCCGCCTGATGCGTGCGGTAGAGAAGGTTTGTGCCGATGGCATCCTCACTCCCGACGTGGGCGGCACGGCCAACACGCGACAGGTGACGGACGCAGTCTGCGACGCCATTCGCGGCGAAAATATTTGAAAGAAACGCAAATGACGGTAGATGACGCACCGGCGCTCCTGCGCCGAATGATGGAGGCTGCAATCGCGGCAGCCGATCCGGCCACGGTGCTGGCGCGGCATTTGCCGGAAAAGCCTGATGGACGCTGCATTGTGATCGGCGCCGGCAAGTCCGCGGCTGCCATGGCTCGGGCCGTGGAGCAGGCATGGCCGGATGTGAACCTGTCAGGTGTCGTAGTGACCCGCTATGGTCATGCGGTCCCGACCAAGCACATTACGGTTCGGGAAGCCTCTCATCCTGTGCCGGATGCAGCCGGACTTGACGCGGCGAGAGAGATCATCCGCGCTGTAGAAAGTGCCGGACCAAACGATCTCGTGCTGGCGCTGATCTCCGGCGGTGGTTCATCGCTGATGCCACTGCCTGTCCCGCCACTTACGCTGGAAGACAAAATCATCGTCAATAGGCTGCTGTTGCGCTCAGGTCTCACCATCGACGACATGAACCGAGTACGCCGCCGCTTGTCGATCATCAAGGGAGGCGGGCTGGCATTGGCTGCCGCGCCCGCTAGGTTGGTCACTCTTGCAATCTCCGACGTACCGGGTGACGATCCTGCCGCTATTGCGTCGGGTCCCACGGTGCCTGACCCGACAGTAAGTGAAGACCTCAGTCACCTTGTCAGTCGTCTTGGTCCCGATTTGCCCCCAGCGGCACGAGAGGTTCTAATCAGCACACCTACGCAAACAGCTGCTTTCGATGTCGATTTCCGCATGATTGCCACGCCGCAGATGTCACTGGAAGCTGCCGCGGAAATTGCCCGGGCAGCTGGCGTCACCCCGGTGCTCTTGGGCGACGCGTTGGAGGGTGAAGCTCGCGAGTTGGGCATCGCCTTTGCAGGCATTGCCAAATCCGTCGCACAACATGGCTGTCCTGTCCCCGTGCCTGCCGTCCTGCTTTCGGGCGGCGAAACCACGGTGTCCATCGGCGAAGCCAAACCCGGACGCGGCGGACGCAACACCGAGTTCCTGCTCAGCCTCGCCGTTGCCTTACGCGGACAGGCAGCTATCCACGCCGTGGCAGTCGACACTGACGGTATCGATGGCACCGAAGACGCCGCCGGCGCCCTGATCGGGCCGGATTTTCTCAAACGTGCCTCGGAGCTCGGGCTAGACGCAAAGAGCTTTCTCGCCGTGCACGACAGCTATTCACTCTTCGACGCCACCGGCAATCTGGTTCGCACCGGACCGACACTGACAAACGTGAACGATTTCCGTGCCGTTATGATCCTCTGAAAGGAATTTGAAATGATCCGCGATCGACGCGCAAAGATCGTCGCTACCATTGGCCCTGCAAGTGCCTCGCCGTTTATGCTGCGCAGCCTGTTCAAAAAGGGGGTAGATACCTTCCGCCTGAACTTCAGCCACGGGGAGCACTCGACCCACGCCTCGGTGATTGCCGCGATCCGAGCGCTAGAGAACGAGGTCGGTGTGCCGATCGGAATCTTACAGGACCTCCAAGGACCGAAGATAAGACTGGGGCGCATCGCCGGAGGAGTTCGGACGCTTGATCGGCATGAGAAGGTCATTTTCCTGCCCACTGGGACCACCCCCGACGATACGTCATTACCGCTGCCACACCCGGAGATCTTCGCGGCCATCGACATCGGGCATCGTTTATTTATCGACGACGGTCGAGTGCGGCTCAAGGTGACTCAGAAACGAGCCGATCGGATCGAGGCGGAGGTCTTGGAAGGCGGTAGGGTTAGCGACCGCAAAGGAGTGAACTTGCCTGACTGCGTGCTCGACCTGCCGGTGCTGACCGAAAAGGACCGTGCTGACCTCGACTTCGGCTTGTCACAGGGCGTCGACTGGGTTGCGCTGTCTTTCGTTCAGAAGGCCAGTGACCTTGATGAGATCACGGGGATTATCGACGGTCGCGCCGGACTGGTCTCGAAGATCGAGAAACCTTCGGCCCTGCAGGACATCGAGTCCATCGTGGCGAAATCCGACGCCATTATGATCGCGCGTGGAGACCTTGGTGTCGAAATTCCACCCGAGGACGTGCCGGCGAAACAGAAGGAGATCATCGCACTCTGCCGCCGGGCATCCCGCCCAGTGATCGTGGCCACTCAGATGTTGGAATCGATGACCTCAAGCCCCGCGCCAACCCGGGCCGAAGCCTCGGACGTTGCAACAGCGATCTATGATGGCACCGACGCCGTGATGCTGTCAGCCGAGAGTGCCACGGGCGAGTATCCGTGCGAGGCGGTCGAAGTAATGGACCGCATCATCCGTTCGACGGAGGGTCACGCGCTCTATGTCAAGGCGATGGCTGCGACCCGCGAAGTTGCCAAAACCGAGGCCGACGCTATTGCCGATACCTGTGCGACGTTGGCCTGCCGAATGGGTGCCAAGTGCATCATGGCTTATTCCATGTCAGGCGCTACAGGCACCCGCATTGCCTCAAGGCGACCGAAACTGCCTCTGATCGTGATGACTCGCGACACCAAGGTCTCGCGCCGAATGGCTCTGGTCTGGGGCGCGCGCTCCGTACTTGAAGCCTCGGCCGTGGACTATGACAGCATGGTGCTGACGGCCAAGGATGAATGCCAGAAATTGCTCGCGCCTGAGATTGGCGACAAGATGGTCATACTGTCCGGCGTACCTTTTGGCCAGGTCGGTAGCACCAACAACATCCGCGTCGCGACGTTCCGCCAAAACCTAAGCGAGGGCTAGTACAATGAGCACAATCTTGCATATTCACGCTCGCAAAATCCTCGACAGCCGTGGTAACCGTTCCGCACAGCCGACTTCTTCAGCGGCCTGCTAGTGGGAAGCCGACCTCCGGCACCGCGCCCGCGGCGCGTATGGGGTAGCGGTCATTCATGCACCGTGCAGCAAGGGAGCCGCCCTTTGTCCATAAGAGCTGGAAGCGGCCGGTCGGGGCGTGACGCCCATCCGGCAGGCGGAACGAGGTGCAGGCCCGCGCCGCTGACTCTCTGCTATTTTCGTCCCCCTACCGGACGCACATCGGGCATGCGACGAAATAAATCGGGCCCCGGGGGCGGTTTTGCTGGCGCATCAGCCCTCGAGATTGCTAAACAGGAATGAAGGGCGCGGATGTTAGGCCGCGACGAGAAGGTCGTAAAGGCTCAAAAAATGGCTTCGGCGCAGCAACTTATTGGGCTCATAAAGAGCCATGCAGAGGGGGACGAAGAACGCTTCTTCGATCTCGCGATGCAGCTTGCCGCAGCAGAAGAACAGCGCGGCCACAACCGGTTAGCGGAACAGCTGCGGCAATGGGCTGAAGCATCAAAGACACCAAAGACCGCTGCGACTGCGAAGTTGACACCGCTGGCAGCTCCGCGGGGCGATCTCGCGGGTATCTTGGGCGCACGGTATCCGACAACATCGCTCAACGACCTGATTTTGCCGGATTGCCTCTCCGACGAACTGCGTCATATCGTTGTAGAAACTCGGAAACGCGATCTTCTTGAAGAGAAGGGGCTGCATCCACGCCGACGACTTCTCTTTTCTGGCCCTCCAGGCACAGGAAAAACCCTAAGCGCAGAGGCATTGGCCGGCGAACTCAAGTTCCCCTTATTCACAGTTCTGCTTCATGGGCTGATAACCAAGTTCATGGGAGAGACCGCTCAGAAGTTGCGCCTGATCTTCGATGCGATCCGCACAACTCGCGGCGTTTACCTTTTCGACGAAATCGACGCACTGGCGGCATCTCGCGGAAATGAGAATGACGTTGGTGAAGCCCGGCGAATTCTGAACTCATTCCTCCAGTTCCTTGATGAAGACACCGGCCCGTCTATTGTTGTCGCCACCACGAATATCCCCGAGATTTTGGATAGGGCGGTTCTTCGGCGTTTCGAACTCGTGCTGCCCTACGAGCTGCCTTCCAGAGAGGCAGTTCAAAAGGCTTTGCGGCGGCGTTTGATTGGTTTCAGCGTTACAGATGTGGATTGGGATGCTGTGTTGAGGATTGCAGAAGGTCTTTCAACCGCAGATGTTGTTGCCGCAGGGGAAGATGCCGGTCGACGCGCTGTTTTGTCTTCAACCGACAGGATTTTGACGGATACGCTTATAGCCTCAATGGAGCGTCGGCGTTCGTTGCATGGACTTGGAACATCACTGAATGGAACGCAATCGCCCTCATCTAATTTTAGACGGCTCCGGACAGGCACTCGTGTTTCAAGCCAGGGGCGGCGGTCAGACAAGACGACCAAGTGACGTCCCGAACCGGCGAGCACATGCACAGGCGCTACTGCGAGCGATTGATGGGATCGGTGACCCGGCGGTGCAGGGACGACCCGGTGTTTACCTCGAGATTGAGGCGCGACCAAACGAACCGTTCGTGACGAAGAGCCTCGATGCTAGCGGCCTGCATCTGCTCAGAGTCGACGCTGCCGCTGGGAACGATGCCTCTCCCGCCCGCGCCACTGTTTTTGCATCGCCTGACGGCATGGCTAGGTTGCGAAACAAGGTCGAAGCCTTTCAGGACGAGGACACACCGAGAGGGCGGGTGGTTCACATAAACCAGCGGAATCCCCGCCTCGACCGCCAGCACAGTCATCGCCGGGGTCGCCGAGCCATCCACCGCATTGACGATGATGGCATCGACGCCATTGGCGACAAAGTTCTGCACCTGGTTCATCTGCCGCGCGACATCAAGCGTAACCGACCGGTTGGCACCGCCTGCCTGATGGCATGGTGATCGTTTAAGGCACGTGCATAACGACGTCGTTAACG
>NZ_JBGQOG010000038.1:0-13013 GCF_052113705.1 Phaeovulum sp. W22_SRMD_FR3 | reverse complement strand
GGCTGCAAAAAGCGAGCAGACCGACACACCTACATCCGGCGCACCTTGCACGCGCGTTTCCACACAGCCTCGGCCCAAAGCCGCCGCTCGGCCACCGTGTTGCGCGACACATGCAGGTCCCGGACGATGCGCTTCATCGACCAGCCCTGCACATGAAACGCCCCATGCACCCGCGCTATCGTATCCACTCGCTTCAACTCCCCCTCCATCCGCTGCCTCGCAACGGATGGTCAGATCAAACTTGAGGGGGGTCAAAATTGGACGCCGATTACCCCGCCAAGGGGGTCAGATTTGCACGCCGAAACACAGCCGGTTTCGGGCGTGAAGTCGTTTGCAGTGCGTACTTCGACCCGCGATCGGATTCTGAGCCGTCAGCATTTTTGGGGGCGCACTTTTTCGGGGGTTATCAATCACGGTATCTGCCGCAATGTCGGCGATCTCGGTAATTTGTTGTCATATTGACTGCAACCTAAAGATGTTTTGGTATACACAAATTATCCAATTGCGTGTGTTTCCGTGACGGCGCAGGATGCTGGAAGGAATATGATGATCTTGAAGAAATGAGCTTTTTGGGATGCAGATCGTAGTCGCGGATGATGACGCAATTCAGCGTAGCTTTACGTCGGCCGTCTTGGCCCGGCTGGGGCATTCGGCGATCGAAGCTGCAGACGGCGATACCGCACTGCGGTTGGTTATCGAGACAAACGCGCCTATTTTGATTTGCGATCTTAACATGCCCGGCCTTGATGGGCATCAGCTGACCCGACGGGTTCGGGCGCAGTCTTTTGATCACTATGTCCATATCATTATGGTCACCGGGCGCGACCAGAGTGCGGAGCGGGCAGCTGCGCTGGACGCCGGAATAGACGATTTTATGTCTAAACCTCTGGATGCTGCCATGTTGACGGTCAGGATCCGTGCTGCGGCCCGGTTGATCCAGCACGAAGAAGCATTGGCCGAACGCAATCGCATTCTGGAAGTTGCCAAAGAGCGCATCGAGCGAGACCTGCATGACGCGGCGGCCGCTCAACGAAGACTCCTGCCGGATCTGCGGGGGCGGATCCAAGGGTGCAGCTTTGCCTCGGCCTTCGTGCCCTCAACCTATGTCTCGGGCGACATGTTCAGCTGCTTTGAACTCGGGCCGGACATGCTCGGGTTCTACGCCGTCGATGTGGCCGGGCACGGCGTGCATGCGGCGCTGTTGTCTGTCGCGATTGGTCATCTGGTGACGGCAGAATACTTTATGACCCACGCATTCGACCCGGAGGGGCGCGCAGATCCCGCCGCGATGGTGCGGGGCCTGAATACGCGCTTTTTCAGTGACGAGGCCACGGATTATTTCACCATGTTCTGCGGCGTGATCGCGCGGTCCAGCGATCAGCTTGTCTATTGTCAGGCTGGTTATCCCTCGCCCTATGTGATTGCGCCGACAGGCAGCCTGCGTGTGGTGGGCGATGGCGGGTTTCCGGTTGGCTTGCTGCTCGAGGCCGAGTTTGAAACCCGTTTGAGTTCATTCGCCCCCGGCGAGACAATGGTTCTGTGCTCTGACGGCGCCAGTGAAGCTGAAAGTCCCCAGCACCAACCCTTTGGCGAAGAGCGTCTGGGCCAGCTGGTCGCAGATGCTGCGCCCGCCGGTTTGGCGGCGATTCCACAGGCCGTCGTTTCCGCGTTGGCCCGCTGGCGTGAAGGGATCGCGCTGGAAGATGACCTGACCGTACTCGCGCTAGAAAGGAGCCGGTTCTCATGATTAAAGCTGAAACTCACCGAAATGGCCTCTGTGTTGTTTCACCGGGGGTTGAGCGGTTGACCGCCGCTACTGCCGTTGTTTTTAAAGAAGAGGCAGGCCGACTGATCGACGCGGGGCACGACCGGCTGATCATCGATCTGACAGATGTCAGCTTTATTGATTCCTCTGGGATTGCCGCGCTGGTGGGATTGCTGAAAAGGGTCGGCAATCGCGGCGAAATTGTTGTCTGCGGTCTTGCAAGCAGCGTTGCGCAAATGTTTCGCATCACACGGATGGACCGGGTGTTCCCCTCCTATCCCGACAGTGCAGCAGCCCTTGTGGCGGTGGAGGCGCAGGCGTGAGCCGCAGCACTTTCAGGATGGTGGCAGAGATCGACGCGGTCGATCCCCTTGCGCTGGCCCTGAAAGCCGAACTGGCTGACGCTCTGTCACCGGATACGTTGATCCGCCTTGAGATCGCTTTGGTCGAGGCGCTGACCAATATCGTCGTGCATGGGAGCGCGGGGAATTCGGGACTTTTGATTGACGTGCTGGTGGCGGTGGATGCGGCGGCGGTGTTTATTGAAATTATCGACAATGGTCTGCCCGCGCCGCAGGGGATCTACGAGCAGAAACCGTTCCTCGATGAAATCGATGCGATGGCGGAATCTGGCCGTGGCGTGGCTTTGATCCTCAGTTGTGCCGATGCGGTACGCTACCGGTCGGATGCGGGTGGCAATCATCTGGAACTGCGCTTCCTGCGGGAGGGCGCCCCATGAAACTTCAGGAAACGCGCCCGCGTTGGCAGCATCTGGTTGTAATCACCGGCTTTGGCCTGATCGTGACCTGCTTTCTGGCTGCGCTGGTGCTGGCGCCCATGTTGCTGCGCAGCAATCTGGAAACGGCCGATGCATCAGCACTGCGCAGCGAGATGGTGGCCCTGCACCTGAGTGTGGATGAGGCCCAAGCCGCCGCGCAGGCATGGCGGCCGGGCGATGCCGCTCTTGGGGCACGCCTTGAGGAGCGCAGTCAGGTTCTCTTGCATCGGATTGGCGTGGTACTTGCCTATCCCGGCGTGCGCACGGCGCTGCCCGGCAGCGGCAATCAGCTCGACTTGATGCAAAGTCTTCTCAATCGGCGCCTTCAGCGGCTGGATGCTGGGGAAAGCCCGCCTGATCCCGTCGTGTCGCCCATGCCCGGCGCGGCCTCCGCACCGGTGGGGGAGGAGCTTGCACAGGACGGATCGCTGGCGGTGCTGGCCGGTATGTTGGAGGCGGAAGGCATTACCTTCGACCGCTATGTGATTGATGCCTTTCATCAACTGGGTCGGGTTGCATCTTATGACCGCTCGCGTCTCGAAGAGCTTGGCCTTTGGGCACAGCGCTTCGCCGCATTTGTTCTGGTGTTGGGTGTGCTCACACTGGCGACACTCTGGCTGCAACGGCGAGAGATACATGCAACGGGCGTAACTCTGCGCTCGGCGGTCCATGATTTGGCCGAGGCGCATCGGATTGCACATATCGGTACGGTGCGGTGGGATTACCGTACCGATCAGGTCACCTGGTCGAGTGAGCTGGCGCGGATTTTTGGTCTGAAGCCTGGCGGCTGGATGACGGGCGCGGAGTTTCAGGCGCTGTTGCTCCCGGCGGATGTTGAGCGTGTGGTGGCCAGCGAGAAAGATGCTCTGGCCCGCTCGCAAAAAAGCGGCAAGCCGGAGCGACGCGCACTGACCTATCGCGCCTACCGCTCTGACGGGGAGGTAATCGAGCTCGCGGCGCTGTCTGAACTGGTGTCAGATGCCGAGGGTCAGCCCGAGCTGATGGTCTCAACCGTGCGCGATATTACTGAAGAGGGGCGGGCGAAACGGGCCTTGCGCGACAGTGAACGCAGCCTTTCTGCAGCTCAGCGCATTGCCAGCCTCGGCAGTTTCCGCCGCAACATCAAAACCGGGCGGGCGCATTGGTCGAAAGAGATGTTCCGGATGCTGGGCCTCGCCCCCGAGGAAGGGGTTGTGCCGCTGGACCACGTTGTTCATCCGGAAGATTTGCCCGCGCTTGAGGTGATGCTGGCGGGGCTGCGCACGCCGGGTGCGCCCTACAGCCAGCGTCAGGGGGCCATTGACGTCCGGATGCGGCATGCCAAAGGCGGCATCCGCCACATGCGCGGCACGGCTGAAATGGCATTTGACGAATATGGACAGCCTGATCTGCTGACCGGTACTTTGCGCGATGTGACCAGCGAAATGGCGCAGGAAAGCGCCATGCGCGAGGCGCTGGCCGAGGCCGAGCGGGCCAATACCGCCAAGTCCGAATTTTTGGCCATCATGAGCCATGAGTTGCGGACGCCGATGAACGGGGTGCTGGGGATGCTGGGCGCGATGGACGAGACCGCGCTCTCGGCGGAGCAGAAAGAGCAGCTGAAGATTGCCCGCTCCAGCGCCAATGCCCTTCTGGTGATCCTCAATGACATTCTCGACATGTCGAAGATCGAAGCCGGCAAGATGGAACTGGAAATCGCGCCGTTTGAACTGCACCCGCTCGTGCGCAGCGTCATCCATCTTTATGCGCAGCGCGCGCGGGAAAAGGGCATCGTGCTCGACAGCGAAATCGGCCGTGATGTGCCGCCTTGGTTGACGGCGGATTCCGGCCGGATCCGGCAAATTCTGGTCAATCTGGTCAGCAATGCGGTGAAATTTACCGCGACCGGCTCGGTTACCGTCACGGTGGAGAAACTGGCCGATGCGGATGACGGCGCGGTGCTGTTGCGTTTCAGCGTCACCGATACCGGGATCGGGATTCCGCTGGAGACGCAGCCGCAGGTGTTCGGCCGCTTCAACCAGCTGGATGCCTCCTATACCCGGCGCTTCGGTGGCACCGGCCTTGGTCTGTCGATCTGCCGCAGTCTTGCCGAGTTGATGAATGGCAGCATGACGTTTGACAGCAGCCCAGACCGCGGCTCGGTGTTTCGGCTGCAACTGGCCTTGCACGCGGCCGAAGCGGGGGCGGGTGCGCCCGCGGCCGACAGCCAGATCGCCTTGCCGCGGTTGCGCATTCTGGTGGCCGAGGACAACAGCACCAATCAGATCGTCGCCCGCTCGATGCTCGAGCGGCTGGGGCAGAACCCGGATTTTGTGCTGAACGGTCAGGAGGCGATCGAGGCGGTGCTGCGGTTCCGCTATGATCTGATCCTGATGGATATTTCCATGCCGGTGCTGGACGGGCTGGAAGCGACCCGGCAAATCCGGCAATTGCCGGGGCCGCGCGGGCAGGTGCCGGTGCTCGCACTGACCGCCCATGCCGGGGGCGATGAGCGCCGCGCCTGTCTGGAGGCGGGGTTCAATGAAGTGCTGACCAAGCCGCTGTTGCTGCCCTTGTTGCAGGCGGCGCTCAGCCGTTGGCAGGGGGATGCCGCTGCGCGCGGGGCGCCGGTCCAAAAGGCAACAGCGATGGCCGAAAGCGGTTATGCGGTGGCATCGGGTTTGCCAGTGGCAGCGCGGGTTGCGGACGTGGTTGCTGCCCCTCCGACCCCCTCGGGATCTTTTGCTGAAAGCGCCGCGATCCGGGACAGACTGGCCGAACTGCGGCTCTATTTGGGGGTGGAAACCTTGCCGGGCCTGTTGCGGGCGGGGATTTCCGACCTCGAACGTCATCGCGCGGTGATCGCGGCGTTCCAGGAGAGCGGTACGGGCGACCGCGAGGTGCTGGAGCGCTCGTTCCATTCGCTGGTTGGCGTCGCCAATACGTTGGGCTGTGGCCTCTTCGCGGAGGAGGCACGGCAGCTGGAGACAGATGCGGCAACCCTGCCACCTGACCGCGCTGATATCGCGGCGTTGATTGGGCAGATCACCCTCCTGAGCCGCGATCTCAGCCATCACCTGTCGGACATTGAAGAGAGCTTGAGGGCAAAAAGCCCCGAGGAGTGCACATGAGACCCGTCAGCCTGCTGATCCTTGCCACCCTCGCGAGCGGCGCTCTTGCCGCAGGTGCGGTGCCTCTCCGAGCGCAGAGCAGCGCAGCGCCCTCTGAAGGGGCCGCCTCTTCTGATGAGGTGCTGACGCCTGACAGTGGGACGCCGCCCGATATGGCGACGCCACCGCCATCGCTACCGCCACTGGCAGCGGTGCCCGGAGCGGCTGACAGTCTGCTACCCAAGGCACCATCGGCTAATGGCTCTGTGGCAGCCCCGGCGGAATCGCCAACCCGACCTGCATCCGCGGTGACCACGGGGCAGGGGTTTGGCCGCCACGGGCCACTGACGCCGCGGGAACATGCGATGGCCGAGGCGGCCTGGGCCTATTTCGTCGAGCGGTATCAACCCGACACCGGGCTGGTGAATGCGGTGGGCGCCTATCCCTCGACCACCCTGTGGGACACGGCCTCGTACATCAGTGCGCTGGTCTCGGCCTATGAGTTGGGGATCATCGATAAACGCACCTTTGACAGCCGCATCTATCTGCTGATCCGCACCTTGCGGCACCTCGACCTCTTCCGGGGGGAGGCACCGAACAAGGTCTACAACACCAAGACTGCGGAAAAGGTGAACTATGCCAACCAGCCCGGCGAAGTCGGCTTTTCGGTGCTCGACATCGGGCGGTTGCTCGTCTGGCTGGACATCGTCAAGGAGCGCTATCCCTATCTGGCCGCCGGTATCGACAATGTCCCGCTGCGCTGGAATTTCTGCAACCTTGTGCAGGAGGACGGGCGTCTCTTTGGCTCCATCGTCACCGGGAAAGGCGAAACGCGCTATGTGCAGGAGGGGCGGCTTGGCTATGAGGAATATGCCGCCAAAGGCTTTGCGCTCTGGGGCTTTGATGTCAGCAAAGCGATGGCCCCTCAGCCGCTGGCCTATACCGACATCTATGGCGTCAAAGTGCCCTATGACGGCCGCGATCCGCGGGTGTTCCAGAACCAGAACTATGTGCTGACCGAGGGCTATCTGCTCGACGGGCTGGAGATGGGCTGGAACCTGCCTCAGGATGCGGTCAGCACTCCCGGGGTGGCCGGACAGGGCTGGCGGGCGGAATTTGCCAACCGCATCTATCTGGTGCAGCAGCGCCGCTTTGAACAGACCGGCATTCTGACCGCGCGCTCCGAGCATCAGGTCGAGGGTAAACCCTATTTCGTTTATGACTCGATCTTCGCCGATGGCTACGCCTGGAACACGATGGACCCGAGCGGTACCTACCAGCCCGACCGCGCTGCCGTTGCGGCAAAGGCGGCAATCGGCATGTGGGCGCTGTGGGACACGCCCTATACCGATCTGCTGTTCGACTCGGTGGCCGATCTGTCGACACCGGAGAGCGGCTTTTATGAGGGCGTCTACGAGAACGGCGACGGCTATATCCCGCTGCAGACCGCCAATAACAACGGCATCATCCTCGCGGCGCTGCTCTACAAGGTGCAGGGGCCGATCCTGCAGCGCCGCAACCAGAACACCCAGTTCTGGGATGTGGCCTATGCCGAGACCGACATCCGCAAAAACCGCTGCCTGCCGACGCCGATGGTGCAGGAAGTCAGCTGCTGCGCCTGTGCCGATCTGCCGCCGCCTGTCCCGGCGCTTCCGGCTGAGGATTTTATCCTGTGCCGTCCAATCAGCCGTGCCGATGGCACGGAATTTGCGGCAACTGACTGCAAACCCGAGGCGCAGCATTTTCCGCGTCCGCAACCGGTTCAGCTATTGCCGCAAAGCTGCCGTCAACCCGGGAGTCTGACCCCATGACCGCTTCTGCAAAACCGAGACTTGTCTGGTTTGACGCCAACCGCGTTTGCGCGGCGATGGGGGTGGTGCTGATCCATTCCACCACCGATTTCTCCGGCGGGGTATTTCCCAAAGCCGAGCCGATGGAGCGGCTGGTGCCGGTGGCCCTGCGCTCGATTGCGGAGTTCTCCGGCTCTGAGATGTTCTTTTTCTTCTCGCTGTTCCTGATGGCGATGCGGGTGGACCGGCGGATGCCTGCGTACAAACCCGCGATTGCCGAGCAGGCGCGGCGGCTTTTGGTGCCGTTTGCGGTCTGGACTGTTTTCTACGCCTTCTTCCGTTTGATGAAGGCGGATGCTTTTCACTATCTCCCCTATGTCCTTGAGCAGCTCGGTGACTGGAAAGTCTGGCTGGGCTATTTCCTCTTGGGTAAGTCGCAGTATCATATGCATTTTCTGCCCACGCTCTTTGCGCTTTTCATGTTCTACCCGGTCATGCGGCTGGCAATGCGCTATCCGATCCTCGGGCTCGCCTTGTTTGCGACGCTGGGCGCGATGAACCATGTGCAGACCTATATCTGGTCGCTGCAACTGGACCCGGACCTGCGCGATTACCTGCTGCGCGTGACCAAAATTCTGGGCTATGTCGGCTATGGTCTCGCTGCCTTTGCACTCTATGGCCTCTGGCGCGACGGCATCCCGCGCGGAGAGTCAAAACTGATCCGGCGCGGGGCGTTTTATTTCGCGGCAATGGCCTATGCCGCCACGCTGCCGTTTTATGGATATGCGCTGTTCAACGGCCAATGGGGGGTGCGGCAGGGCTGGGATTTCTACGGGCATTTCCTGATGCCGTTGTTCATGTTCGCGCTGTTCATGGGCGGGCAGTACCGCGACTGGTCCCCGGTCTGGAGCAAACTCGCGCGCTACACCTTTGGTGTCTATCTCGTGCATCCGATGGTCATCGACATCTATGATGTCGCGGTCAGCAAGGCAGGGCTGGTGCCGTTGTTGGAGCCCTGGATGATCGTGCTGTCGCGCTTTGTGCTGGTGCTGCCGCTCTCGCTTTTGGTGGCGATGGGGCTGTCTCGGATCCGGCTGTTTGCCTGGACCATCGGTCTGGGCCCGTCGCCCTGGGAATGGGGCAGGGGCCGCCGGACCGCGGCGCAGGAGTAGCGGATGGATACCTACTTTCTGGCCTTTGAACACCGCCAGCCGCCAGAGCCTTTGCCCTATTCGCCCTGGCGCGAGGCACTGTGGCAGTTTCTGGCGACGGTGACGCTGGTGATCGGCGGCTGGTACATCCTGTGGCGCTGGACGCATTCGCTCAACCCCGAGGCGATGTGGCTTGCCGTGCCCTTGGCGCTTGCGGAAACCTTGGCCTATCTCGGGCTGATCCTGTTTGTGATCAACCTCTGGCAGGATCAGCCGCTGCCGCAGCTGAGCGCGCCCGCCACCAATGACGAGGTGATGCCGGATACGCCGGTGCCGGGTCAGCCGATCACGGTCGATGTGCTTTTTGCCACCTATAACGAAGACCCCGAACTGGTGCGGCTGGGTATTCTGGACGCCAAGGCGATCCGCTATCCGCATCCGATCGACATCCGCATCCATATTCTGGATGACGGCCGCCGCCCGGAGATGCGCGCGGTCTGTGAGGCGGAGGCGGTCAACTACATCACCCGCGCCACCAATGAGGGGTATAAGGCGGGCAATCTGCGCAACGCGATGGAGCAGACATCGGGTGATTTTCTGGTGATCTGCGATGCGGACACCCGGCCTTTCCCCACCATTCTTGAGCGGACATTGGGGCATTTCCGCGATCCACAGATGGCTTGGGTGCAGACACCGCAATGGTTCTACGATCTGCCCGAGGGTGAACGGCTGACCAAACGCTTGCGGCGTCGGCTGGGACGGGCGGGCGAGATCCTCGGGCGCGGCATTGAGGGGGTCTTTGGCGAAATCCGGCTGGGCCATGACCCGTTCGTCAATGATGCACAGATGTTTTACGATGTGATCCTGCGCCGCCGAAACTGGGCGAATGCGGCGTTTTGCTGCGGTGCGGGCTCGATCCACCGGCGCGAGGCGGTGATGGAGGCAGCCCTGCGCAGCTTTGGCACCAATGTCGAAAGCCGTGTACTGGCCGCCGAGGAAGAAATTACTCTGGCCAGCCGCGAGCGCAGCGTGGCGCCCGCGCTGATGGGCGCCATCCGCACCGAGGCGGTGGTGTCTGAGGTGCTGACCCCTTACCGTTTTCACGTCTCCGAGGACATCTACACCTCCATCGTGCTGCATTCAGACCGCGAGCGGGGCTGGAAATCGGTGCAGCACCCGACCTATGAGAGCAAAATGCTCTCGCCGCAGGACCTGCTCAGCTGGACGATCCAGCGCTATAAATACGCGGGCGGCAGCCTCGATATTTTGTTCAACGACAACCCGTTGTTCCGCAAGGGGCTGACCCTGCCGCAGCGGCTTATGTATGGCTCGACCTTCTGGTCCTATCTCGGCTCGATCTGGAACCTCGTGTTCCTGCTGGCGCCCATCCTGTACCTTTTCACCGGTCTGTCGCCGGTTGCGGCCTACACACCGGCATTTTTCCTGCATGTGATCCCGTTTCTTATCACGCTGGAACTGGCGATGATGGTGGGGACATGGGGGATCGCGGGCTATGCCAGCAAGGCCAGCTATCTGGCCTTCTTTCCCCTCGGTCTGCGCGCGATCTGGACGGTGCTGCGGGGGCGCAAAATCTCGTTTCCGGTGACCCCGAAGGACCGCCAGTCCGGCCGTTTCCTGCACATCGTGCGGCCGCAACTGGCGATTGTCGCCGCCACCGTGCTGGGCGCCCTCTGGGCGGTTGCCGCCCTGCGGCTGGGCGGCACGTCGCACACGGTAACCGGCGTTGTCACCAACATGCTCTGGGGACTGAACAATTGCTTCGCGATGTGGGGCATCATCGCGGCTGCCCTGTGGCAACCGCCCGCCGCAGAAGGAGAGGAGTCGTTATGAGTTTTCAGAAAAATCTTGCCCGCGCGCGGGGTCATGTCATTTTTATCGTGGGGTTGCTGGCCGGATTGGCGCTTGTCCTCTCGCTTGAAGGTGTGGGCACATCGGCGCTGGCGGGGCGGCATGAAGATGCCAATCAGGCTTTTGCCGACGTGGTGCCACTGCCGCTGGCGATTACCGGCGAGCTGGACCCGGAGCATCTCGCTTATGCCCGCATCGCCTGGCGTTATTTTCAAAACAACACCGATCCTAAGACCGGCTTGGCAGGCTCGGCGGATAAATATCCTTCTACCACCATGTGGGAAACCGGGTCCTATATCGTGGCCACGGTTGCGGCCGGGCAACTGGGCCTGATCGAACCCGCCGAGGCGCAGACCCGGATTCACATGGTTCTTGAAAGCCTGTCAAAAATGGTCCTGTTCGAGGGTAGCTTGCCGAATAAGGCCTATGATATCCGTAGCTTGCAGATGGTGGATTACACCAACAAACCTACGACGGTGGGCCTTGGCTGGTCCGCACTCGACATTGGGCGTCTTCTGGTCACCTTTGCGATTGTGCAGCGAAATTATCCCGTGCTTTCGCCAGAGATCGAGGTTCTGCTGAAGAAATGGGACCTTGACCGGGTGGTGCGCGATGGCCAGCTGAACGGCGCCAGCGTCGTGGACGGTTTGCTCCGTGAGAACCAGGAAGGGCGCTTTGGATATGAGCAATATGCGGCAAAAGGGATGATGCTCTTTGGCTATGATGCCACCCGCGCGGTTGATGCCCGCGACAACCTGATGGTCAAAGAGGTCGAGGGGGTGCCGATCCCGGTTGATACCCGCCTGAACCGCAACAAAACCCCAGCCCTAACCACCAGCGAGCCCTATCTTTTTGACGGGTTGGAATTTGGTTTCGACGCGCGGGCGCATCTCTTTGCGACCGCTGTTTACCGCGCGCAGGAGATGCGCTTTCGCAAGACGGGTATCCTGACCGCAGTCAGCGAAGGCCATATCACCGAGCCGCCGTATTTCGCCTATGCATCCGTCTGGGGCGGCGGTGCTCCCTGGTCGGTGATGACCTTCCAAGGCGAGCGGATCGACAGCCGGCGCACGCTGAGCACCAAAGCGGCCTTTGGCTGGGATGCATTGTTTGCCACCGAATATACCTCTGAGTTGCTTGCCGCCATCGTTCCCTTGGCCAATGCCGAGCGCGGCTGGCCAGAGGGTCTCTATGAGTCCTCGACCAAGGTGAACGGCGCTTACACGGCCAACACCAACGCCGTCGTGTTGGCAGCAGTGGCGTTTCGGGTACACGGACCGCTGATCCGGGTCGGCAAATGACCAGGGTCATATGCGCAGTCGGGTGGGCGGCAATTCTACTGGCGCCGCTCGGGGCCGCGGCACAGGCCGAACCTTGCGTGACCGGGAGTTTCGAGGTGCCGCTGCCGGGCGCAACCGGCGTACAAGTGCGTCATGCCGATGTGCCGACTGCCCGCTTTCCCGGGCTTTGGCAGCAGGGCGTGATTGATGGCCTGCAGTATTGGCTCTACGCCGATCTCAGCGCTACGCTGGCACCGGGAAATTCCGCTGATGACTGGCGGATCGAGTTGACCTGTGACGCCACCACCGAGACATGCGACCGGGTGATCAGCGGCGCCACCCCCGATACGGCTCGGCTCACGGCAGACATGTTAGAGCGCTGTCTCGCGGGGCTGCCGCTTGTCGTTGAAGAGGTGCAGGCCCGCGCGCCCGCTGCTGTGCCCGTGTCGGAAGCGGATGCTGCTGCGCGGGGTGACGAAGTACCCGAGGAAACACCCGCTGCGACCAGTTCCACGCTTAATCCCATTGCCGATGCGACGCCCGCCACGGGTGATCCCTCGATAGGCAATGCCACAACGGCAAGCCCTTCAGAAGCATCGGCGGTGCAAGCTACAGACCAATTACAAGCGGCGCCCGCGGCATCCGGTTGGCCGCCGGAGGCAAGTCGCAACGCGCAGCTGGGTCCCGCTATCATGCCTCCGGCGCCTTGCGGGCGTGCGGGGCTGCCTGTGGCGCCGACGGTGTTGACCCTTCAACGACTGCTGCTGGTGGCAGGTCAAAATCCGGGGCCACTTGATGGTTTCATGGGGCCCAGAACCCGCCGTGCGCTTGCCGCGGTGCTGGGGCGGTCGGCGGCCCGGCTGGATGCCGAAGACGCGCTTCAGGCGTTGGAGCAGCACCTTTGCCGCAACTGATCTGCCGATTTTGTCGTGGCGTGGCGATCTGATGCCGATGGCGTTCACTTTGGCGACAGAGGAAGCAGACAGGAGCCATTGCGCGCATATCCCTGCTGATCATTTTCTGCGGGTGATTGATCGCTTTCCGGATCCTGTTGGCCTGCACAAAGAGATACGCAGCTCCCACAGTTAACTTTGGCGGCCCTCGATTGATCCCGAAGTCATAATCCAAATGTTGGTTGTCGGCTATGTCATGGGGACGCGGTCTGAACGTCGCCTGCGCCAGAAAGTGCACCTCAACCTCACCTATCACTCGTTCTGTCTGAGCTGCTGCCGGTTTCGTGGACACGAAGATAAGATCGTGACCAAGGAACTGGAGTGTGGATATGACGAGA
>NZ_JBGQOG010000037.1:0-15833 GCF_052113705.1 Phaeovulum sp. W22_SRMD_FR3 | reverse complement strand
TGGGGTTTGGTGGGAGGGGGGGGGGGGGGAGAAGAGAGGGTGGGGGGGGGGGTGGCGGGGGGGGTCGGAAAAAGGGGTGGTTTGCGGGGGGGGGGCGGATAAGGGGGGGGGAAGGGGGGGGACAAAAATCCCCCCCGCATCACCGCCGCAAAGGGCGGGACATAGGGGGGACGCAAGTCACTCCCGATACCAGTTCTCTGACCAGTTCATCAGCGGATCATAGGTGACCACCTCAAAGCCCTTCAAATCCGGCACCGTCACATAGGCCTCGGCGTAAAAATACAGCGGCAGCATCGGCAGATCCTGCGCAAAGACGCTCTGAATGTCCTGCCAGGCAGCCTTTTGCCCCGTCGCAGACAGGGACGCCTCAAAGCCCGTCAGGGCCGCATCCATCGCCGGGCTTGAATAGCCCGAGAAATTGTTGCCCACGAAATTATTGGCGTCATTCGGGATCTGATCGGTGCCAACCGCAATCGAGGGCGAGGTCGACGGCGAAAAGCGGATGGAGGACATGATCATGCCGGTGAAGGCACGGCGCCGCGACAGCTCCCCGTTATATTCCTGCAACGGCACGAATTTCGGGATCACATCGACGCAAATTTCGCTCAGCTGGCTTTGGATCACCAATGCAATCTGCTCGCGCGTCTGATTGCCCGCCGTGGTGGCCAACTCAAAGGACAGGCGATCACCTGCGGCATTTGTGCAAATCCCATCCGATCCTGGCGTCCAGCCCGCGTCACTCAAAAGCTTTTTCGAGGCTTCCGGATCAAAGGAATAGGTCGTCATCTCCGGGTTGAAATAAGGGTTTGAATCCGGCAGCAGCCCGTTGGCGACAGGTTGCTGACCCGCAAACAGCGTCTGGGTGATGGCTTTGCGGTCGATCCCCGTCATCAGCGCCTTGCGGACATTGATATCGGCAAGGATGGGATTGTCGAGATTGAGCGCGATCCGCTCAAGGTTGGTGCCATCGACGATGTGATAGGCCAGCTGATCGGGCCGTTGCGACTGCACGTCAAGCATCTGGCTGAAGCTGATGCCGCCCGGGCTGACCGGCACCGCATCAATTTCGCCCGCCAGCAGGTTTTGCACCAATGCGGATGAGTTATCCCGATAGGTCAGAATGATCCGCTCGAACCCCGGCTTTTTGCCCGGCCAATGCGGGTTCGGCGTCCAGGTCAGGCGGGTGCCGATCTGATAATCCGACAGCATATACGAACCATTCCACAGCCCCGGATTGGTCGGATCGGTGTTATAGAGGGTCTTTTTGGTGTAGCTTTCGTTGTCACCGTTTTCTGCGTAGATCGGTCCTTCCAGATGCTCGGGCAGAACCTGATCCCAAGACGCGAAGCTGGCCGTCACTTCCGGCAGGATCAGCGTAAAGGTACGGTCATCGGTAATCTCGACATCGCGCGCACGGGTCCAGGGATTGAACTCCGAAAAACCGATATCGGGATCGTTGGCCATCTTGAGTGTGAAGGCCACATCTTTGCTGGTCACCGGCACGCCATCCCCCCAGGCGAGGCCGTCGATCAGCGTGAAGGTGACGCGCATGCCCTTTGTGCCATCCGGGTTATCGACGATCTGGGCAAGGCCATTTTCAATCGTCGGCAGGGTCTCGCACAGGATGCATTGGTTTTCGGCATTCTGATCAAAGGCGGTCATCGGACGCAGCCCGTAGTTGATCTGAAGCCGCTTCGTGTTGTTCACCTGAATGAGCGGGTGAAAGTTCTTCAGGAACTGCAGCTGGCCCACGACCAGCTGGGTTTTATCCGGCTGCGCGATGGCCGGCGTCATCATGCCACCCAGTGCGACAACGGCCGCAGCACTCGCCATAAGGGTCTTAAGTTTCATTTCGTCCTCCCTGTTATTGTTGTCGGTCAATGCGACCGACCCTCATTTTCTGCCCGAGGGTCAAAGGCATAGCGCGCACCATCGCCGACAAAGTTCACGGCCATGACGGTGGCGAAGATCAACAGCCCCGGATAAATCGCCAGATGCGGCGCCGAGATGATGAGCTGTTGCGCATTGGTCAGCATGTTCCCCCAGGTCGGGGTGGGGGGCGCGATGCCGAACCCCAGAAAGCTCAGCGTGGATTCGAGCAAGATCACCCGGCCAACGGTCAGCGTTGCCGCCACGATCAGCGGGGAGGAAATGTTGGGAAGGATGTGCACAAAGACATTATAGCTCCGCCCTGCCCCGCTCACCGTGGCGGCCCGCACATAGTCGCGCTCGCGGATCTGCATGGCTCCCGCACGGGCGATCCGCGCCATGGTGGTCCAGTCGACAATCGCAATGATGATGACGATCCGCAGAAAGATATAGATGGGCGAGTTGGCAGCGGCGGCCGAGAGACCGATCTTGGTCAGGTCAATCGACCCCAGCACGATCAGCAGCGGAATGAGCGGCAGGGCAATCAGGCAATCGGTTGCCCGCATCAGAACCGCGTCCACCTTGCCGCCAATAAACCCGGCGGTGACGCCGACGGCGACGCCGATGATCGCCATCAGGAAGGTTGCGATGACCCCCACCGCGATGGAGACCTGCCCGCCGTAAAGCAGCCGCACCAACACATCGCGTCCCAGATCGTCGGTGCCCAGCCAATGCGCGGCTGAGGGCGGCTGGAAACGTGCCAGCAAATTGGTTTTGTTCGGGTTGATCCCAAGATACTGACTGAGCGGCCAGGCACAGAGGCACAGCAGAACCAAAACGACCAGAAAGATCAGCGAGGTCGTTGCAATGCGGTGACTGCGGAATTTCTCAAAGCGCAGGCTCCAGATGGTCTGGATCGGGGGAAGCGGCGCGCGGGTGACAGTGGTGGGGGTGCTGACATCGCTCATAGCGTGATCCTCGGGTCCAGGAGGGCATAGGCCAGATCCGCAAGCAGGTTCGAAATCAGCACGACAATCGTCGCCAGCAAGAGCCCGACAAGCGCGAGGTTGAAGTCGATATTGGCAACCGCGTCATAGATCATCTTGCCCATTCCCAGCATGCCGAAGATGGTCTCGATGACCAGGGCGCCGGAAAACAGATGACCAAAGCTGAGCGCCAGCACAGTGACCATGGGAATAAGCGCGTTGCGCAATGCATGGCGCATGATCACCGCGCGCTCGCTGACACCTTTGGCGCGGGCAGTGCGCACGAAATCTGCCGACAGCGTTTCGATCATGGCAGCACGGACATAGCGGATCAGCGGCCCGACGTGAAACATCACCAGCACCGAGACCGGCAACACCAGATGCCGCGCCTGCGTCACGAAGGAAGCATCATTGGAAATCGGCGTTCCGGAGGCAGGCAGCCAACCCAGCTTGACCGAGAACAAAATGATCAGCAGCAAGGATACCCAGAAGTTCGGCAGCGAAATCGCGGCAAAGGAAAACATGCCGATCACCGAATCCACCAGTTTGGTCGGCTTGCGTGCCGCCAGCGACCCCAGTGCCATCGCCAGCGGCACCGAAATCAGAAGCGTGAGCGCCATCAGCTTGGCGGTTTGCAGCATCGAGGGCACCAGCACCTCAAGTACCGGCCGGAAATACAGGCTGGAATAGCCCAAATCGCCGTGCAGCGCGGCCACCAGCCAGTTCCAGTAGCGCACGGTCACCGGCTGATCGAGGCCATAGAGTGACCGCATTTGATCAATGAGTTCCGGCGTCAGCGAGGGATTGCCCTCGAACATATTGTCAATCGGATCGCCGGGCATCAGCCCGATCAGCAAAAACAGCAAGAAGGACATGACCAGAATGACCAGCACTGCCTGTGATAAACGCGAGAGGGAATAGCGCAGCATGGGCTCACTCCTTGTGATGGCAGGCCGAGAGCTGCTCTGGCCGCCCCGGCGCGGGCAACAGCTCGGGCCGGTCGGTGGAACAGATCGCGGTGGCTTTGGGACAACGGGGGTGAAACACACATCCCGACGGGGGCCGGATCGGTGAGGGGATTTCGCCCTTGAGAACGCTGCCGCGTTTGCGACGTCCCCGCCCGATCCGTGGCACGGCCTCAAACAAAGCCTGCGTGTAAGGATGGCTGGGCGAGGTGAAGATATCATCCGCCGGGCCCACCTCCATGATCCGCCCGAGATAGAGCACGGCAACCCGGTCCGCGAGATGCCGGACCACGCCAAAGTCATGACTGATGAAGAAATAGCTGATCCCGTGCTTTTCCCGAATATCGGCCAGAAGGTTGAGAACCTTGGACTGGATCGAAACGTCGAGCGCCGACAGCGGCTCGTCGGCAACGATCAGCTCCGGGTCGCCGATCAAGGCCCTCGCAATCGCAAGGCGTTGCCGCTGGCCACCCGAAAACTGGTGGGGATAACGGTTTGCCGCATCGGCGGGCATGCCCACCTGCTCCAGCACCTCGGCAACCCGGTCCCTTCGCAGCTTCCGCCCGACCTCGGTCAGGCGCAGGGGCTCGCTGACGATATCTTCGACCGTCATCCGGGGATCAAGCGCCGAAAACGGATCCTGAAAAATGATCTGCACCGGGTCACGGCCCGCCGGATGCGCGCGCGCCGGGGTGAGGCGAATGCCGCCGGTGGTGGGCGGCCGCAACCCCGCCACCGAATAGCCAAGCGTTGACTTGCCCGAGCCACTTTCGCCGACAATCGCCAGGGTTTCACCGCGCATCACCGTGAGGGACACTTTGTCCACCGCCCGCAGCATCAGGCGCGGCTGCAAGAGCCCGGCGCGTGTCGGGAAATGGATGCTGACTTTGTCGAGTTCGAGAAGCGGCGTCATGGCGTTACTTTCAGGCAGGCGACAAAATGATCCGGTTCAACCTCCCGCATCATTGGTTCGGTGATGCGGCATTCTTCGGTCGCGAGGCGGCAGCGCGATGCAAAACGGCAGCCCTGCCGGGGCTGCACCCTGAGGCTGCCCGGAATGACATGAAGACGCTCAACCTTGCGGTACGGATCGGGGAGTGTCTCGATCAGCCCGCGGGTATAGGGATGCAGCGGGTTTGCAAAAATCTGCTCGGCGGGCGCGTATTCGACGCCGCGCCCCGCATACATCACCAAAATCCGGTGGGCGAGTTCAGAGACCACGGCAAGGTTATGCGTGATGAACTGCACCGCCATGCCGGTGTCTTCCTGCAACTCCAGAATCAGGTCGAGGATCTGCGCCTGAATGGTCACATCAAGTGCCGTGGTCGGCTCATCCGCCACCAGCAATTTGGGCCGACAGGCCAGCGCCATGGCGATCATCGCCCGCTGGCGCATCCCCCCCGAAAGCTGATGCGGATAATCCCCGGCCCGGTGGCGTGGCGCGGGAATCCCGACCGCTTCCAGCAATTCAACCGCACGCTCAAAACCTGCACGCGCGCTTAGTTTTTCATGGACCTGAAGGACTTCAGCGATCTGCACCCCCACCTTCATCACAGGATTCATGGCGGTCATCGGTTCTTGAAATATCATTGCGACATCGGCGCCACGAAGCGCCCGCCATTCGCGGTCCGACTGCGCCAGAAGGTTGCGGCCGTTGAACAGCACCTCTCCCGTCACCCGGCCACTCCCCGGCACCAGCCCCATCAGTGACAGCGATGTCATGGTTTTACCGCAACCGCTCTCGCCCACGATCCCCAGCGTTTCGCCCGCCGCGATCTCATAGGAGAGACCGGTAACGACAGAGGTCTCCGCCCCGCCTCTTGCGGGGAAGGCGACCCCGAGATCGCGCACCTGCAACAGCGGTGCCTTTCGCAAGTTCGTATCGTCGGGCTTATGTGCGCCCATGCCTTCCTCCCTCATCCTCCGGCCCGTCTCAGACCGGCGGCGCGTGACCGCCCGCAGGACGACCACGCTGAACTGATTTCCCGCGCGCGATCAGGTTGTGACGTCAATGATCCCCACGCCATTCTCAATCCGGATCTTGGTGCCGAACGGTTCGGACAGACGCTGATACCGCTCCAGAATGCGCACCCCATCCTCTCCTTTGGCCAGCATAGGGCGGCCTTCCGTCAGCGGGTGATCCCCACCGCCGGTCCGCCGGTGCAGCGTCGCTTCCTTATTGGATTCACGCCCCATTTCGACCGGATGCATCATCAGCCGCACCAGTTTGCCCTCTTTCATCTCAGCCTGCAAAATGCACGAACTCCACCAGGTCTGCGACGGGGTATCGAGGCCGGGATGAAGCGGATGCAATGCCGGATGCAGCGTTTGCAGCGCATCCACATCATGGCCCCAGGCGTCATAGCTGTCATAGGGCACCCGCTGGATGAATTCGGAATGCGCAAAGAAGTTGCCGATGCCATAGATGATCGGCTTGCCCTTGTAGATCTCGATCCCCAAGGTTTTGTGCCAGCCGTGACCCACATAGATATCTGCACCGCCATCAATCGCCGCATGGGCGAATTCACGAACAAAGCGAGGCGGCAGGTCGCCGCGCGGGCCATCTGCCACCGAGAAGTGATGCGCGACGATCACCAGATCGGCCATGCAGCGCGCCTCTTCGATCGAGCGCATGTTGCGGGCCAGATCGCGCGGGTTGCAGGTTGAGATGATTTCGCAGCTCTCCCCCTCGACAAAGCATTCCGGGTCGCCCCATTGCTGCGCGCCGGGAATGAGGAAGCCAAAGCCATCCTTCGGCCCATGTTTCGGCGGCTTGACGATATCGAGTTTCTTCGCGAAATCCTTCAGGTTCGCCATCGTGTCCGGATCAACCTGGAACACGAATTGCAACCTTTGCGGGTTCACCCCCGGCCGCGCCATGAACGAGCCCTTGGCGTGGTTGGCCCACATGAAATGCTGGTTGCCCGAAGAGGTCGCGACCAAAGCGACCCGGCCATTTTTCTTTTCGACATAGCCGGGTTCAGAGGCACGCTCGAGATCGGTGCCGGTGCCCGCCGTCGCAATGCCCGCCGCCCGCATGTGCTTTTTGGTCGCGACCAGGCCCTCGGCCCCAAAGTCAAAGCTGTGGTTATGGGCAGTCGACATGATGTCGAAACCTGCCCATTTGAGATCTTGGGCGATGATCGGGTCAGACATCATGAAACTGCCAATACCCTGCCCCCGCGCGGGCCATTTCAATTCCTCAGGATCCGCAAAATTCATCTCAAGATGACCGTAGGAAACGTCCGCATCCTTGATCAGGTCCCAGACGCCCAGAAACTCCGGCTCTTCGTGCATCGAAAAGGGGCGGCTCACCATGCATTCGCCGGCCAGAGATACCCGCCAGTCACCCTTTTGTTTCATTCTGTATTTCTCCCTCCCGGTCAGCTGTGGCGGCCTGTGCCATTGCCAAAGCCGCACGGCACAGCCGCGTTCGTTGAATTGATGATCTGCGTGGCGCGAATTGAACGTGCCAGTGCTGCAACTCTATGAGAGCAGCGCAGCCATCACTAGACGAGACATTAAGCTTTCAGATATGCCGGAATAAGATGGCTTGACCAGCACGAACCCGACAAGCCAACGCCCCGCAACCAGGATGCGTGCTATGTGATGTCCTGATGCAGGAAAGACCTGAGAAGTTCACCTGTCGCGCGGGCCTCCACCATATCGCCAGTGCTGCAACCTGCACGTCTTCCGATGCCTCTGGCGTCGCCCGACTGCGCAGATGGCAAGCGCCATAGCAGTCACGCGGCTTCGCGCAATCAGGTCTACCGCTTCCTGCCTATTGTGAGGCGGCGGGCGGCGATCCGTGTTGTTCCAGCGCAGTATTGTCCGAAAATGGGTTGCCGGTATTGCCCCCTCTCGGGACCAACTGCTCATTCAGCGCCGTTCACAGGCTGCATTCCCGCCGCGAATTTCCAACCGGTTTGCGCAACACAGCGCTGGATACCTCCACATCAACACGCTGATTTAAAAACAAAATTTACGTTCTATTGTGGCGCCTTGCCTCGACAAAGCGCCTTTGTTCGTCAAAAATTCGTACATATGTACAAAAATATGGACTCATGCATCTATTATTAGTACATATGTACAAATTCGGCGGAATCGGAAAAAGATCACATGCGCAAATCAAATGGCCAACATGGAACGCAGGTCACAATCCTGGATGTGGCAGAGCGGCTCTTTGCCGAACGTGGCTTTGGTGCAGTCTCCCTGCGGGAAATTGCGCGGGAAGCCGGCGTGGCCGTCTCGGGCCTGAACTACCATTTCACCGACCGTATCGGCCTGCTGAGCGCGATCTATGCGCGCCATACCCGCCCGATGAACATGCGCCGCCGCGAGCTTTTGGGGGAAGCCATGCGGATCGCCGACCCGCACAGCAGGCTGACGGCAATCCTGCGCTCCTATCTGCTGCCGGCCTTTGCATCGTCCACCGATTCCGGCGGTGGCGCCCAATTCACCCGGATGCGCGCGGTGCTCTCAGCCGAGGGCGATCCTGCCGCCCGAAATATTATCGCGGAATCCTTCGACGACACGACGCGCGAGTTCATCGACGCCATCGCCGACTGCCTGCCGGGCGTCGCGCGTGAAGGCATCGTCTGGCGCAGTCAGTTTCTGCTGGGGGGCCTCTATTACACGCTCATCAACCCGGAACGGATCAACCGGCTGTCAGATGGCCGCGCCGATGGCGCAGATCACGACGCCGCAATCGAAGCTCTCGTCAGTGCGACACATGCAAGTCTGGTGGCGCTGGTATCGGAGCAAATACCTGAAACAACAAAATAAATCACGACTTAAATAGGGAGGAGTACACGATGAACATCAAACAACTCATCGCCACGGCAGCGGTGGTCTCGGGCCTGGCGATGCCCGCTTGCGCGCAAGAGCGCGTCTCGATCGGGACCGGCGGCACCGGCGGCCTTTTCTACGTCATTGGCGCCGGTGTTGCCAATGTCATCAATACCCATCTGGACGGCACGACCGCCCGGGCGGAGGTCACCGGCGCCTCGGTGGAGAACATCCGGCGCGTTGCCGCTGGTCAACTGACCTTTGGCTTCTCGTCTTCCTCGACGTTGTATGAAGCCGCCACCGGCACCGGCGCGTTCGATGGTGACAAGCAACCGGTCGCCGGCATGGCTTATCTTTATCCCGCCGTTTTGCAGGTTGCGACAATCAAATCCACCGGCGTTTCAGGCTTTGAGGATCTGGCAGGCAAGCGCATCAACCTCGGCCCTCCGGGTTCGAATGCTGCGGTTCTCGCGCAGCGCCTGCTGGAGGCCTATGGCGTCTTTGACAAGAGCAATGTCGAGTTCCTGTCCTATAATGAAGGGGTTACTGCCCTGACCAATGGCACGGTCGACGCAACCGTCGTATTGGCGGGTGCACCGACCGCCGCGCTGATCGATCTGGATGCGCAGGAAGACATGGTTCTGCTGTCGCTGGACGAAGTCAAAATGGCGCCGCTGTTCAAAGAATACCCTTTCTACCAGCCCTACCAAATTCCGGCCGGGACTTATCCGGACCAGACCGGGCCGGTCTCGGTGGTGAATGACCCCGCAACTCTGTTCGTCAAAGCTGATGCCGATCCGGCGCTGGTCGAGAAACTGACGGCCTCCATTTTCGACAATTTGGCCGAACTCGGCGAGGTGCACCCACAGGCCAAGGCAATCAATCTCGCGGATGCGCCCAACATGCCGATCCCGCTGCATGCCGGCGCCGAGGCATATTTCAACGCGCATAAGCAAAACTGAGTGGTGCGGACAATGACGCCTGTTCTTGACACCTTGCTGCTGTACCGTTCGGGAGATCGCGGAAGGAAGGAGGTGGCCACCATCTCCCTCCTCTATGCGGGCCTCGCCGTGCTGGTCACCGCGTTGGTGATCTATGGAGCCTATTTCGGCCTGATCACTGCGCTGATCCTGCGCGCAGCTTTCTTCTCACTGGTCGCAGCGGCAGGATTGCTGGCGTTGGGGCTGCAGGCAGAGCGAGGCGGGGTACGGCTGCTCTGCTACGCCCTGGCCATTGTGGCGCTGATCCCCGGGTATCACATCCAATCCAGCTATTTTGACATCGTGATGCGCGGCGCCATGGCGACGCCGGCGGATCTGCCGATCTTCATCGGCCTGATGGCGGTGGTTTTCGTGCTGGTGCGCATGGCCCTCGGCTGGCCGCTGGTGATCATGATGGGTATGGCGCTGCTTTACGCCTGGTTCGGTTACCTAATCCCCGGTCAATACGGCCACGGCGGCTATGACCTGCGGCGGCTGGCCTCAACATTGATGCTGTCCACCGAGGGCGTCTATGGCGTGCCGATGGGCGTCGCAGTCGAATATATCTTCCTCTTCGCCCTGCTCGGCGGCCTCCTGATGAAGATCGGCACCGGCGAGGTGTTTGTCGACATCGCCCGGGGTCTGACCGGTCGCATGGTGGGCGGACCGGGCCTGTCGGCCGCGCTTGCCTCGGCAATGCTGGGCACGATCAACGGCTCGGCCGTGGCCAATGTGGTGACCACCGGTACCTTCACCATTCCACTGATGAAGCGCACCGGCTATTCCGCCAATCTGGCGGCGCCATTGAGGCTGCGGCCTCATCCGCCGGGCAAATCCTGCCGCCGGTGATGGGGGCTGCGGCGTTTCTGATGGCCGAAATCATCGGCGTTCCCTACGGCACCATTGCGCTGGCTGCACTGATCCCGGGTCTGCTCTATGTTCTGGCCCTGATGATCTCGGTGCGGCTGGAGGCCGGGCGGCTGGGGCTGCAGCGCGACATGGATGCGGGCCTCGCCCTGCTGTGGAGCACATTGAAATACCGTGGCTATCTGCTCTTGCCGCTGATCGCGCTGATCGGATTTCTGATCGCAGGCTACACGCCCACGCGCGCGGCCGTGATGTGTATCGTCGCCGCACTCGCCATCTCGCCCTGGCGCAAGGACACCCGTGTCAACGTGGTCGAACTGATCGCCGTCTGCCGCGACACGCTGGCCGCCACCATGCCGATCATTGCCGCAGTTGTGGCTGCCGGTGCGGTCATTGGCGTCTTGAATTTGACTGGTCTCGGGCTGATGCTCTCCGGGCTGATCGTCGAAGTCGGCGGCTCAAGCATTCTGGCGATTTTGGTGCTGACCGCCGTGGTCTCCTTCATCCTCGGGATGGGTTTGCCGACTTCGGCCGCCTATCTCCTACTTGCCGTGCTGGTGGCGCCCGCCCTGACCCGGCTCGGCATCGAGCCCATCGTCGCGCATATGTTCATCTTCTACTACGGCCTCGTCTCGGCGATCACCCCGCCGGTCGCACTGGCTGCGTTTGCCGCCGCCTCGATCTCGGGTGGAGATGCCAATGGGACCGCGATGGAGGCGGTGCGCCTTGGCTTCGTCAAACTGTTCGTGCCCTTCCTCTTTGTTTCGATGCCAGACCTGCTGATGGTCGGCGATGGTCTCGCCATCACCCTCTCGGCGATCCTCGCCACCATCGGGATCACCGGCCTGACCATTGCCTTCGCAGGATGGTGCGCGCGCCCGATGTCATGGCCCGAGCGGTTCGCGCTGGCGGCCGCCGCGCTCCTTGTCCTGTGGCCAACGGCAGTGACCGCGACAGATCCGGCCACCCTCATCATGCGCCTGGCCGGTCTCGCGGGCCTCATCACCCTTCTGTTCCGCCTGCTTGTGGCGCGGCCGATCCCGCGCGCCGCCAATGATCCAAAGGTCTGACTGATGTTTAGCGAAAATTTGCCCTTTCAAAGCAATCCCTCAACGCCTGCGCTGAAACTACCCGCCGGGGCCTGTGATGCGCATTGCCATGTCTTTGGCCCCGCAAAGGACTTTCCCTTCGCACCCGAGCGGACCTACACACCGGTAGATGCCCCCTGGGAAACCCTCGCGGCGCTGCATGACAGGCTTGGGATCGCGCGCACGGTTTTGGTGCAGGCAAGCTGTCATGGCACCGATAATACGGCCATGTTGGATGCCATCGCCCGGTCCGGCGGCACCTGCCGGGGTGTGGGCATGGTTGCCCGCGAGGTGACCGACGCAGAATTGCAGCACCTGCACGACGGCGGCGTGCGCGGCATTCGGTTTAATTTTGTCACCCATCTGGGCAAAGACGCCGACGTCGGAGCGGTTCAGGAACTGGCCGCGCGGATCGCGCCGCTGGGATGGCATGCCGTGGTGCATTTCGAGGCGGACCGGCTGGAGACCCTCGCCCCGATCCTCAAGACGCTGCCGGTTCCGATGGTGATCGACCATATGGGGCGTCCCGATGCATCGCGCGGGGTGACGCAGCCCGCCTTTGGCATGTTGCTGGACCTGATGGCGGATGAGCGTTTCTGGGTAAAGGTCTGCGGCGCCGAACGGATCACCAGAACCGGCCCCCCCTATGACGATGCAGTTCACTTCGCGCGCGAACTCGTCACCCGCTTTGAGGACCGTGTGCTGTGGGGCACCGACTGGCCGCATCCGAATATCAAAAAAGACATGCCGGACGATGGTGCCTTGGTCGACCTTTTGGCGCGCATTGCCCCGGAACCAGCCCTTTTGCAAAAACTGCTGGTGAGAAATCCGACCCGCCTCTATTGGCCGGAAAAGTTCCAGGCGCGGTCAAACCGTTGATTTTCATCCAAGACTGAGCCGTTTTTCTCACCGAGAAGTGACCCAGTTCTGATCCTGGATTTCGGTTCTTGCTGGGGTCAAGATTGGGTCTAACTCTGTTTTTTCTTTGCGGCGGGCGCAGCAGCAGAAATGGCTTTGAAGCGGAAACTGTCGTTCCTGGTTTCCAGAATGTGGAAAGGGTGGGTCAGGCCTTCGAGCGAGGCCGTGGTCATTTTGGCGTCACCGAAGGCCGTGGCCCCTTCGCCAAAGCTGAGGTTCGCGGTGATGACCACGCTGCTGTATTGACCCAGCGGAATCTGCTCAGGTTAAGCCGCTAATCTGAATGCCTCAGCAGGCGTGCGCATGGCAAGGGCCTGATGAGGGCGGCGGTGGTTGTGGAAGCTGATCCAGTCACCGATGACACGGGTCGCGTGCTGGATGCTTTCGAAGCGGTGCCGGTGAGTGCATTGCTCTTTCAGCGTCCGGATCACGCGCTCGACCATGCCGTTATCCGGCATGATCAAGGCGGTGCTCTTGGCCCAGGATCTGCTATCGTGTTGGCATCCGGGGCTTGGGGCATCGGGAGCACGTGAGTGTGGGCAGACCGAGCTGCAACAATGGGCCGAGAGCCCGTGCCGTTATATGGTCGCCCCTGCGGCTCGCCCGGATGTGCCGAGAGCACGGATCTGTACATGCCGCGTGCCCGCCTGCTCCCTCCTTGCTGACAAGAGGAGTTCGAAATGCGCATCATTGGACTGGATATCTACCGCGTCTTTGCCGAGGCGGTGGTCCTTGAAGACGGAATTGCGCGCCGACTTGGGCGTGTAGACATGACGCGGGAGAAGCTGACGGCTTTTGCCTCGACCCTTTGGCCGACCGATCATGTGGTTGTCGAAGCGACCGGCAACGCTGCCGCCGTTGTCGAGATCCTTGCACCGAGAGTGGCCCGGGTCGCGGTCGCCAACCCGCTGCAGGTTCACCTCATTGCACGGGCAAAGACAAAGACGGACAAGATCGACGCCCGCGTTCTGGCACAGCTCTACGCCGCGGGCTTCCTGCCCGAAGTCTGGATCCCGGATGCAGAGACGCAGGCCCGGCGCAGACAGGTCACGCGACGCAACCAGCTGGTGAAGAGTCGGGTGCGCCTGAAGGCCATCGTGCAATCCATTCTTCATGCGCAGCTCGCGCCCCGCTGCCCGCATCTGGATCTGTTCGGGGGCAAGGGGCGCGCCTGGGTTCTGGCGCAGGACGTGCCGCCGGATGAGCGCGTGGCGATCATCCGGCACATTGAAGAGTATGACAGACAAACGTCAGCGCAGCGGCTGGTCGAGCAGGACATCGCCCGTTCAGCCATGCCGGACAAGGATGTCCGGCGGCTGATGACGATTCCGGGTGTCGACATGGTGGTCGCGGTCGGGGTGATGGCCGCGATCGGCCGCGTGGACCGCTTCGCCTCGGCTGATCAGCTCTCGGCCTATCTGGGGCTGCATCCAAGCGTGCGGCAATCCGGCGATGGCCCTGCGTATCATGGGCGGATCACCAAGCGCGGCCGGAGCGACGCACGTCACCTGCTGGTCGAGGCGGCTTGGCAGGCTGTGCGGAGCCCTGGGCCACTCCGCGCCTTCTATGAGCGGGTCAAGGCGCGCCGGGGCGCGCATGTGGGGGCCGTCGCCGTGGCCCGCAAACTCGCCGTTCTGATCTGGCACATGCTGTCCAGAGGCGAGGACTATGCCTGGGGCCGCCCCACACTGCTGGCGCGCAAGATGCGCAAGCTGGAGCTGGCGGCAGGCGCGGAACCCCGGCGCGGTCAGCGCGGCACTGCTTACGATTACAACAAGCCGGAACTGAGACAGGCAGATCGTGCCGGGGCCGAGCACGCCGAGCAAGCCTACAGGCGGATCATGCAGCATTGGCAGAGAACGGGCAGGCGACATCAACCTGCAGGATGTGACGGTTCCGGCTAGAGGATCACTCTACCGCAGAAAGGGGCTATTCAATTACATCCGTTGCTGCGGGTCGAGCCATCCGGGCGCCACGGGTTCGAGCCCGATGGCGAGGGCGGGGTGATGAACTCCTGTTTCAGGCCATAGCTGCGCACCAGAGCCGTGAAGTGGCGGCTGGTAAAAACGAGCCCATAGCATGTCGGGAATGAATCGCGGTTGAAGGTTGTGGCCGCCTGCGCAGCCCCCAAAATTGCGCAGCAGGCGGCCACAACCGGGGCCCGGATCTCTATGGTGGTTTTGCGAACCACACCACTGAGGAGACCGGCTATGGCCAAGGTTGAGCATACTTCGGATGCCCGTGTTCTGGTAGGCATCGACATTTCCAAGACCCGTCACGAGGTGCTGATCACAGTCCCGGGGCGGACGCGTCGGCGGCGGATGACAGTGTTGAACACGGCTGATGATTATCGTCGGCTCATCGCTGCCTTGATGGAATACGGCCTGCCCGTCACCGTCGGGTTCGAGGCGACAGGCAACTATCATCGGGCGCTGATGTTCGCTCTCGGAGCAGCGGGATTCGATCTGAAGCTCGTGTCTTCTGTTGCACTCGCCCGCACGCGGGAAGCGCTGCACAACAGTTGGGACAAGAACGATCCCAAGGATGCGCAGGTCATCCTGCGGATGCTGGAGATCGGGGCGTGTGTGGATGCCCCCGGTTTTGCAAGCTGATTTTTCGACGGTTGGGCTGGGCTTCAATCGGTCGTGTGTCAGGCCTCTTGATGTGGCTCTTCTGACGCCACGGGCCGGTATGCTGTTCGGAAGGCAAGGCCCACATCGGTTCAGAGAGCTATGACGCTCGAGCCCCGGGACTGGGTTTCCTCGCCTTGAACTTTGAAGTCCGTGTCGCTTACTCCGTCGGTCGATCACCTTGCCCAGGCCTTGCGGCCATGCCGTTTCCCTGTCCGTGGATCAGGGTCACGCCATTCTGTAATGCTCCTGTTTCGTTGTAATTGCCCAGATCATGCGGGCCATCTTGTTGGCCAGCGCCACCGCTGCCACCATTCGGGGCTTGCGCGCGACCAGATTGGCCAGCCAGCGATTGGAGCTGCCGCCCTTGCGCACAACCCATCGGATCACGCTCATGGCTCCGACGATCAGGAGCTTGCGGATGTCGCATTGCCCCATCTTGCTGACGGCTCCAAGCCGGGCTTTGCCGCCCGTTGACCGTTGTCGCGGCACCAAGCCCAGCCAGGCGGCAAAGTTGCGACCGCTGTCGAATGTCGAAAGATCTGGCGCGAAGGCAGCAATGGCACCCGCAGTGACTGGCCCGATGCCCGGCACGGTGCAGAGCCGCCGTAACTCCTCGTCTGTCTTCGAAGCTCGATCAAGCTCGCTGAGCTGCTGCCGGTTTGGTGGACACGAAGATAAGATCGTGACCAAGGAACTGGAGTGTGGATATGACGAGACGGAAGTTCAGCCGCGAGTTCAA
>NZ_JBGQOG010000036.1:0-17008 GCF_052113705.1 Phaeovulum sp. W22_SRMD_FR3 | reverse complement strand
AGCAAGGTGGGCGCGCGCCGCCCCTTGCCCCACCGCCCGGTCTCCGGCGCGCCTCTAGCCAATCGCCTCCCCCCGGCGTCGCCAGCGCCAGCGCCATCGCCTGGGCAGACTAAGCCCCTCACAGGGAACAAAAACCCGCCGATGGCGGGCCCTGCGGGCGGGTGGGGGGCTTTGCCTCGCCGGGGTTCCATGCCACTCTCGCGCCATATCCCCGCCCCTGCGGGGCAAGGAGAGACGGCGGATGACAGGTGAACCACTGGTGTTTTTACCCGGGCTGATGGGCGATGCCCGGCTGTTCTGGCACCAGATCATCGGTCTTTCCGCCCGGCATCCGGTGCAGGTGGGCTGCCTTGCGCAGGGGGCGAGCGTGGAGGAGATGGCGGGGCAGGTGTTGGCGGCCGCGCCGCCGAAATTCGCGCTGATCGGGCATTGGCTGGGCGCCTTGGTGGCAATGGAAGTGCTGCGCCGCGCGCCCGAGCGGGTGCTGCGGATTGCCTTGATGAATGTGAATTCGCTGGCCGAAACCCCGCAGGCGGCGGCGCTGCGCGAGGCGCGAATGGTCCGCGCGCGCGCCGGGCGTTTCGATGCCGCCTTGTTGGAGGAGGTGCCTGCCGAGGCGCTGGCGCCCGGCGAGGGGCGGCAGGAGGTACAGGCGATGATGCTGGAGATGGCCGATGCGCTCGGCCCCGAGGTCTATCAGCAGCAATCGCGGGCGCTGATGCGGCGGCCCGATCAGCAGCGCGCCTTGCGCAACACGCGGGTGCGGGCGCTGCTGCTCTGCGGGGAATATGACACGATCTGTCCGCCGCGCCGGCATCAGTTTCTGGCGGAACTGATGCCCCATGCTGAATTCCGGCTGATCCTCGGGGCGGGCCATCTGACCCCGCTCGAGCAGCCGGTCAAGGTCACCCGGGCGCTGGAGGATTGGCTGGCGGCGCCGCTTTTGTTGAAATGAGGTCTGAAATGCCGGTTTCTGTTCGTCTGCGTCCCTTGCCGGGGCTGTATGCCGTGGCGCGTCTTGATCCCGAAACACCGATTCCCGCCTGGGCGGAGGGCGAGGGGTTTTCCAGCATCTCGCGCAGCGGCACGGAACTGTCGATCCTGTGCCGGGCCGAGCGGGTGCCCGCTGAGGCACAGCAGGATGCGGGCTGGCGCTGCTGGGAGCTGGTCGGGCCCTTTGCCTTTGACGAGACGGGGATCGTGCTCTCGGTGATCCGTCCTTTGTCCGAGGCGGGTCTGGGTATCTTTGTCGTCTCGACCTTTGACGGGGATCACCTGTTGGTCAAGGCCGGGGATGTCGCGCGGGCCGAAGGCTTGCTGCAGGCGGCGGGACATCGGTTGTTGGAAGTCTAAGGGCGGTTCAGGCACGGGGGCAGGCGGTATTGGTCAGCTTTGAGCCCTTCTTGCTGAGCGCTGCATTCTGCACCAAGGTCCGCATCATAGATTGAGGTCGACTTTCAAGAGGAAGTTATGGAAAGCAAAACCCCACAAGAAGACTTTCCGGCTATTGGAACGGTTGAAAACCCAGCCATATTTTCCGACGGCTCTGATCTACTGCTTAGTTACGACATCGCACCTGTAGCGGGCGGTGGTGTTGCCATTCTCAAATTTTCAGATGTGATCCACTTCGAACAAAATCCTATGAATGTGAAAGGGCTAGGTCACGCGAAATATCCCACGAAAGCATGGGACTTTACGGAGGTTTACGGCAGCGAGCGTACAACAAAATGGAAAGCTCTCTCACCGCGCTTTTGGACGATTTCATTTAATGATGTCACCGTTGAAATCGTATTTTCCAAAGTGCAAATTGTTCAAGAGACACGTCGGGCGGTAGGACCATCTGCAGCGTTGGTCGGATTTCTTGCTACTCAGTAATTGATGGTACGAATTGCCATGCCACTGCATGGGAGCAGACGTTGTTCGCAATAGATCGAACGTCCGCTTCGTCCCGCATTGCCGACCAACAGACTTTATTTCCCCCCTGCCGCGTTTCACCGAAATACCAAAAGAAAAGGCGGCCCGGGGAGGGGCCGCCTTTCTGATCTTGCGGGAGGTATCGGGCTCAGGCGGCGCCGGTGGCGCCATCGGCCGGGGCGATGTCCGTGCCGCCGACGGTGCGGATCTTGGCGGTCTTTTTCGGCGCCGCACCGCTGTTCTGGTCGATGAACTCCAGCACCAAGGGCCGGATGTTGTTGCGCCAGCTTTTCCCGGCAAAAATGCCGTAATGGCCGGCGCCCGGCTCAAGGTGGCTGGCCTTTTTGCTCTCCGGCAGGCCGGTGCAAAGCGCCAGTGCCGCGACGCATTGACCCGGCGCCGAGATATCGTCATTCGCGCCTTCGACGGTTTTCACCGCCACGCTGGTGATCTTGCCAATGTCCACCATCTTGCCGTCCACGACAAAACGGTTCTGCGCGATTTCCAGCCCTTTGAAGATCCGCTCAACGGTCGAGAGGTAGAACTCCGCTGTCATGTCCATCACCGCCAGATATTCATCATAGAAGCGGTTGTGGCCATCATGCTCGGAACCTTCGCCCTTGGCTTCGGCGACGATCTTGTCGAAGAAGGCCTTGGCATGCTTTTCACCGTTCATCGAGATGAACGAGGCCAGCTGCATCAGGCCCGGATACACCTCGCGGCCCACGCCTTTGTATTTGAAGCCGACGCGCTGGATCACGCTTTGCTCGAGCTGGCCCATCGTCACCCGGCGGCCAAAATCGGTCACATCGGTGGCAGAGGCATCGGGGTCGATCGGACCGCCGATCAGGGTCAGGGTTTTGGGCTGGGCGGCGGGCTCTTCCTCGGCCAGATAGGCGGTGGCGGCCAGCGTCAGCGGTGCCGGTTGGCAGACCGCGATCACGTTCAGATCGGGGCCCAGATGGCGCATGAATTCGACGAGGTAGAGGGTGTAATCCTCAATGTCGAATTTGCCCGCCGAGACCGGAATGTCGCGCGCATTGTGCCAGTCGGTCACATAGACTTCGCAGTCGGGCAACAGGCTGGCCACGGTCGAGCGCAGAAGCGTGGCATAATGCCCCGACATTGGCGCCACGAGAAGCACGCGGCGCGCCATCGGCGCCCGGCGCTTGACGTTGAAATGGATCAGGCTGCCAAACGGCTTTTCGACCAGCGTTTCCACCGTGACCAGATGGTCGCGGCCATCGGCACCCGGGATCGTGCGGATGCCCCAGTCGGGCTTGATCACCATGCGGCCAAAGCTGCGTTCGGTGACCCGGCCCCAGGCGGACATCATCTTGAACATCGGATGCGGGACCATGCCAAACACCGGATACGACGCAATCGCGCGCGCCGAAGCGCCCATCCACTCGTTCGTATTCCTGATGGTGTCCATCAGGTCGTAACTCATCATACCCTTCATCGCGTCTCCTTGCCCCCGGAGGGTGCTGCCGAGAAATCGTCGCTTTACCCTCCCCAGCAGGCGACGTTATGGTAACCCAAAGTGTAAGGGGGAAAAGTTAACATGACAACTGGCGACGAGGGTCTCCCTGTTCTCCCTGAAAAAATGGCCGAAAATCTGAAAAAGATCGAGGGGCTGTCGCAGCGCCTGATCGCGGCCCTTGCGCAAAAGCGGGCGCCGAACACTGCGCTGGAGGGGCCGGGGCAGGATCTCTACCTCAAGGCCAGTGCCGCCTATATCAAAGAGCTGGCCGACAACCCCGCCCGCATCCTCGAGCAGCAGGTGAATTACTGGGGCAAGGCGATGAAGCATTACGTGGAGGCGCAGCAGGCGCTGGCCCGTGGCACGCTGGCCCCGCCCGCCGATCCCGGCCCGAAAGATCCGCGCTTTTCCAACCCGCTCTGGGACACGCATCCTTATTTCAACTTCATCAAGCAGCAATATCTGATCTCGTCCAAGGCGATCGAGGAATCGGTCTCCGGGCTGGACATGCTGGATGAGGTCGACCGCCGCCGTCTGGACTATTTCTCCAAGCAGATCGTCAACCTGATGGCGCCGACGAATTTTCTGGCCACCAACCCCGATGCATTGGAGCGCGCGGTGGCCACCGAGGGCGAGAGCCTGGTGCAGGGGCTGGAAAACCTCGTGCGCGACATCGAGGCGAACAAGGGCGATCTGGTCATCACGCTGGCCGACCGCGACGCCTTCCGCGTGGGCGAGAACATCGGCACCAGCGAAGGCTCGGTGGTGTTCCGCAACCATATGTTCGAGCTGATCCAATATGCGCCGAAAACCGAAACGGTGCATCAGACGCCGCTGCTGATCTTTCCGCCCTGGATCAACAAATTCTACATCATGGACCTCAAGCCGCAAAACAGCCTGATCAAATGGATTGTGGAGCAGGGGTTCACGCTGTTTGTCGTGGCCTGGAAGAACCCCGACCGGGACTATGCGGACATCGGTATGGATGATTATGTCCGTGACGGCTATCTGCAGGCGATCTCGAAGGTGAAGGCGATCACCGGCGAGCGGCAGATCAACACAGTGGGATATTGCATCGCGGGCACGACGCTGTCGCTGGTGCTGGCGCTTCTGGACAAGCACAAGGACAAGTCGGTCAAATCCGCGACCTTCTTCACCACGCTGACGGATTTCTCCGATCAGGGCGAGTTCACCGCTTTCCTGCAGGATGATTTCGTCGACGGGCTGGAAGAGCAGTGCAAGGCCGATGGCATCCTGTCTTCTTACTTCATGACGCGGACCTTCAGCTATCTGCGCTCGAACGATCTGATCTATCAGCCCGCCATCCGCAGCTACATGCTGGGCGAGGCGCCGCCCGCCTTTGACCTCTTGTTCTGGAATGGTGACAGCACCAACCTGCCGGGCAAGATGGCGATGGAATATCTGCGCGGTCTCTGCCAGGGCAATGCGTTCGCCGAGGACGGGTTTGAGGTGATGGGTGATCTGGTGAAGGTGTCGGGGGTCAAGGTGCCGCTCTTCGCCGTGGCCTGTGAAAAGGACCACATCGCCCCCTGGCTTGCCAGTTTCAACGGCGTGGCGCAGATGGGCGCGCGCGACCGCACCTTCGTGCTCTCCGAATCAGGGCATGTGGCGGGCATCATCAATCCGCCCAGCCGCCTTAAATATGGGCATTACACCTCGACCGCGCCGATTGCCGATCCGGAGGCCTGGCGCGCCGGGTCCGAGTTCCATCCCGGCAGCTGGTGGCCGCGCTGGGGTGCGTGGCTGGCTGAACGCTCGGGAAAACAAGTACCTGCGCGGCAACCGGGTGCCGAAGACTACCCGGTGCTGTGCCCCGCTCCGGGCCTTTATGTGCGGGAAAAACCTGAACTCTAGATACAACTTTTGATTGTAACGTTTCTGCAACGCAGCGAAAAACACTTGATTTGCTGCACTGCAGCATTTATAGTCTCTACAGATGCAACGGGACAGCAGGTCCCAAGCTTTGATGGAGAGTACGATGGCCAAGACCCAAGATTTCACCAAGATGATGCAAGACATGCTGTCGAACTTCCCGGTTGACGGTTCGAAAATGCAAGACGCGTTCAAGACGCAGTCGGCACTCGGCGAAAAAATGACCAAGGTCGCTCTGGAAGCTGCCGAGAAATCGGCCGAGATCTCGTCGACCTGGACGAAAGCCACCATCGCCAAAGTCGGCGATCTGGCGAAGAAAAAAGAAGAGCCGGCTGACTATGCCAAGGCGATGACCGATTTCGCATCGGCCGCTGCTGAAATGGCTGCCGAGCATATGGCTGCTTTCGCCGAAGTGGCGAAAAAAGTCCAAATGGAAACCGTTGAGCTGATGATGGCTGCGGGCAAGGACTTCTCGGAAGACGCGACTGCCGCGGTGAAAAAAGCCACCGACGACGTGCAGACCGCTGCCAAGAAGGCCACCTCGGCCGCCGCCGCGAAGTAAGACCTAACGGGCGCTGGCTTCCTCCTCCTCCCTGTCAGTGCCCGGTTCTGGGCGGGCTTCGGCCCGCCCTTTCTTTTTGCGCCCTGACCTGTCGGGGCTGGCGCGCGCAAAGGAATCCTGAACTGGCGTCGGGGGGTTTCAGTAACTCTCCGGGCTTTCAGGATATTTTTCTCAGATGGCCGCTTGCGGCGTTTCTTTGGTTGCTTTTGCTGCGCCGCGCGATACCCTTTGCTGCACTGCCAATAAGAACAACGGGGAGGACCCGATGGCCGAAGAAGCAAAGCCGCTGTTGATCAAACGCTATGCCAGCCGCCGTCTCTACAATACTGAGACAAGTGACTATGTGACCCTTGAGGATATCGCGAAGTTCATCCGCGATGGCCGCGAGGTGCAGATTGTCGACCTGAAGTCGGGCGATGATCTGACCCGCCAGTACCTGCTGCAAATCGTGGCCGAACATGAAAGCCGGGGCGAGAGCGTCTTGCCGGTGGATGTGCTGACCGATCTGGTCCGCAGCTACACCACCAGCGCGCAAAGCGTCGTGCCGCAATTTCTGGCGGCCAGCTTTCAGATGTTGCGCGAGGGGCAGTCCAAGGTTCTGGAAAACCTGACCACCATCCCGAATCCGATGTCGACCATGCCGGGCTTTGAGGCGCTGCAGCGCCAGCAGCAGGCCTTCCTCAAATCCATGATGGGGGGATGGACCGCCGCCGGGACCGGGCCGGATGCCGAAGAGGTCAGTACCCCCTCCAGCACCTCCGACCGCGAGGATCTGGCTGCCATCAAAAAGCAGCTGGCGGAATTGCAGTCGAAACTGTCCAAGCTGTAAAGCGCGGTCACCACGCCAGATAAAAAGGGCGCCCGGTCTGGGCGCCCTTTGTCTTTTGGGGTTCGCGCCCTTTGTTTTCCCCTTGGCACGGGCGCCCCGCGCGGCACCTGCCCAATGCGCGCCCGGCGGCCTTGCGGCGCGCCGGGCGGTGCTGCGGGCTTAGGCGACCTCGGCGAAGACCGCTTTCAGCGCCTTCTCCAGCTTGCCAAACATCTCGTCCATCTGCGCGGGCGTCATGATGAAGGGCGGGCAGAGCACGATGGCCTGCCCCAGCGGGCGGCAGATCAGCCCGGCATCGGTACAGGCATTGGCGATGCGTTCCGACACCGAGAGCGAACCGTCAAAGGGGGTTTTCGTCGCCTTGTCCTTCACCGCTTCCAAAGCCCCCATCAGCCCCTTGCCGCGCCATTCACCGATGTTCGGGTTCTCGGCCAGCCGCGCCAGCCCTTCCTCAAACAGCGGCGTCAGGGTGCGGACGTTTTCCGCCAGCCCCTCGTTCATCACCACATCAATGGCTTTCAGCGCGATGGCGCAGCCCACCGGATGCCCGGAGGCGGTAAAGCCATGCGGGAATTCCTCGATCGCTTCCGAGGCGGCCTGCACCCGGTCCGACAGCGCATCGCCGAGGATCACCGCGCCCATCGGGAAGAAACCGGCGGTCAGGTTTTTCGACGAGATGATCGCATCGGGCATGAAATCATAGGTCTGGCAGCCCCAGGTGTTGCCGGTGCGGCCAAAGCCGGTGATCACCTCATCGGCGATGACCGGAATCCCGTATTTGCGCAGGATCGGCACCACCGCCTGAAAATACCCGGCCGAGGGCGGGATCACGCCGCCGGCACCCATCACCGGCTCGGCGAAAAAGCCCGCGATCGTGTCGGGACCTTCCTTGATGATCGTGGCTTCCAGCTCGGCCGCCATGCGCTGGGTGAAGGCCGCCTCGGTCTCGCCGGGCTTGCCGTTGCGCCAGTAATGCGGGCAGGTCAGGTGGATGAAACCCGGCAGCGGCAGGCCGAAGACCGCGTTATAGGGCTTGCCGGTCATGCTGGCCGAGACGGCGGTGACGCCGTGATAGGCGTTCATCCGGGTCAGGATCTTGCGGCGCTGCGGCTTGCCTTCGGCGGCATGCAGGAACCACAGGATCTTGACCATCGTGTCATTCGCCTCGGAGCCGGAGTTGGTGTAGAACACCCGGCCCTTTTCAAAGGGCGAGACCTCGACCAGTTTCTCGCTGAGCATCACCGTCTGGTCCGACATGCGGCCAAAGAAGGCGTGATAGCCCGCAAGCTTGGTGTATTGCTCTTGCGCGGCGGCGATCAGGCCGGGGTGATCAAAGCCCGCCACCATGTTCCACAGGCCGGAATTGGCATCGAGATATTCGCGCCCGTGGGTGTCATAGACATAGGGGCCCTTGCCATGCGTCAGCACCACGCAGCCGCGCTGGTGCACGGAGGGCAGATCGGTGAAGCCGTAGAGCGAATTGGCATCGGCTCGGGCTTCCCAACTGTTGGGGGCGGTGTCGCGCATCGGGGCACTCCTTGGATGACTGATGCGGGCAGGCTAGCGGCCCGACCCTGAGGGTTCAATGGCTGCGAGCGGGGCGTGGGGGGAAATGCCGCAGGCACGATGCGGGTGGTGAGGGGGCGGGCGGTCGGGCCCGTTGCGGGGGTGACCAGATGCGGGCCGCCCGTCGTGGGTGAAGCCGGTCGAGCGGAGGAAGTCCGTCACGCGGCCGGGAAGGGTGCGGGGCCGGGCAGGGCACGCGGTTGGGCCCTCGCGCTGTGATTGCGCGGCTGCCCCTTTGCCGTTAGCGTGACGCCGGGCCGCCGGGTCCCGGAGGCGAGGGAAGACGATGGCTGCAGGATCTGAGACGGGGCAGGGGCGTGTTACCCTCTGGGGAATCGAGGTTTTTGTGGCGATGGCGGAAGAGCGTGCCATCTCGGCCGCCGCCCGGCGCCTCGGGGTTTCTGCCTCGGGGGTCAGCCAGCAGCTGGCGGCGCTGGAGGCGGCGCTGGGCACCGAGCTGGTGGACCGTTCGGCGCGGCCCTTCGCATTGACCACGGCGGGGTTGGCGTTCCGCCGCCATGCCGAGACGGTGCTGGATGAGATTGCGCGGGCGCGGGTGGCGATTGCGCTGGCGGATCCGGCGCATCTGCAGAGCTTTCGTTTGGGGATGGTCGAGGATCTGGAGGCCGAGGTCACGCCGCAGCTCTTGACCGAAATGGGGGCCGAGGTCACCAATTGCCGCTTTTTGCTGGAGACGGGGCCGAGCCACCGGCTGCTCGCGCAGCTGGAGGCGCGGGCGCTGGATATGGTGGTGGCCGCCGAGGCCGACCCTGCCACCGACGGCCATGAGGTGCATCCGCTGCTGACCGAACCCTTTGTCGCGGTTTTGCCGCGCGGGGCGGACTATGGCAGCCTGCCCCTGCTGCATTACAGCCCGCGCAATGTGATGGGGCGGCAGATCGCGGCGCATCTGGCGGCGGAGGGCGTCGCGCCGGGGCATCGCTATGAGCTGGACAGCTATGCCGCGATGCTGGCCATGGTCGCCGCGGGGCAGGGCTGGACGATCCTGACGCCGCTCGCCGTGCGGCACGGGGCGCGGTTCCGTTCGGCGGTGGAGATCCGGCCCTTGCCCTTCGCGCCTTTGTCCCGGCGGCTGGCATTGTCGGCGCGGGCGGGGGTGATGGGGACGATGCCGGGGGCGGTGGCGCAGCGCTTGCGCAGGCTCCTGGCCGATCTGGTGGTCGATCCTGCGGTTGCCGAGGATCCCTGGTTGAAAGGTCAGTTGCGGATTGAGCCCGGCTGATTTTGGCCGGGGTCTGTCGGGCAGGGGGGGCGCCTGTGCCCGGATCCGGCCCGGAGGCGCCTGTGCATCGTCCGGAAGCGGGGCGCTGCCCCGCACCCCGAGGTATTTTCACAAGGAGAAAGCGCAAGGGGGCGCCGTGCTTTGGCGACGACGTCAGCTGCGCGCGGCTTTTTCGGCGATGCCGGAAGTGCCCTCGCGGCGCTCAAGTTCCGCATAGACCTCGGCCAGTGTCACGTCGCGGGCGGCGAGCATGACGAGGAGGTGGTAGAGCACATCGGCGGCCTCGGAGGTGAGTTTGGCGCGGTCGCCCTTCACAGCTTCGATGATGGCTTCGATGGCTTCTTCGCCGAATTTCTCGGCGCATTTTTCCGGGCCCTTGGCGAAGAGTTTCGCGGTCCAGCTGCTGTCAGGATCGGCGCCTTTGCGGGCGGCGATGGTGGCGGCGAGGCGGTCGAGCGTGGTCATGGCGGGGTCCTTTATGCGGCCGGAAACCGGGCGGAGGGTCTGGGCGGCAGAGATCGCGGGGAGGGAAAGGCGCAGGCAGTTGCGCAGCAGGCGCGGCAATGTTCGACAGCCGCGCGGCTGAACGGGAGCGCTTGCGGGTTGGTCATGTGCTCACATCCGCATGGCGAGGCCGGCGGCGGCCATATGCGCCTTGGCCTCGCCGATGGTGAATTCGCCGAAATGGAAGATCGAAGCGGCGAGGACGGCGGAGGCATGGCCCTGTGTCACCCCTTCGACGAGGTGGTCGAGGGTGCCGACGCCGCCCGAGGCGATGACCGGAACCGCCACCGCATCGGCGATGGCGCGGGTGAGGGGCAGGTTATAGCCGCCCTTGGTGCCGTCGCGGTCCATCGAGGTCAGCAGGATTTCGCCCGCGCCCTTGGCGGCGACGGTGCGGGCGAAATCGATGGCGTCGATGCCGGTGGCTTTGCGGCCGCCATGGGTGAAGATTTCCCATTTGCCGGGGGCCACGGTCTTGGCGTCGATGGCGACGACGATGCATTGGCTGCCGAAACGGTCGGCGGCCTCGGCCACCACATCGGGATTGGCGACGGCGGCGGAGTTGAAGCTGACCTTGTCGGCCCCGGCGAGGAGGAGGGCGCGGACATCGTGATGCGTGCGAACGCCGCCGCCGACCGTCAGGGGCATGAAACACTGCTCGGCGGTGCGGGTGACCAGATCAAACATCGTGCCGCGGTTTTCATGGGTGGCGTGGATGTCGAGAAAGCAGAGCTCGTCCGCGCCCGCGGCGTCATAGGCTTTGGCGGCTTCGACCGGGTCGCCCGCATCGCGCAGATCGACGAAGTTGACGCCCTTGACCACGCGGCCATCGGCGACATCAAGGCAGGGGATGATCCGGGTTTTCAGCATGGCGGGGCTCCTTTGGGCCCTTCTTAGCGGGGGGCGGGGGGTATGGGAAGGGGCTGACCTTTGCTGGGGGAGCCTTGGCGGGCGGCGGCGGCGCGGGGCGCTGCCCCGCACCCCGAGGTATTTCGGCCAGGAGAATGCGGGGTGTTGCGGTTTTGGGGGAGGGAAGATCCGCTCTGCGTGATTTGGGAAGTGGGGGCGGGGCGCTGGCGTCAGGGTCGCTCGGGCGCTTGGGCGGCGCGGCGCAGCGTGTCGCGCAGGATCGGGTGATGGAAGGGCAGCACGAGGGTCAGGTAGATGCGGCCCCAGATGTTGTGGGGATGGATCCAGGAGCCGAAGTAGATCTGTCCGTCCGCGCGGCCGATCACCAGCCGAAAGTCGAGATGTTTGTCATCGGTGCCGATGATGGCTTCTTCCGTGCTGAGCGCGTGGATCTGGAAGAGGCCGATCCAGTCGCCCTGCCGCAAGGCCGCCAGATCGGCGCGGGGCGCGCCATCGGGGGTGTCGGTGCGCAGGCCCATCCCGGCGACAATTCGGTTGCGCAGGGCGAGGAGGGCCGTGAACCAGCCGGGCAGGGTGGTGAAGGCCTGTGCGAGGGCGGCGGGGGCGGGGGTATTGCCCGGCAGCGCCCAGCAATCGGTGTAGTCGCCGGGGGCAATGTGGCGGTGGATGCCGCTTGTGGCGGGCAGGGGGATTTTTGACGGGCGCATCGGGCCTCCTCTTTGCGCTGAGGGTGCGCCGATGCCCGCCGGTGTCGATGGGGCGAAAGGCCGCGGGCCTAGCGGCGGCGGAACAGACGCAGCACGCCGATCACCAGAAGCGCCAGCAGGCAAAATCCGGTGACGGGCAGCGTCAGCAGCATAAACCAGCCCGCCACAAAGGCCGTATAGAGCGTCTCGCCCCAGTCTTTGCCGTTCACCAGACAGGGGTTGGTGAACCCCTCGTGTAGGGTGCAGCCATGCGCATTGGCGAACCAGCTGGCCCAGAGCACCGAGATCAGCGGCGCCAGGCTGAGGAGGAGGACCACAAGCAGGGCCCGGACCAGCCAGCGCCGCATCGGCTCAGGCCTTGAGGGCCGTGAGGGCCGCGGTCAGATCGAGCGCGCCGTCATAGATCGCGCGGCCCGAGATGGCGCCCGCGATGACGCCGGTGTCGCGCAAAGCGATCAGATCGGGCAGGGAGGAAACGCCGCCCGAGGCGATGACCGGGATCGAGACGGCGCGGGCCAGCGCCTCGGTGGCCTCGATGTTGGGGCCCTGCATCGCGCCATCGCGCATGATGTCGGTGTAGATGATGGCGGCAACGCCCGCATCCTCAAAGGATTTGGCGAGATCGGTCACCATCACTTCGGTCTCGGTGGCCCAGCCTTTGGTCGCCACGCGGCCGTTGCGGGCGTCGATGCCCACCGCCACTTTGCCGGGGAATTCCCGCGCCGCCTGCCGCACGAGATCGGGGTTCTCCACCGCCACCGTGCCGAGGATGACGCGGGCGAGACCTTTGGAGAGCCAGCGCTCGATCGTGGCCATGTCGCGGATGCCGCCGCCGAGCTGCGCGGGCACCTTGATACGGGCGAGGATCGCCTCCACCGCCGCCGCATTCACCGGTTCGCCCGCGAAGGCGCCGTTCAGATCGACCAGATGCACCCATTCGCAGCCTGCAGCCTCGAATTTCGCCGCCTGCGCCGCCGGATCATCGCCAAAGACCGTGGCCTTTTCCATATCGCCGTGCAGCAGGCGCACGCATTGGCCGTCTTTCAGGTCGATGGCGGGGTAGAGGATCATCGGGGCGCTCCGGGTTGGGGAAGAACAGATCTGCGAAGAGGGGCGGGCTTTCGGGGCCTGCCGCCTCTTGCCACAGGGGCGCGCGCCTTGCAACGCTACGTCATACTTGCCCGGAATCACCGGGCATGCGGTGATGCCCCATGCTTTGGGAGGAGCCATCATGAAGAAATTTGCCCTGTTCGCTGCCCTGGTCTGCTCGGGTCTTGTCGCCGCCGGAGCGGCAGGCGCGGATCCGATTGAGGGGATCTGGAAGACAAAGGCCGATGACAATGGCCATTCGGGCTATGTCAGCGTCGCCCCCTGCGGGGCGAAATTCTGTGGCACATTGGTCAAGAGCTTTGATGCGGCGGGCAAGGAAATGCAGAGCCCGAATATCGGCAAGCAGATCATCTGGGATATGGTGGCCAAAGGCGACGGGGCTTATGGCGATGGCAAGGTCTGGTCGCCGGACCGGAACAAGACCTATAATTCCAAACTGAAACTGGCCGGGGATGCGCTCTCGGTGTCAGGCTGTGTCTTTGGGATCTGCCGTGACGGGGGCACCTGGCAGCGGGTGAAGTGACCCGTCGCAAGGCCGCAAATTCTGTTGCCAGATGGCGGGTTCGGGCGCAGCCTCGGGATATGGGAGCGGGTGCGGGAGGGCGCCCCTCCTGATCGGGGGGCGTCATGAATTTGGATCGTGTCTACGTCCGGACGGGCTTGGTCTGGCTCGTTCTGGGGATGGTGTACGGCATCTATCTGGGGATCACCGACCAGCTCAATCTGGCCAATTCCCATGCCCATGCCGGGCTTTTGGGCTTTGTCACATCCTGTCTGTTTGGGCTGTTGCACCGCAACTGGCCGGGGATGCGGTTGGGCAAGCTCGCGCAGCCGCAATATTGGATCTATCAGGCCGGGGTGGTCCTGCTGGTTGCGGGCAAGATGGTGGTGGATATGGGCGGCACGCCGGGGCTGGCCGCCTTTGGCTCGCTTGTCGTCGTGCTGGGGACGGTGCTGATGATCGTCATGTTCTTCGGCGAGCGCGACTGATCCCGGAGGCGGCGAGAGGGCTAGCCGAAGACCGACCAGCCGGTGCGGCGGGCCAACAGCTCGACCGCTTCGGTGCCGAGTTTTGAATTGCCCTGCGCATTCAGCCCCGGCGACCAGACGGCAATCGAGGCCCGCCCCGGTGCGATCACCAGAATACCGCCGCCGACCCCGGACTTGCCCGGCAGACCCACGCGATAGGCGAAATCACCCGAGCCGTCGTAATGGCCGCAGGTCATCATCAGCGCATTGATTCGCCGCACACGGGTTGCGGAGACCAGATGCGGCAGCCCCGGCGCATTGACCAGGAACCGCCCCGCACGGGCCAGCTGCGCGGTGGTCATCTCGACCGCGCATTGGTGGAAATAGGCGCCAAGGCTCATCTCGGGCGGGTTCAGCAGATTGCCATGCGCGCGCATGAAATGCGCCAGCGCCATGTTGCGGTGCCCGGTTTCGGATTCCGACCGCGCCACGGATTCGTTGATATGGATGTCGTCATCTTCCGCCGCGGTGCGGATGAAGCGCAACAATTCGCCCAGCAATTCGCGCGGTGCATGGCCCGCGAGAATCGCATCGGTGACCACGATGGCGCCTGCGTTGATGAACGGGTTGCGCGGCCGCCCCTGTTCATGTTCCAGCTGCAGGATCGAGTTGAATGCAAGGCCCGAAGGCTCGCGCCCGACCCGGGTCCAGAGCTGATCGCCGAGCCGCCCCAGCGCAATGGCGAGAGTGAAGACCTTGGAGACCGATTGAATCGAGAATTTGGTGGCGGCATCGCCCGCCGAGAATTGCTGCCCGTCGGCCAAAGCCACCGAAATGGCAAACTGGTTTGGGTCCACGGCGGCGAGTTCGGGGATATAATCGGCGGGCCGCCCGCGTTCGGGCGCCGCTGCCATCTCTGCCGCGATCTCCTCCAAAATCGCGGGCAGATGGGGCATGGTCATTTTACGGGTTCCAGCGCAGGAAGTTGGCGATCATCCGCAGGCCGGTGGCCTGGCTTTTCTCGGGGTGGAACTGCATGCCCACCATGGTGTCGCGGCCGATGATTGCGGTGATCGGCCCGGCATAATCGACATGGGCCAGAAGATGCGCGGGGTCGGTCACATGCATGTGGTAGGAATGCACGAAATAGGCGTGATCGCCGGTGCTGATCCCGTCCAGCAGCGCGTGCGGATTGTCGATCGCCAGATCGTTCCAGCCCATATGCGGCACTTTCAGCGCTGGGTCCGCCGGGGTGATTTTCACCACCTCGCCGCCGACCCAGTCAAAGCCCGGCGTGTCGCGATATTCGCGGCCCCAGCTGGCCATCATCTGCATGCCGACGCAGATACCGAGAAACGGGCGGCCCTTGACGCGGACCGCCTCTTCAATCGCCTCAAAGAGGCCACCATAGCCATCCAGCGCCGCCCGGCAGGCCGGAAACGCCCCGTCGCCCGGCAGCACGATACGGTCGGCGCGGGCAACATCCTCGGGACGCGAGGTTACCAGCACCTCACCGCCGCCGGTTTCCTGCGCCATCCGCTGAAACGCCTTTTCGGCGGAATGCAGATTGCCGCTGTCGTAATCAACGAGAACCGTCAGCATGTCAGAGCGCGCCCTTGGTCGAGGGCAGGATCCCCGCCATACGGGGATCGGTCTCTACCGCCATCCGAAGCGCGCGGGCGCAGGCCTTGAAGGCCGCCTCGGCGATGTGGTGGCTGTTGAACCCATGCGTGCGGTCCATGTGCAGCGTGATGCCGCCATGGGTCGAGAGCGCCTGAAAGAACTCGCGCACCAATTCCGTGTCGAAGGTGCCGATCTTTTGCGTCGGAAAGTCGATGTTCCACACCAGAAAGGGCCGTGCCGAGAGATCGAGCGCGCAGGCGATCTGCGCGTCATCCATGGCCAGATCGAAATGCCCGTAGCGGCGGATGCCCTTCTTGTCGCCGAGCGCCGCCACCAGCGCCTGACCGATGGCAATGCCGGTGTCCTCGACCGTGTGGTGATCGTCGATGTGCAGATCGCCCGTCGCGCGGATGGTCATGTCGATCAGCGAATGCCGCGACAGCTGATCCAGCATGTGGTCGAAAAAGCCGACACCGGTCTGGTTGTCGTATTTCCCGGTGCCATCCAGATCGAGGGTCACCGAAATCTCGGTTTCCGCCGTTTTGCGCGTGATCGTCGCGGTCCGCATGTGTTCGTCCTTTGGTAGGGGAGTTGCGCCGCTTATAGGCCGGGGCGGCGCGCTTGTTAAGCGGATATGGCGCGGGCTTGGCGTCCGGCGTGGGGGTGGGCGAAAAAGGCGCAATTGCGACGCGGGCGGCGGCACTGCGCCACATTCTCGCCATAATTTTGCCGGTTTCCCGCCGATTTCAGGGCTGGTGAAAGGATTTGTTAAACATAAAGGCGTTTTCTGGGCAAAAGCAACTTGGTGAAGCGATCATGAACATTCTCCTCCTCGAAGCGCATACCCATGCTACCCGTGCCCTGGTTGCGGCGCTGATCGCCGATGGGCATCAGGTGGTGCAGCACAGCCAGCTCGATGCGGCGCTGGGCCATCTGCAGGTCGAGCAGGTGGATGTCATGATCGCGTCGCTCTATCTGCACGATGCGGAGGGGCGGGTGGGCACGTCGCTGGCCGCGCTGATGACGGCGCAGGTCTATAACCCGGACCTGGTGACGGTGATGCTGTCAGACAGCACCAGCTTCAGCCATGGCGAGCTTTATGCGCTGCTGCCCTCGCTGCGCTGCATTCTGGGGCGCGCCTCGGGCGCGGCGGATCTGATCGAGGTGGCGCGCTTCCTGATCGACGGCCTGCCAGAGAACTCGCGGTTGAGCCGGTGCGGCACCTATGATGAGGAGGCTCCACAGGAGCGGCGGCCGGTTCCGCAGGCCATGTGCCAGTCTTTGAGCGATATCGCGGATGTGTCACCGGCACGTCCCCATCTCGTGTGGAGTGCAGACAGCACCCAGCGTGTTGGGGGCCAGGGCTGAGCGGCGCCAAAGGCGATGGTATCAAACGCAAAAGGCCGCCCGAAGGCGGCCTTTTTCGCGTCCCCCGGGGTGGGAGGAAATTGGAGCGGGCGAGGCGATTCGAACGCCCGACCCTAACCTTGGCAAGGTTATGCTCTACCCCTGAGCTACGCCCGCACTCCATCCCGTCAGTTCCGCGTTGCCGCTTCGCCTTCGGTGAGCGGGGATTTACAAATTGCCGCGCCGGGTTGCAAGAGGGAAAATGCAGAAATTTTAAAAGCAAAAGGCCGCCCGAAGGCGGCCTTTTTGCTTCCCCCGGGGTGGGAGGAAATTGGAGCGGGCGAGGCGATTCGAACGCCCGACCCTAACCTTGGCAAGGTTATGCTCT
>NZ_JBGQOG010000035.1:0-17941 GCF_052113705.1 Phaeovulum sp. W22_SRMD_FR3 | reverse complement strand
TCGACGACTTCGTCGATGACGCAGAACTCGTCGCCCGCATCAAGGCCCGGTCACCGCGGTAGCAATCGGCCGGTTACCATCAAGCTGCGCATCCTCCAGCACCAGCTCAAGCCCGTCATGACCTTCCGCCTCGGCCTTGATCCCGTCCAGCAGGATGGTCAGGAACGGATTGTCGAACGAGGTCATCGCCACGCCGGTCCGGGTACCTGCGAGCCTACGCCAGCGTCTCGGAGGTCCGCTCCGGGATCGGCCAATATCTGACCTTCTACAACAGCCGACGCCCCCATTCATCGCCTGACGGAAGAGCCCTCGATCAAGCCTATTTCCAGCAGCCGACACCCGAAGCGGTGGCGGCGTAACCGAGGCGGAAAACCACTTAGAAAACGCTCGGGAACTGTTCAAACAAACCGAACCACCTCTCTTGGCAGACTCTCATGGGGTTGTTGCACTCCATCCGGCGAAGTACATTGCCGCTGCGTTGCATTTTTGCAATTTATTGCTATGCTGAACGTTGCAATGAGGAATGTGATGAGCGCAATGCTATCGGAAAAGAAGACTGCCGAGCAACTCTTTGCCCAGTTGGAAGTACTTAAAGATCATTTGGGGAAGGGTGGTCGACGTGTTGCCCGCTTCATCATTGATCAGCCGAGTGCTGCTATGGTGCTTTCGGCGGCAGAGGTCGCTCAGAGTTGTGACGTGCATGCCTCAAGTGTTGTACGCTTGGCGCAAGCGCTGGGACTTTCGGGGTATCGTGAATTCCAGAGTATCTTGCAGCATGGTTTGCCCGCGTTAGTCGTGGCGCAGTCCAAGTTATCTCCGGGAAACGGCGTTTCAACGCTACACGCTGCGCCGCTACGCCTTGCGTTACTGGCAGAGTCGGGGCGGACCTTTAACGACAGTGCTCAAAATACAGCTGAGCGCTTTGCGCATGAGAATCCTTCTGTTTCGTTCGTCATCGAAACGTTGCTCCCCCATACCGTAGAGCCCGTTGAATTGGGAGAGCGTATTAAGAAAGTTGCGCGTAGCATCGATGGGTTGATATTGGTGGCGCGAGAGCATCCGGCAATTAACAATGCTGTTCGCGCTGTAATCGACGCGGGAATCCCAGTGGTGTGCTTTACCAGCGATTTGCCGTCTTCGCCGAGGACCGCTTACGTTGGTTCCGATCAATTTGCCTCAGGCTCGACTGCAGGATGGCTTTGTGGTCGTTTTCTTCACGCGCGCGAAGAGCAAAAAGTGTTGCTGGTGAGCAGTGTGCCATTTCGTTGTCAGTTGGATCGAGAGCAGGGGTTTCGCCAGGTTCTGAGATCTGAGTTCCCGCTTCTTTCAATTGAAGAGAAAGTCAGCTCCGATGAGAGCCCCGAGGTCGTGTATGATGCAGTAAGGCGCTACGTGGCCAAGAGCGGCCCTCCTGCCGCAATCTATAATGTCTCTGGCGCAAATCTTGGCATCGCGCGCGCGCTTGAGGCCGATGGTCTGAAGGGCCGCACAATTTTCATCGGGCATGAGCTCACCGAGAACACGCGCAAGCTGTTGGAAACTGGGGCCATGGACTTGACCATTGGTCATGATTTCGATGGGGAGTTCGCAATGGCCGTCGAAAGTATCCGCCTTGCAAGAAGCGGTATCCAGCCTCTCAGCAGATTGACGCAAAGTCAAATTTTCACACGACATAACTGCACTGCTGGCTAACATAAGACTGGCAGAAAAGGCCCTCCTACTTCAATTTGCAATAAAAATTGCATGCAGAGTGTTTTTGCAAGAATTTCTTGACGGATTTGCGCTGCCGCAATAATCATTGCGGGGCGGATTGACGAGGGTGGTCGATTCGACCTTGGGAGGGTGCACGACATGTTGAGAATTGCAGTTTTGGGCTGCGGTCGGATTGGGCAGATGCATGCCGCAAATGTGGCGCGGCATCCCCGATCGACGCTTGCGGCGGTTTACGATGTGCATAAGCCGTCAGCAGAGCGCATCGCGCATGATTTGGGTGTCAAAGCAGCTGCCAGCGCTGAAGAGATCTTTGCCTCTAAGGATGTGGATGCGGTGCTGATTGCCACTGCCACCCCGACTCATGCTGATTATATTGAAATGGCCATCGCCGCAGGCAAGGCTGTATTGTGTGAAAAACCGATTGACTTGAGTTTAGCACGTGTTGAGTCTTGCGCTGCGAAGATCGCAGGCACCAGCATTCCTGTTCAGCTTGGGTTCAATCGTCGTTACGACCCCGGTCATGCAGCGGCCCGCGCAGCACTGGTTGCAGGTGAGATTGGCGACCTGCATCAGGTTATCATCACGTCACGTGATCCCGGCATTCCGCCGCGTTCATATCTGGAGGCGGCCGGTGGGCTTTTCCGCGATATGACTATTCATGACTTTGATCTCGCGCGTTTCATGTTGGGTGAAGAGCCAACTGAGGTCTTTGCCATTGGCGGCGCCTTGATCGATCCTGCTCTTGGAGCAGCGCTAAATGAAATCGACAGCGCCATGTTTATTCTGCGCACGGCGTCGGGCAAACAATGCCACATCAATAATTCGCGCACGGCTGTCTACGGATACGACCAGCGGGTCGAACTGATGGGAAGTGCCGGGATGATCATTTCCGACAATCGTAAGCCCCACGAGATGCGTAGGTATTCTTCAAAGTCCGTCGAAGCGAGCGAACCATATCAGTTCTTTTTCCTAGAACGCTATCTTGAAGCCTTCATGGCAGAAATCGATGGGTTCGTGGATTGCGTGGAAAAGGGGGCGGCGCCACTTGCCAGTTTTGAGGATGGCCGTCGGGCGCTAATTCTTGCCGAGGCGGCATACATTTCGATGCGCGAAGGCCGCATAGTGAAGGTTTCGGAAGTCAACGCGTGAGCATTTGACTGGTGGCGACTGCGCAGCTGGGTGACCGACCGTCACCGTAGGATGCAGCCAGAAATTGTGGATCCCGCTCCGGAGGAGAGTGGGCCCGCAATCCAACGACGCGGTCATTGCGTCAAATCCGCTCGTTCGGGTGCGCGCTGCATCCTTTCAGAGCCAAAATCAACTCGGAGGAAAATATGGAACTGACTCGGAAAGTCTTCGCACTTACCGCTGCCCTTTTGGCATCGACGGCGAACCTTGCTGTTGCAAACAATTCTGAAATCAAGGTGGGAATGACGCCCAAGTTTCTGAAAGATGACTTTCAGACCTTGATGCTGGACCTATCGCTAAAAGCGTTCGATGCAAAAGGCTTCACGCTTGTTGGGGCGCCCGATCCCAATGGTGACATCGCCGCCCAAGTAGATGCGCTTCAGAATTTGATCGCAAATGGCGCCAATGTCATTGTCTTTGCGCCCATTGATTCTGCGGGGATTGTTCCGGCGGTGAAGCGTGCCAACGAAGCAGGGGCGCTTGTGTTTTCGATTGATGACGGTCCGGCGGGTGGCAGTGTGACGGCGACGATCCGAGCCGACAATTTCAACGCCGGTGTGCAGGGTGCCGAAGAAATGGCCCGTCGGCTTGCCAAGGACAGTTGTTCGGCAGACAACAGCTGCATCGTTCTGGAGTTGCAAGGCGGTCTGACCACGCCCAATGGTCTAGACCGATCCGAGGGTTTTGCCACAACTCTGAAAGCGCTGGCGCCGAACGTGACGATCATCCAGCGCCCGACAGAATGGACGGCAGACATGGCTGCCGATGCTGCCCAGAACGTCTTGACCCAAAACCCCACGCTTGATGGGATTTTCATGGCCTCGGAGCTGATGGCGACCGCTGTGAACGCGCAGCTTAACTCGGCCGGTCGCGGTGCTAAGGTGGGCAATGCGGATTCGGTTATCCGAGTGGCCATCGACGGTACGCCGCAGGGCCTGCAATTGATCCGCGAAGGAGCCCTGGACGCAACCGTCTCACAACCGTTGAGCGCTTATGCGACCAAGACGGCCGAGCTGATCGAGTTGGTGTCCGGCGGCGGCAAAATTGAAGTTGGGCCGCGCGATGATGGTCGCGTGATCGAAACACCGGTCGGGCCGCAATATCAACTAAACGCTACGCTGGTGACCGCTGAGAATGTCGAGTCGGGCGATCTCTGGGGCAACCAAGTCGGTAAGTAAATTACCTGAACGAAAGGAACGTGGAGACGAAGTTAATGGAAAATTCCCATCCAATCGTCGAGATGCGCAATATCACCAAGACCTTCGGCTCCACGCGCGCTCTTCGGGGCGTGGACTTCACCGTGATGCGCGGTGAGGTTCATGCTTTGCTCGGGCGTAATGGCGCTGGGAAAAGCACCCTTGTGTCCGCGCTGAGCGGGTTCACACCGGCCGATACCGGGGCTATCAGAATTTCTGAGACTTCTTTCGAGGCCACAGGGCAAAACTATGCGGCGCTCATTCGCAATGATATTGCCCACGTGCAGCAGACGCCGCGTTTGTTCGATCACCTGACTGTCGCAGAGAACCTGTTTCTTGAGAGCTCTTTGGTTCGCAAGAAGTTTGGCTTCATTAGCCACAAGGCGATGCTGGATTGCGCGACCGCAATGCTGAATACTTGGAACATCGACATTCGCGCCAATGCAAATGCCGGCGAGCTTGATGCTGGTACACGACAGCTCTTAGAAATCATCAAGGCCTTGAGCCGTGGCGTGCCCGTGATGATCCTTGATGAACCGACCGCGGCGCTTAGCAATGCTGAGAAGAAGGTGCTCTTCCAGCACGTTAAAGCCCTCAAAAACACAGGAGTTTCTTTCATCTACATCTCGCACCATCTGGATGAAATTTTTGAAGTTGCCGATACCGTGACCATCATGCGTGATGGCTTGGTGGTGCGGGCGCGAGAACCCGTCACGGCGCTAGACGTTGAGGCTATCGCCAATCTTATGATGGGGGAAGAGACGGTTCGAAGCTCACGCGAAGAGCATACGGAGCAAGCAGCACTGCCCCTGCTTCAGGCCAAAGGGGTGCGCGTTAATAAATTCGCAACCGCGGATATTGATTTTGAAATCCGCCCAGGCGAGATCGTTGCGCTGGCCGGTCCAGTTGGAAGCGGTAAGGAAGATCTGGCGATGGTTCTAGCTGGACAAAAGGCGCCGCTTCATGGCGAAGTATCGAGTCCGCGCGGCACTTTGCCAATCATTGGACTTGTCCCCACGGATCGTCACGCCAGTGGCTATGTCGGAATTCTTGGAGTACGCGAAAATATCGCCATCGGCGGGCTTGATGTCTTGTCGGGTCCGTTGGGGTTTATTGACGGGCGCAAAGAGGCAGAGCATGTCGCAAAACTCGCCCGCCTAACAAATATCATCTCGTCAAATCTTGAACAGCCGGTGGGTCAATTGAGCGGCGGGAACCAGCAAAAGGTGGTATTTGCCCGTTCTCTCTGCCGCAGTCCCGAGGTTGTTATCGCACTCAGCCCTACCCGTGGGGTCGATGTCGGCGCGAAAGAGCAACTATATGCATTGCTGCGCGACCTTGCGAGTAAGGGGCTGGGTGTCGTTGTCGTCTCGGATGAAGAGGATGAGATCGACCAATTGGCCAATCGTGTCGTCATCATTTTCGAAGGAAAGGTAATGGACGAGCTGGTCGGTGACTACAGCATGAAGGACCTAATTTTGCACATGGAGGGCGTGGCATGAGTGTTCAAACCGAAATGAGTTCAACAACCACCCCCCAGCACGCGGGGCAATCCAAACTCTCTGCCATCGGTAGCGCCTTTGTGGCACAGGGATTCACGATGTATCCGGTGTTGGTCCTGCTCATGATCGTCGGCGCCTTCGTCGCGCCCGCATTTTTGACAAGCCGGAACCTCATCAACATCCTGGAACAGGTGAGCGTGCTTGGCCTCACCACGATCGGCCTGACCTTTGTAGTCTTGATTGGGCGCTTGGACCTGTCACTTGAGGGAATCGTCGGATTCGCGCCGATGTTAGCAGCGGTTTTGCTGGTTCCCGCGGCTTCGGGTGGTTTTGGCGTTGAACTGCCCAGTTGGATGGGTCTGGTGATTGCACTGGGGGCCGCGGGTCTGATTGGATGGTTTAATGGGTTCATGGTTGTCAAAGTTGGCCTGAATCCGTTCATTTCGACGCTGGGGTTGTTGGTTCTCCTGCGTGGAGGAATATTGATCATATCGAACGGCCGGTCGATCTATTCTCCTGGCCCTGCACTGACCTACCTTGGTTCATCTAAAGTGTTGGGGATGCCGACGGCGGTCATTGTTTTCATCGTCGTGGCGAGCATCGTGGGGTTGGTCTTTCAATACCATCGTTATGGCAGAGCGCTCTATGCTGTTGGCGGCAACGAGGCCGCGGCTCGTGCGGCTGGTATCAACGTCGATCGCGTTATTTGGTCAGCATTTGTTTTCGCTGCTCTTCTATCCGGCCTTGCCGGTGTTCTGATGACGGGCCGTCTCGACTCGGCGGTCACAACGCAAGGGGAAGGTATCATTTTCTCGGCGTTTGCCGCTGCCGTGATCGGCGGGGTGAGTCTAGGTGGGGGAAAAGGTACGATTATTGGTGTTGTCAGTGGTGTTCTGCTTATTGGTGTAATCAACAATCTCCTGACGCTTGCTCAAGTCCCGTCGTTTTATGTTCAAGCGTCCACAGGTGCGGTCATCATCATCGCCGCAGTGCTGACGACGCTTGCGAGCCACCGTTCCAGCGGCGTCAAGACGAGGACCTGACAGAAGTGAATTGACTTTCTTCCACCGGCCAAAGGCGTGGACTCGTAGGCGCATCTCGGTGCGCCTACTTATTTTTCAGAACCGTTTATCCATCTTTGACCGCCTCGCAAGAACGCTCGCATTCGACGTCTTTCATCCGGGCAGGCGAACGAAAACTCTACATCCTCAAGGAACAACCGGCGGAGATTCAGGACATTGCCTGGAAAGCCCAGTCGCGCCTTACTGCTCGATATCGAAAGCTGGTTCAGCGCGGAAAGAAATCGACTGTCGTGACAACGGCGATCGCGCGGGAGATGGCGGCGTTCATGTGGGACATTGCCCGCCGCACCATGCCCGCGCACTGAACGTGGTCCTGCATGCGCCCAACGGCGGGCGCGAGGTCAACGGCAGGGGAATATCCGACAATCGCTTTGTGGCCAGCTTCGTGCTGACGCCCGTTGTAAGACAGGAATAGCCCCGAGACGCACAATCGGTCATGCGGTATCCAGCCCGCGCATCAGAGCTTGTTCACCGACGTCTTCAGACCTCGTGCCCACCCTTGGGCGCCCAGTTTGCAGCAAACGCCTTGGCGTCCCTGATTGCATGAGAAAATACTTGAAAAAAGACATCAGAGCGGTGCGCCAGCACCGTGGTTTCGGCTTTATGTGATTTCGGTCATTCGGTCCTGCACCTGAGTTTGCGGGAGACTGGCCGTGGAGCACCAAAACGAGCACCGTATGGAGGTGCGTGGGTCGAAGGGAGTGTCGCGGATCGAGGTCCTTGATGGCCCGACCGGGCGGCGACGTTGGCCGGATGATCTCAAGGCGCGGATTGTGGCCGAGAGTTTTCAGCCCGGCGCGCGGGTCTGCGATGTTGCGGCGAAGTATGGGCTGATTGCCCGGCACCTTTCGGGATGGCGCGCTCAAGCGCGTAAAGGGGAGCTGGTGGTGCCGATCGATGCGGCCCCGGCATTCGTGCCGCTGGTGATCGAGCCATCGATTTCTGATACCTCCGCTGCCGCGGTGGGCGGCACTGGCGTGATCAGGGTCGAGATTTGCGGCGCAGTTTTGCATGTGGCGCCGGACTGCAGCCCGGAGCGTGTGGCGGCTTTGGCGGCGGCGTTGAGGAAGGCGCTGTGATCTTCCCCGATCAGGCCGTCCGGATCGTGATTGCGACCAAGCCGGTGGACTTCCGCAAGGGGCATGATGGGCTGGCCGCCATGGCCCATGCCGAGTTGGGATTTGCGCCCAAGGCGGGGGTGATGGTGGTGTTCAGGTCAAAGCGTGGCGACAGGATCAAGGTTCTGTTCTGGGACGGCAGTGGGATCGTGATGATCTGCAAGCGCCTGGAGCAGGGCGGCTTTGCCTGGCCAAAGGTTGGCGAAGGGGTCATGCGGCTGTCGCGGGTGCAATTCGAGGCGCTCTTTGCGGGCCTTGATTGGCGCCGCATCCATGCGCCCAGACCGACGCATCCCACCGCGACAGAATGACTCGGATCGCCTTGTAAATATGGGCTTTTGCAAGAGTGTGCGGTATAAGCCGCCATGCCTGCACCCATCGATCTCCCCTTTGATCTTGATAGTCTTCCGCCCGCCGTGCGTGAGGTGTTTGCGGCGATGCAGGCCAAGGTCGCCGGGCTGGAAGCCCATACCGAACGACAGGATTACCTCATCGCCGAGCTGCGCCATGCGCTTTATGGCAAGCGGTCCGAGCAACTGCCTCCCGATGAGCGTCAGCTGGCTTTCGAGGATCTGGAAACGGCCGTCGCCGAGGCTGAGGCCGCGCGGGATGCGTTGGTCGAACGCAATGCTGATGGTAAACCAAGACGCCCGGCAGCCAAGCGCAACCTTGGCCATCTACCAGACCATCTGCCGCGCATTGAGCAGGTGATCGAACCCGCGCAGAAGATCTGTCCCTGCGGCTGCACCGACATGGTGAAGATCGGCGAAGACCGCACCGAACGGCTCGACATCGTCCCGGCCCGTTTGCAGGTCATTGTCACGGTCCGCCCCCGCTATGCCTGCCGCCGTTGCGATGCAGGCGTCACACAGGCCGACACGCCAAACCGGCTGATTGAAGGCGGGTTGCCGACCGAGGGCACGCTCGCCCACGTCGCCGTCTCCAAATATGCCGACCATTTGCCACTTTACCGACAGTGCCAGATCTATGGCAGGGGTGGCGTGAAGCTGGACCGGTCCACCTTGGCAAACTGGTGTGGCGTGTCAGGTTACCATCTGGCCCCGGTCGTTGATCGCATGTTGGTCCACCTCAAGCGATCCGGCCGCCTGTTCATGGACGAGACCCGAGCACCAGTGCTCGATCCCAAGGCGGGCAAAACCAAAACCGGCTACCTTTGGGCGGTGACCCGCGATGATCGCGGTTGGGGTGGAGGCGATCCGCCCGCCGTCGTCTTCACCTATGCGCCCGGGCGCCATGGCCGCCATGCGATGGACATTTTGACGGGCTTCGAGGGCATTCTGCAGGTCGATGGATATACCGGCTATGACGCCTTGGCCGAACCAAAGCGCGTGGGCGGCATGCCCCTGACGCTGGCCTACTGCTGGGCGCATTCCCGGCGCAAGCTGCATGACATCTATCAAAAGGACGGCTCCGAAATCGCCGCCGAAGGCCTGCGCCGCATCGCCCAGATCTACAAGATCGAAGCCAGCGTCCGGGGGCGGTCCCCCGAAGAGCGCCTGGCGGCCCGCCAAGCGCAGTCCGCCCCGCTGATTGCCGACTTCCGCCTTTGGCTGACCCAACAGCGCAGCCGGATCTCCGCCAAATCCCGCTTGGGTGAGAAGCTCAGCTATATCCACCGCCACTGGGATGGCCTGCAAATCTTCCTGACCGATGGCCGCGTCGAGATGGATACCAACCCGGTCGAAAACACCATCAGACCCATAACCCTCAATCGCAAAAACGCACTCTTCGCCGGTCATGACGAGGGAGGACGCACCTGGGCCCGCATGGCCTCGCTGATCGAAACCTGCAAGCTGAACGCCATCGATCCCTACTCCTACTTGTGCGAAACCCTGACCGCCATCGCCAACGGCTACCCCGCGTCGCGCATCGACGACCTCATGCCTTGGGCCTTCCAGAAGCCGTCAAGCTGAAAGCCCGACGGGGTTCACGCACCGCTTACGGTGGTTTGCCCGTCAGAGCCATTTCCATGGCGCAAATCCTTCGTGAGCAAGCAAAGTAGATTCGGTTCTGTGGCTTCTTCAGCGCCTTCGATGAAGACCGTGGCGGCCGACGACTTCATCTGAGTCGCCTGAACCCCTACTGATATCCTCTGTTCATGAGTCAGGCTTGGGCAAGAGAAATGCATTTGGCAATAAATTTGACCATAAAGATGATTGCGCAATTATTGTTGCAAAATGATTTGGCCCTTGCTACGAAAGGATCATCGCCTCGGGCCTTCGGGCTTCGCTTAGCGAAATAGGAAGGTGTTCTGGCGTGATGCCAGCACCGAAATAGCCGGGATCAAGCCGGATTGGAGAACAGACAGGGTCGGAGCCGAATGGTGTCCGGGCAGAAACTTGCGCTCCGATTTTGGCAAGGCCTACAACCACAGCCCGCAGTAAGCGGTGCGATTTCCGGCATTGGGAGTGCCGGATTCCAACGGAGGAGAAAACGATGAAGAAATTTCTTTTGGCCACGACGATGACTTTTGCCCTCGCGGCAGGTGCTTCGGCGGAAACCATCGGTGTGGCCATGTCGTTGTTTGACGACAACTACCTGACTGTGCTGCGGCAAAACATGCAAAAGCATGCGGATGCACTCGGTGTGACGGTTCAAATGGAGGATGCGCAGGGCGATATTGCCCGCCAACAATCCCAAATCGAGAATTTTGTGGCGGCGGGCGTCGATGGAATCATCGTCATGTTGGTCGATGCAGACTCGGGCAAAGCCATGTCAGATATTGCGGAGCGGGCCGGAGTTCCGCTGGTGTTCGTGAACATGCTGCCGGCGAACATGGAAACTTTCCCTGAGAAACAGGCCTGGGTCGGTTCCAACGAAGAGCAGGCGGGCAATTTGGAGGCCTCTGAGGTCTGCAAATTGGTGGAAGGCAAGGGTGATACCGTCATCCTGCTCGGACAGCTTGGCACCACCGGTCAGCGGGGCCGCACCAAAGCGACCGAAGAGGTTTTGGCCATGGATGCCTGCAGCGGTATGAAAGTGCTTGATCAACAAACAGCCAACTGGATGCGGACCCCGGCGCTGGATCTGATGACCAACTGGATTACGTCGGGCATGCAGCCCAAAGCTGTCATTGCCAACAATGATGAAATGGCTCTGGGGGCGATTCAGGCGCTGAAATCGGCGGGGGTCTCGATGGATGACGTCGTGATTGCCGGTGTGGATGCAACGCAGGATGCTTTGGCCGCGATGAAGGCGGGTGACTTGGACGTGACCGTCTACCAATCGGCCAAGGGGCAGGGTGAAGGCTCGCTGGACACAGTGCTGAAAATTGCGCGCGGTGAATATTTCGAGCCGATGGTCACGGTGCCGTTCGAATTGGTGACCCCGGCCAATCTCGACCAATATCTCAGCAAAAACTGATTGTCTGGGGGGTGCGGCGGCGTCTGGCTGCCGCACCCGACCATAACAATCGACGGCGTCGACAGTTCAGGGAGGGGACGAGATGATATCGGAACAGACAAAAAGAGCGATTGACCGTGTTCAGGCGCAATTGCCTGAAGCGATTCTGGAAATTGAAGGCATTCGCAAGGAATTTCCTGGGGTTGTCGCTCTGGATGATGTTCAGTTTCGTCTGCGCCCGGGGACCGTGCATGCCCTGATGGGCGAGAATGGTGCTGGAAAGTCCACCCTGATGAAGATCATTGCGGGTGTATATACTCCGGACCGCGGCACCATCCGCCTGCAGGGTGAGGTGGTGAAACTGAACGGCCCGCTCGATGCGCTGGAGAAGGGCATCGCCATGATACATCAGGAACTGGCCCTGATGCCTTATATGACGGTGGCCGAGAATATCTGGATCCGCCGCGAACCGCGCAACATGTTTGGGGTGATTAACCACACCCAAATGGCTGCGATGACGCGGGCGCTTTTCGAGCGGTTGAACATCCAGATCGATCCGTTGGCTGAAGTTCGCTTTTTGACCGTGGCGCAGCGACAAATGATCGAGATTGCCAAGGCAGTCAGCTATGAATCCAGCGTGTTGATCATGGATGAACCAACATCGGCGCTCACCGAAACCGAGGTGGAGCATCTGTTCACAATCATCCGCGACCTGCGTGCACGCGGGATCGGCATTGTCTATATCACCCATAAAATGAACGAGCTATTCGAGATTGCCGATGAATTCTCGGTATTCCGCGATGGCAAATACGTAGGCACTCATGCCAGCAGCGATGTGACCCGCGATGACATCATTCGCATGATGGTGGGGCGTGAGATCACTAACATGTTTCCAAAGGAAGACGCGGTGATCGGCAAGCCGCTCTTGCAGGTTGAGCATCTAACACTGGACGGCGTATTTCACGACATCTCCTTCGAAGTGCATGCGGGCGAAATCTTTGGACTTGCCGGATTGGTGGGGTCCGGACGTTCGAATGTGGCCGAGGCGATCTTTGGCATGACCGCAGCGACCTCGGGAGTGATCCGGGTAGATGGTCAAGAAGTGGCGATCACCGATCCTGCCGTGGCCATGCGCCAAGGCATGGCCTTCCTGACAGAGGATCGCAAGGACACCGGGTGCTTTCTGCCACTTTCGGTACGCGAAAACATGCAGGTGGCGGCGTTGCGCGATCAGCATGTGCATCTGGGCGTGGTGGCACAAACTGCCGTGGACAAGCGCTGTGCCGAAATGAAAGCTGCCCTTCGGATCAAAACCCCCGATCTGGAAGAGCGCATTGAGAACCTCTCGGGCGGCAATCAGCAAAAGGTTCTGCTGGCGCGCTGGTTGATGACCAAGCCGCGCATTCTGATTCTGGATGAGCCGACTCGCGGGATTGATGTCGGTGCAAAGGCGGAGATTCACCGGCTGATTTCGCAACTGGCCAAGGACGGAGTGGCGGTGGTGATGATTTCATCCGAACTGCCCGAAGTCCTGGGGATGTCGGACCGGATCATGGTCATGCACGAAGGCCATATGACCGGCATTCTCGACCGCGCCGAGGCGGATCAAGTTAAAATCATGGAACTTGCGGCGCGCTGAGGTGACGCCGGGCCGCGCGTCAGCCGCGCGGATGGAGGAGGAAAAATGACTGACGTAATCGAACCCATCGCCAGACCTCGGCGGCGCCTGCCACAGGAACTGAACATCCTGACCGTGTTGCTCGGTGTAGCGCTGATCTTTGAGATCCTTGGCTGGATAGTGCAGGGCCAAAGCTTTTTGGCCAATACACAGCGTTTGACCATCATGATCCTTCAGGTTTCGGTGATCGGGATCATTTCGGTCGGGGTGACACAGGTCATCATCACAGGCGGCATTGACCTGTCGTCCGGCTCGGTGGTCGCCATGACGGCGATGATCACCATGGGCTTTGCCCAGACCAGCGATTTTGCCCGCGCGCTCTATCCCAACCTCACCGATCTGCCGGTGATTGTGCCGGTGGCGGTGGGTCTCGCATTGGGCTTGGTGGCGGGGGCAGTGAATGGGGTGCTGATTGCCAAAACCGGCATTCCGCCCTTCATTGCTACCCTGGGGATGATGGTGGCGGCGCGGGGCGTTGCCAAATGGTATACCAGTGGTCAACCCGTCTCCTTTCCGACCAAAAGCTTCGCGGCGATTGGCAGCAGTGCTTGGCCAGTGGTGATTTTTCTCTGCGTCGCGGCCTTTTTCCACTTCGCTCTTCGTTACACCCGCTACGGGAAATTTACCTATGCAATCGGCGCCAATCCGCAAGCGGCCCGGGTGTCCGGGATTAATGTGCAGGGCCATTTGATCAAGGTCTACGCGGTCGCTGGTCTGTTGACCGGCCTTGCCGGCATTGTAACCTGCGCCCGGGCGGGCACCGCTCAGGCAGGCATGGGGATGATGTATGAGCTGGACGCGATCACCGCGGCGGTGATCGGGGGCACTTCGCTTTCGGGCGGTCAGGGGCGCATCTTTGGCACCGTTATCGGCACGGTTATCCTTGGGTTGATGATGTCGGGTTTCACCTTCCTGCGCATTGACGCCTACTATCAGGAGATGGTGAAGGGCTGTGTGATCGTGGCCGCGGTTGTCGCCGACAATTACCGCCGCAAGAAACGCGTCAAAGCCTGAACCGCACATCGGCAATCTCCGTCCCGTGAAGGGCGGAGAACTTGGAAAGCGGAAATGCAGTATCTTACCAATTCGAGTCCGCATGTGCTGATAATCAGCCTAATCGCCGTGGTACTTGTGGGTTTGTCCAAGGGTGGGCTGGGGGGCACCAGCCTGCTGGGTGTTCCACTTATGGCGCTGGTCATGCCGCCGATGGCGGCAGCTGCGCTCTTGCTGCCGATCCTCGTAGTGATGGATCTGGCGAGCCTGACCGCATGGCGCCAATACGCGAGCCGTCCTATCCTTTTCCTCGTGCTGCCGCCAGCACTTCTCGGTGTGGGCTTGGGTTGGGTGACAGCGGAATTTGTCTCTGACGCCATGGTGCGGCTAATGGTCGGCATGGTTTCCCTTGCCTTCGTACAGAGGGCGCTATGGCCGCAATCGGCGGTTGCCACGGGTCGGGTGCCATCATGGTTTGGTCGGCTCTGCGGTGCGATCGCTGGCTATACCAGTTTCATTGCCCATGCCGGCGGACCGCCCCTGCAAATCTATCTGCTGCCAAAGCGGCTGGACCCAAAGGTTTTTACCGGCACTTCGGTATTCTTTTTCGCGATCACCAATGCGGCGAAACTGGTGCCATATATTGCGCTTGGCGAACTGAACACGGGTACCTTGCAGACCTCGATGATTTTCATTCCTGTCGCCATTCTGTCCACATGGCTCGGGGCCTGGATCGTGCATCGGCTGCAGCCGCAGGTTTTCTACTCTATCACCTATGGCTCAGTGGCGCTGATCGGCTGCAAACTCATTTGGGATGGGGTGAAGGGTCTTTGATGTGTTAACAGGCCGCTGAAAAACTCCCGCCTCGACGTCTGACGTGGAACATGATTCACCGTCGCCACGACGATGACGACGAAGTGTGGGATGCGTGGATCAGATCGGGTGACGGGTTCGCTGTTCAGCTACGTCGATCTCGAGGAGCGCATTCCGGCGCGACATCCGCTCCGCAAGATCATGGCCGTCGTCAACGATGCGCTGCGCTCGCTGGATGCCGAGTTCGACCGGCTCTACGCGGGTGAGGGTCGCCCCTCCATCGCGCCGGAACGTTTGATCCGGGCCAGCCTGCTGCAGATCCTCTACTCGATCCGGTCCGAGCGGCAACTCATGGAGCAGATGGATTACAACCTGCTGTTCCGCTGGTTCGTGGGCCTCGGGATCGACGATGCCGTCTGGGTCCCGACCGTGTTCACGAAGAACCGCGACCGGCTGCCGACCACGGACATGTCGCGCAAGATCATGGCCGCCATCCTTGCGCATCGCGAGGTGGCACCGCTGCTGTCGGACGATCACTTCTCGGTCGACGGCACCCTGGTGAAGGCCTGGGCGTCGATGAAGAGTTTCCGGCCGAAGGAAAGGGCTGCGTCCGACGGCGACGAGGGTCCCGGCGATCCGCCAGTTTCCAGTGTCCCGCCCACCTCCTCGTCTGACCAGTCCACCGCCGAGCCCGATCCAATGACCCGCCCCACACGCCGCAACCGCAACGCCGAAGTCGACTTCCGTGGCGAACGACGCTCGAACGCGAGCCATGCTTCGATGACCGATCCGGAGGCCCGGCTGTTCAAGAAGTCCCCCGGCGCTGGCGCCATGCTGTGCTTCATCGGGCACAGCCTGATGGAGAACCGCTCCGGCCTGATTGTCCAGGCCGACCTGACGCGGGCAGACGGTCACGCCGAGCGGCGTGCTGCCATCGACATGCTTCACCGCCACTCGCCCGGAGCGACCCGGCGCCTGACACTGGCGGCAGACCGCGGCTATGACAGCGCCGACTTCGTCGCCGAGTTGCGCCAGATGGTAGTCACGCCACATGTCGCCCAGAAGTCCCGACACTCCGCCATCGACGGCAGAACCACCCGGCACCCTGGCTACGCCCAATCGCAGCGGCGCCGGAAGAAGATCGAGGAACCTTTCGGCTGGGTCAAAACCGTCGGCGGCATGACGCAGACCCTGTATCGCGGCATCGAGCGCGTGCGGGCCCGCTTCACGCTGGCGATGGCGGCGTGCAACCTCGCGAGACTGCCGAAACTGCTCGCCGCCTGAGCAGGAAAGCAGGCTACGCGGACTGCCTGCCCATGATCCAGACACACCCAGCATCCGCGTAGAGGGAAACCGTTCCTCACAGCAGGTTTTTTCAGCGGCCTGTTAAAGCGCCGTCACCGTCGGGATGCGGGGCGCAGTTGAGTCATTTTGCACTCGTGCCGCTACCGCAATCGTCAAGGCTTGCGCCAGACACATCGGCGCCGCCAGCGACCGCGAGAATGTATAGTCATGCTCGGGCACTTCAAACAGCACCCGCGCGGATTTTGCCAAAGGGGACAGCGTGCTGTCCGATATCGCAACGATGGGAATCTCTGCTTCCTTCGCCGCCTCGACGATGTTGACTACCTCGGTCGCGTAAAAGCGGAAAGAGATGGCGATCAGTACGTCATTAGGACGCATCGCGCGCGCCATATGGGTGGCCAGCCCGCCACCGGGATCCAGCAACACACAGCGTTTGCCCAGCATCGTCAGTACATAGCGCAGTAGATCCGCAACTGGTGCCGAGCGCAATTGCCCAATGATATAAATCGTCTGCGCGCCATCGATCAAATCGGCGGCGGTAGCTATGTCATTGGGGCTGATGCGCTCCAGCATATCTTGTAGTGAGGCAATGTCGCGTACCACCAGGTCTCGCAGGAAACTGTACTCCGAGCGGTCTTCGCGATGCAGCATTTCACTGTCCAGAGCACGTCGCCGCGCATCAAAACCCGGCGCTGCCGTTGCCAAACGCTTCTGGAACAGCCCCTGCAGCTCTTTGAAACCATTATACCCCAGCGATTGCGCAAAGCGGACAAAGCTCGAGGCATGAATGCCACAGCGTGCGGCAATCGTGTTGACGGCATTCACTGCGACTTCATTGGGGTTTTGGGTCAGATAGACTGAAATCCGCTGATAGGTCTTGCTCATCTGATCGTGGCGTTCATGGATGAGACGGATCAGCTCTTCATAGTTTTCAGGGGTCTTTTCTGGTTTTAGCACGGTTCAATCCCCCTCAGCTCATCCAAAATCTGTTTGACTGGCACCTTTTGGCCATTGTGCGGGCAGAAAGGCAACCCTGCAATATATATTGCAGAGGTGCCTCTCGAAGCCGTCACTCCAGTTCGATGAGGAGATCCTTGGCGTCGATCTGCTGGCCCGGCTGCACATGCACCGCGCGCACGATGGCGTCGCGGTCGGCATGGATGCCGGTCTCCATCTTCATCGCTTCGATGGTCAGCATCAGATCGCCCGCCGCCACGCGCTGGCCGATCACCACGCCAACGGAGGCCACCGAGCCCGGCATCGGCGCGCCGATGTGGTTGGCATTGCCCTCCATCGCCTTCGGGCGTGCCGCCGTCGCGGCTTTGACCGCGCGGTTCGCCACCCGGATCACCCGGGGCTGACCGTTCAGCTCAAAGAACACTTTGGCCTCGCCGGTCTCATCGGTCTCGCCCACCGCCTGCAGCCGGATCTCCAGCGTCTTGCCGGGGTCGATCTCGGCGGTGATCTCTTCGCCCGGCTCCATGCCATAGAGATAGGTCCGCGTCGGCAGGGTGCGCACCGGCCCATAGATGCGGTGGCGGCCCATGTAGTCCAGGAAAACCTTGGGATACATGAGGTAACCGTTCAGATCCTCATCATCAATTTTCAGCCCGCCGAGTTCCTCGGAAAGCTTGATGCGGGTCGCTTCTAGGTCCACCGGCGGCATGCCGGCGCCCGGGCGCGCGGTGGAGGCCGCTTCGTCCTTCAGCACCTTTTTCACGATGCCTGCGGGCCAGCCGCCCGGGGGTTGCCCGAGGTTGCCGCGCAGCATGTCGACGACCGAGTCGGGGAAGGCCACATCCACCGCCGGATCCTCAACCTGACCACGGCTGAGGTTCTGCGCCACCATCATCAGCGCCATATCGCCCACCACCTTCGACGAGGGGGTGACTTTGACGATGTCGCCGAACATTTGGTTCACATCGGCATAGGTCTGCGCCACCTCATGCCAGCGGTCCTCGAGGCCAAGGCTGCGGGCCTGTGCCTTGAG
>NZ_JBGQOG010000034.1:0-20547 GCF_052113705.1 Phaeovulum sp. W22_SRMD_FR3 | reverse complement strand
GTTTTGCCGTGGTCAACGTGGCCAATCGTGCCGATGTTGACGTGCGGTTTGTTCCGTTCAAACTTTGCCTTTGCCATGATGGCCTCCTGTGTCTGGGAAAGGGGGGCGTTACCGCCCGGCCCTTACGCGTATTTCTTTTGGATCTCGTCCGAGATGTTCTGCGGCACGGCGTCGTAGTGGTCGAACGTCATCGAGAAGTTCGCACGGCCCGAGGACATCGAACGCAGGTTGTTGATGTAGCCGAACATGTTGGCCAGCGGCACCATTGCGGTGATGACATTCGCGTTGCCGCGGCTGTCTTGCCCCTGAACCATGCCCCGACGCGAGGTCAGGTCGCCGATGATGCCGCCGGTGTATTCTTCCGGGGTCACCACTTCGACTTTCATGATCGGTTCCAGCAGTTTCGCGCCGGCCTTTTTCAGACCTTCACGCATCCCTGCACGGGCAGCGATTTCAAAGGCGAGCACCGAGGAGTCGACGTCGTGGAAAGCACCGTCGATCAGCGCCACTTTGAAGTCGATCACCGGGAAGCCTGCCAGCGGACCGGAGTCCATGACCGACTTGATACCTTTTTCGACGCCCGGAACGTATTCCTTCGGCACCGCACCACCCACGATTTTCGATTCGAACGAATAGCCTTCGCCCGGCTCGGTCGGCGTGATGACCAGCTTGATGCGCGCGAACTGACCGGTACCACCGGACTGTTTCTTGTGCGTGTAGTCGATCTCGGCTTCGCGCGAGATGGTCTCGCGGTAGGCCACCTGCGGCGCACCGATGTTCGCCTCAACCTTGAACTCGCGACGCATACGGTCGACGAGGATGTCGAGGTGAAGTTCGCCCATGCCCTTCATGATCGTCTGGCCCGATTCGAAATCGGTCTCGACGCGGAACGACGGGTCTTCGGCAGCCAGACGGGCCAGCGCCATACCCATTTTCTCCTGGTCGGCCTTGGTCTTCGGCTCGACGGCGATCTCGATAACCGGCTCGGGGAAGGTCATGGTTTCCAGAACGACGGGCTGCGACGGATCGCAAAGCGTGTCACCGGTGGTGGTTTCTTTCAGACCGGCCAGCGCGATGATGTCGCCTGCAAAGGCTTCATCGATCTCTTCGCGGTTGATGGCGTGCATCATCATCATCCGGCCGACGCGCTCACGACGTTCTTTCGTCGCGTTCAGCATCTGGTCGCCCTTTTTCAGGACGCCCGAGTAGATCCGGGTGAAGGTGAGCGAGCCCACGAAGGGGTCGTTCATGATCTTGAAGGCCAGCGCCGAGAAGGGCTCGGCATCATCCGCATGGCGGGCGATGTCGCGGGTCTCGGTTTCGTCGCCCGGTTTGAAGCCCATGTAGGCCGGAACGTCGAGCGGCGACGGCAGGTAGTCGATAACCGCGTTCAGAACCGGCTGCACGCCTTTGTTCTTGAACGCCGAACCGGCGGTAACCGGCACGAAGGACATCGACAGACAGCCTTTGCGGATCAGCTTGCGCAGCGTGTCCACGTCGGGTTCGTTGCCTTCGAGGTATGCTTCCATGGCCGCGTCGTCCATTTCGACGGCGAGTTCGACCATTTTGCCGCGCCATTCGTCGGCGAGCTCTTGCAGCTCGGCGCGGATCGGACGGTGCACCCAGGTGGCGCCCAGATCTTCGCCCTGGTAGACCCATTCTTCCATGGTCACCAGATCAACGATGCCTTCCAGCTGATCTTCAGCGCCGATCGGCAAAGCGATCGGGCAGGGGATCGCGCCGGTGCGGTCTTTGATCATCTTGACGCAGTTGTAGAAATCCGCGCCGATCTTGTCCATTTTGTTGACGAAGACGATCCGCGGCACCTTGTAGCGGTCAGCCTGACGCCACACGGTTTCGGTCTGCGGTTCCACGCCAGCGTTGGCGTCGAGCAGACAGATCGCACCGTCGAGCACGGCCAGCGAACGCTCAACTTCAATGGTGAAGTCAACGTGGCCGGGGGTGTCGATGATGTTGAAGCGGTGCTTCTCCGACGTCGGGGTGGTACCGTCGTAGGTTTTTTCCCAGAACGTGGTGGTAGCAGCGGAGGTAATGGTGATCCCCCGCTCCTGCTCTTGCTCCATCCAGTCCATGGTCGCGGCACCATCGTGCACTTCGCCGATTTTGTGCGACTTGCCGGTGTAGTACAGAATCCGCTCAGTCGTCGTGGTTTTACCCGCGTCGATGTGGGCCATAATCCCAAAGTTGCGGTAGAGGTTCAGCGGATATTCGCGAGCCATGGCGGCGTCTCCTGTTACCAGCGGTAGTGGCTGAACGCTTTGTTCGCGTCGGCCATTTTGTGGGTGTCTTCGCGCTTCTTCACAGCGGTACCACGATTGTTCACAGCATCCGCCAGCTCACCGGCCAGACGCTCTTCCATCGTGTTTTCGTTGCGGTTTTTCGCAGCGGTGATCAGCCAGCGGATCGCCAGTGCTTCCCGACGGGTCGGACGCACTTCGACCGGAACCTGGTAGGTTGCACCACCGACGCGACGCGAGCGCACTTCAACCGAAGGCTTCACGTTGTCGAGGGCTTCGTGGAAGACTTCGATCGGCTCGCGCTTCAGCTTGCCCTCAACACGCTCGAGCGCGTTGTAGACGATGCGTTCGGCGGTCGATTTCTTACCGTCAACCATCAGGTTGTTCATGAATTTGGTCAGCACACGATCGCCAAATTTGGCGTCAGGCAAAACTTCGCGCTTTTCAGCGGCGTGACGACGAGACATCTGATGATCCCCTTATTTCGGACGCTTCGCGCCGTATTTCGAACGGCGTTGACGACGATCTTTAACACCTTGGGTATCCAGCACACCGCGCAGGATGTGGTAACGGACACCCGGAAGGTCTTTTACCCGGCCGCCACGGATCAGAACCACGGAGTGCTCCTGAAGGTTGTGCTTTTCGCCCGGGATGTAGGAGATGACCTCGAAGCCATTCGTCAGACGCACCTTGGCGACTTTACGCATAGCGGAGTTCGGTTTCTTCGGCGTGGTGGTGTACACGCGGGTACACACGCCACGCTTTTGCGGGCAGGACTGAAGGTGTTGCGACTTGGAGCGCTGCACCTTGGGCTGCCGCGGCTTGCGGATCAGCTGTTGGATGGTAGGCATACCGGTTCCCCGTATTTGCTCTGTCAATACTCGCACCCCGAACAGGATGCGCCACTTCTCGACGGCGCTTCACGCACATCGTAAAACGCCAAATCGCATTGCACCCCCAAGGGGGCGAATGCGTTGAAATCCAGAGGATCGAGGCTTGTGACCCGGATCTTGACCACTAGAATTCGGCTAGCCGCCGGACACAATGCGCCCGTCGGGTTGGGGGCCGTATAGGGGGAGTCGCAGGGGTTGTCAACACAGGCTGCCGGGCTTGACGCAGGGCAACCGGCGGCGGCCTCAGCGGCGGGGGAACAGCGCGGAAATTCGCGCCCTTAGCGCCGTCAGCGCCCCCGGTTCTGGCGTCAGGATCAGCCGCCCCAGACCTTCGGCCAGGAGGCAAACGATCAGCATCGACAACAGCGTGTCCGAGAGGAAATGCCGCCCCGTCATCACCCGCATCCCCGCCCCCACGGCAACCAGCACGCCAAGGATCACCTGCGCCGCGATGCGGTCGCCCCGGTGCAGGCGCGGCAATGCAGCGCTCAGGATGACCATCAGGGAAATGGCCAGCGCCGTCACCCCCGCCCCCTCGCCCGAGACGAAGGAGCAGTTGTGCAGGCATTGCCCGGCCCGCTCCAACGGGGCGGTGAAATGCGCCGAGCCGCCAAACTCGAGCACATCCGCCGGACGGGCGCGGCCCCAGTGGGATTTCAGGATCAGGTTCACCACGATGCCCGGCCCGACCAGATAGAGCGCGACGACAAACAACCAGACCCGCCGCGGAACACCCCAGAGCGCCTTGCCCCGCCGCCAACAGCAAACGAGACTCGCCGCGAGAGCCACGACCAAAACCAACAACACCAGATCCCAGATCTGCTGGCGCGCCTCGGCCATCGCCTGATTACCCGCCAGCCAAAAGCCGCCGTCCGCACGGTAAAAAAGACCCGAAACCCAGAGGTCCAGCCCCGGCCACAGCGTGAAGATGGCCAGAACCAGCACGAAAGCCAGCCAAAGGCGCAGCCGCAGGAGGTCGGCTTTAACGGAGGGCATCAAGGCACCCCGCATCAATCCGGTAGGCGTTCAGCGGATGGTTGGCAAAGGCCCCTTTGGCGGTGTCGAGCACGGCCAAAGGGGGCAGCGGTGCCCCGTCACAGACCGGTGCGCCCTCGCGGATCAGCAACAGCGGGGCTGTGACCTGCGGCGGCAGGGCAAAGTTCTGCTCATAGTAATTATGGGCGCGGCCCTGCGGCACCGGCGCGTAAAAGCGCAGCCCGCTGTCGGCCCCGGTGTGAAAAAGATCGGCCAGCACATCGCGGTTCTCGGCCAGAACCGGCAGCCCGCCTTCGCGCTGCGCGAGCGCAATGATCTCTTCGCTCAGCGCGACACGGCCGAGGTAACGCGCCAACAGGGGTTTACCGTTGCGCTCCAGCCCCGGCATCACGGTCAGCAGCGGCAGGATCAGCGCGATCACCGCATTGATCGCCACTCCCGCTTTCAGCCATCCCGGACGCGCCCGCAGCGCGCCCACCACCAGCACCGTACCCGCGAAATAGCTGGTCACCGCCCAATTGGCATAGGCCTTGTTCATCAGCGCCTGCACACAGACGATCACGAGCACCGGCAGCGCGAAAGCCAAAAGCCCACGCCCCCGCGCGCCCCCCGGTCGCAGCACAAGGCCCAGCAGCACCGCAAAGAAAACCGGCCCAAAGACGGCAAACTGCGCCGAAAAGAACTCCAGCAGGCCCGCGGGGTTCAGGCTGGCAAAGACCGATTGCTCGCGCACCCAGCCCACATTGTCCATCGTATGCTCGACGGTGGTCAGATCATGGCTGAGGTTCCACAGGATGTTCGGCGCCATCACCACCGCAAAGCCCGCGAGCATCAGCGCCCAGTAGCGCCAGCCCGCCCGCCAGTCGCGCGCGACCAGTGCCGCCAGCACTGCGCCCAGCAGGAAATACACCCCGGCATATTTCGCCATACAGGCGGCCCCCGCCATCGCGCCTGCCAAGAGGGCAAAGGCCAGACGCCGCTCACCCAGGGCCCGCACCCAAAACAAAAGGGCCGCCGCGAAGAACGGCGCGAGGATCGTATCGGTGGAGATCAACAGCGAACCGACGGCCACGAAGGGCAGCGTCACATAGGCCACCGCCACCCAAAATCCGCTCCGCGCCCCCCAGAACCGTGCGCCAAGCGCGCCGAGGATCAGCGCGGTCGCTGCATGAAACAGCGCATCGGGCATCCGCACCCAAAATGCCGCATCCGATCCGGCAAGCTCGGTGACCAGCCGGATCACCCAGGCGATCAGCGGCGGCTTGGAGTAATAGCCAAAGTCAAGCCGCTGGCCCCAAAGCCAATACTGGCTTTCGTCGACAAAGAGGTCGGTGGCGTTGAAGGCCAGCAGCACGAGGCGGTAGAGCGTGACCAGCGCGACAACACTCGCCGCCGGTCCGATCCAGCCCCGTGCCTCAGCTGTTGCGGCGCTTGGCATAGATCAGCGTCAGGTTACGGACGTAAATCAACACGCCGAGCGCCTGCCCCAGAATGAAGACCGGATCCATCCGGTAAAGCGCATAGGCCAGAAGCATCAACCCGCCCGCGAGCGAGAAATACCAGAATGCCACCGGCACCACGGAATCTTTCGCCCGCTCGGATGCGATCCATTGCACCAGGAAACGCCCGGTGAACATCGCCTGCGCCGCGAAACCGAAGACCACCCACCAAAGCTCAATGGTGCTGTCGACATGAAGAACCGTCATCAGCCAATGCATGTTTACGTCTGAGCCTCCGTCGGGCGCGATTTCTTCCGGCGGCGCAAGAGCCACGCGACGCCGATCAGATCGACCGCCCCCACCAGCCCGCGCTGCCAGTTGGAATAGTTGGAATTGCCGGCGCCGCGCGCCCGGTGGCTGACATCAACATGCGCCACCTGCCAGCCATCGCGCGCGAAGAGCGCTGGCAGATAGCGGTGCATGTGGTCAAAGTACGGCAGCCGCAGATAGGCCGCACGGCGAAAGCCCTTCAGACCACAGCCGGTGTCGCGGGTGCCGTCCTTCAGAATGCGCGCGCGCAGACCATTGGCGAATTTCGACGCGAGCTTTTTCGACATCGTGTCCTGCCGCCCGACCCGTTGTCCGGCCACCAGACCAATGGCATCGGACCCCGCCGCCATCAGCGGCGCCGCGAGTTTCGGCAGTTCTTCCGGCGGGTTCTGCCCGTCGCCATCCAGTGTCAGGATAAACGCGCCGCGCGCCGCCAGCACGCCGGAATGCACCGCCGCGGATTGCCCGCCCGAGCGGTCATGCTGCAGCAGGCGCAGATGCGGCACCTCGGCCATGCGCCCGCGCACGGTGGCGGCGGTGGCATCGGTCGAGCCGTCATCGACGACGATCACCTCAAAAGGGGCCACGGGGGTCATCGCCGCATCAATCCCGGTCAACAGGCCGATGATGTTGTCAGCTTCATTGCGGGCCGGGATGACCACGGTCAGCAGGGGCGTCGGGGTCTCGGTCACCGCAGCGGGTCCTTTGATTGCTCCGTCAAGTCGGGCTTCTGTGCCCGATTATCCGGCCTCTGACAAGCCAATCAGCCGTTTTGTCGCGCCAGACGCCGTTCACGAAAGAAAGTGTAGATGCCGGTGGCCACGACCAGCCCCGCCCCCACCAGCGTCAAAGCGTCCGGAAAACTGCCAAAAATCAACCACCCGAGCACCAGCGCGAAAAGCAGCGAAGTGTAGCGGAACGGCGCCACAACGCCGACATCGCCCACCCGCATCGCGCCGATGATCAGCGTATAGCCCAGCAAAAGCGCCACAGCGGCCCCTGCCAGCCCCAGTATTTCGCGAATCCCCGGCCCGGCCCAGCCCTGAAACGGGCTGATGATCGCCCCGAGCAAGGTCACCGCCACCGCGGCATAGAGCGAGATCACCGCCGTGGGCAGCGAAGCGGACATCTGCCGCGTCACCATATCGCGCACCAGCACGGCCAGAACCGCCAGCAGCGCAAAGATCGCCCAGCGGTCAAAATCGGCACCGGGGCGGATGATCAGCATCACCCCGATGAAGCCGAGACCAACGGCAAGGCTGCGCCGCCAGCCGAGCGGCTCGCCCCAGAAGAGCGTGGCGGCGAGCGTCACCAGCAAGGGCAGGCTTTGCAGGATGGCGGACAGATTGGCGAGAGGCATATGCTGCAGGGCCGTCATGAAAAAGATCGTGGCCAGAACCTCGCCCAGCAAACGCAGTGCCATCCAGCCCCGGTCCCCGGCCGCCAGACGCAGGGTGAACGGCCCCGAACGGTAGAGCATGACCGCCAGCATCGGCATCATCATCAGGCCCCGCAGGAAGATGGCCTGATACAGCGGCACCTCCTGAGTGACGGCCTTCATCAACGTATCGTTGAGGCAGAACGCCGCCATGGCCCCAATCATCAGGCTCGCGCCCCGCACGTTATCCGCCGCAGTTGCCATCTGTCTCCGCCCGCCTGGTGCCGGGGCACCCTGCCCCAGATCGTCCGGCCCCAAACGAAAAGGCCCCGCCGGAGCGGGGCCTTTTTTTATCACCTAGTCAAGGATCAATCGCGGCTTTCCGGCGTATCCACCAGACCGAGATCAACATCCACCACCGGCTCTGCCACCGGTGCCGCGAGGGCCGCCGCAGCTTCCGCCTCGGCACGACGCGAGTCGATGACCTTCTGATCGCGTTCCGCGGCGATCTTGCGCACGCGGCTGGTGGCACCACCGGTACCCGCAGGGATCAGACGACCCACGATGACGTTCTCTTTCAGGCCGACCAGCTTGTCGCGTTTGCCCTGCACCGAAGCCTCGGTGAGAACGCGGGTGGTCTCCTGGAAGGAGGCTGCCGAGATGAACGACCGGGTCTGCAGCGAGGCTTTGGTGATGCCCAGCAGAACCGGCTCGCCCGACGCGGGACGCCCGCCACGTGCGATAACCTTGTCGTTTTCTTCCTCGAACTCGGCCTTGTCGACATTCTCGCCTTTGAGAAGCGTCGAGTCGCCCGAATCCAGGATCTCGATCTTCTGCAGCATCTGACGAACGATAACCTCGATGTGCTTATCGTTGATCTTCACGCCTTGCAGACGATAGACGTCCTGCACTTCGTCGATGAGGTAATCGGCCAGAGCCTCAATCCCCATGATGCGCAGAATGTCATGCGGCGCCGGGTTGCCGTCCATGATGTAGTCCCCACGCTGCACGAAGTCGCCTTCCTGCACCGGGATGTGTTTGCCTTTCGGCACCATGTACTCAACCGTGTTCAGCGTCTCATCCGTCGGCTCGATGGTGATCCGGCGTTTGTTCTTATAGTCCTTGCCGAACCGAACATAGCCATCCACCTCGGCGATGATCGCGTGATCTTTCGGACGACGGGCTTCGAACAGTTCCGCCACGCGGGGAAGACCCCCGGTGATGTCCTTGGTCTTGGCGCCTTCGCGCGGGATCCGCGCCACAACGTCACCGGCTTTGACTTCCGAGCCTTCTTCGATCGAGAGAATGGCGTCGACCGACATCTGGTAGCTGACCGGGTTGCCCGAGTCACCGCGCATGGGTTCACCGGTTTCCGGGTCCATGATGATGATTTCCGGCTTCAGATCATTGCCTTTCGGCGCCGAACGCCAATCGGTCACGATCTTCTGGGTCATGCCCGTCGCATCATCCGTCTCGTCGCGCACCGAAATGCCCGAGATCAGGTCGACGAACTTGGCCACACCGGCCTTCTCGGCGATGATCGGCAGGGTATAGGGGTCCCATTCATAGAGTTTGTCGCCCCGTTTGACCGACTGACCTTCCTTGACGAAGATCTTCGAGCCATAGGTCAGTTTGTGCGATGCACGCTCTTCGCCCTGCTCGTCCATGATCGCCACCGTCATGCTGCGGCCCATGACGATCTGTTCGTCATTGGCGTTCAGCAGAAGGTTGGCGTTGCGGAACTCGATCACACCCTCCTGGCTCGCTTCCTGGAAGGACTGCTGACCACCCTGTGCAATACCGCCGATGTGGAAGGTCCGCATCGTCAGCTGGGTGCCCGGCTCGCCGATCGACTGGGCCGCGATGATGCCGACGGCCTCACCTTGGTTGACCAGCGTACCGCGGGCAAGGTCACGACCGTAGCAGAGCGCGCAAACGCCCTCTTCGGCCTCACAGGTCAGTGCCGAGCGGATGCGGATCGAGGTGACGCCCGATTGTTCGACCATATCGGCCTTGCGCTCGTCGATCAGCTCGTTCTTGCGAAGCAGCAGCTCATCCGTCCCCGGCACCATCACGTCATCGGCCGAAACCCGGCCCAGAACGCGCTCGCCCAGCGGCGAGACCACCTCACCGTCGTTGACCGCAGCCGAAGCCGTGATCGCACGTTCGGTGCCGCAGTCGTGCGAGCGCACGATGCAGTCCTGCGCCACGTCCACCAGACGGCGGGTCAGATAGCCCGAGTTGGCGGTTTTCAGCGCGGTATCGGCCAGACCCTTACGGGCACCGTGGGTCGAGTTGAAGTACTCGAGCACGGTCAGACCTTCTTTAAAGTTCGAGATGATCGGCGTTTCGATGATCTCGCCCGACGGTTTGGCCATCAGACCACGCATCCCGCCCAGCTGTTTCATCTGTGCCGGCGAACCCCGTGCCCCGGAGTGAGCCATCATGTAGACCGAGTTCGGTTCTTTCTCGGCGCCCGCATCATCGTAGCGAACGGCGGAAATTTCCTTCATCATCTCGCCTGCGACGGCGTCCGAGCATTTCGACCAGGCATCGACAACTTTGTTGTACTTTTCGCCCTGAGTGATCAGGCCGTCCATGTACTGTTGTTCGAATTCCTTCACTTGGTCGCGCACGCCGTTGACGATTTCCCACTTGGTGTCCGGAATGACCATGTCATCCTTGCCAAACGAGATCCCGGCGCGGAACGCCTCACGGAAACCCATGCCCATGATCTGGTCACAGAAGATAACCGACTCTTTCTGGCCGCAGTAGCGGTAGACGGTGTCGATGACGTTTTGCACGTCTTTCTTCCGCAGCAGACGGTTCACCAGCTCGAACGGTGCCTTGGCGTTCAGCGGCAGCAGGGCCCCCAGACGCAGACGGCCCGGCGTGGTTTCAAAGCGGCGGACCACTTCTTCACCATGCTCGTCGATCTGCTTGACCCGCGCGGTGATCTTGGCGTGCAGATGCACGATCCCGGCGTTCAGCGCATGCTCGACTTCTTCGATCGTGCTGAAGATCATGCCTTCGCCGACCATGCCCTTGCGCTCCATCGACGTGTAATAGAGGCCCAAGATCATATCCTGCGACGGAACGATGATCGGCGCACCATTGGCGGGCGACAGAACGTTGTTCGTCGACATCATCAGCACGCGGGCTTCCAGCTGGGCTTCCAGCGAGAGCGGCACGTGAACGGCCATCTGGTCACCGTCGAAGTCGGCGTTGAACGCCGAACAGACGAGCGGGTGCAGCTGGATCGCTTTGCCTTCGATCAGGATCGGCTCGAACGCCTGGATGCCCAGACGGTGCAGCGTCGGCGCGCGGTTCAACAGAACCGGGTGCTCGCGGATCACCTCATCCAGGATATCCCAGACTTCCGGACGCTCTTTCTCGACCAGCTTCTTCGCCTGTTTCACGGTCGAGGACAGACCTTTGGCCTCAAGACGCGAATAGATGAACGGCTTGAAGAGCTCCAAAGCCATCTTTTTCGGCAGACCACATTGGTGCAGCTTCAGCTCCGGGCCGGTCACGATGACCGAACGACCCGAGAAGTCGACGCGTTTACCCAAAAGGTTCTGACGGAAGCGACCTTGCTTACCCTTCAGCATGTCCGACAGCGACTTCAGCGGGCGCTTGTTGGTGCCCGTGATGACGCGGCCGCGACGGCCGTTGTCGAACAGAGCATCGACCGATTCTTGCAGCATCCGCTTTTCGTTGCGGACGATGATGTCGGGCGCGCGCAGCTCGATCAGGCGCTTCAGACGGTTGTTCCGGTTGATGACACGACGGTAGAGGTCGTTCAGGTCGGAGGTCGCGAAGCGGCCACCGTCCAGCGGCACCAGCGGGCGCAGTTCCGGCGGAATGACCGGGATCACCGTCAGCACCATCCACTCGGGGCGGTTGCCCGACTCGAGGAAGGATTCAACGATTTTCAGCCGTTTGATGATTTTTTTCGGCTTCAGCTCGCCGGTCGCTTCTTTCAGCTCTTCACGGAGCTGGTCCGCGGTGGCCTCAAGGTCGATCTGGCTCAGCATTTCACGGATGGCTTCGGCGCCGATATTGGCGGTGAAAGCATCGGCGCCATACTGATCCTGCGCGTCCAGGAACTCTTCTTCGGTCATCAGCTGACCATAGGTGAGATCCGTCAGACCCGGTTCGATCACGACGTAGTTTTCAAAGTAGAGAATGCGTTCCAGATCGCGCAACGTCATGTCCAGCATCAGACCGATGCGGGACGGCAGCGATTTCAGGAACCAGATATGCGCAACGGGCGCGGCGAGCTCGATATGGCCCATCCGCTCACGGCGCACTTTCTGCAACGTGACTTCAACGCCGCATTTCTCGCAGACAACGCCGCGATATTTCATGCGTTTGTATTTGCCGCAGAGGCATTCGTAATCTTTGATCGGGCCAAAGATCCGTGCGCAGAACAGACCGTCACGCTCCGGTTTGAACGTGCGGTAGTTGATGGTCTCGGGCTTTTTGATCTCGCCATAGGACCACGACAGGATCCGCTCCGGCGAGGCCAGAGAGATCTTGATTTCGTCAAACTGCTTGGGCGAAGCCAGCGGGTTGAACGGATTGGCAGTGATTTCCTGGTTCATCTTGCGTCCTTCATATCAGGTGGGTGGAAAGGAGGGCGTGACCGCCCTCACTCATCCTCCGAATCCAGGAGTTCCATGTTGAGGCCGAGGCCCCGGACCTCTTTGACGAGAACGTTGAACGATTCCGGCACGCCGGCTTCGAAATTGTCCTCGCCCTTGACGATCGACTCGTAGACCTTGGTCCGGCCCGCCACGTCATCCGACTTCACCGTCAGCATTTCCTGCAGGGTGTAGGCGGCGCCGTAAGCTTCCAGTGCCCAGACTTCCATCTCACCCAGACGCTGACCACCGAACTGCGCCTTACCACCCAGCGGCTGCTGCGTGACGAGCGAGTAGGGACCAGTCGAACGGGCGTGCATCTTGTCGTCGACAAGGTGATGCAGCTTCAGGAAGTACTTGACGCCGACGGTGACTTTCCGCGCGAACTGGTCGCCCGTCCGGCCATCGAAGACCACCGACTGGCCCGAAGTGTCGAACCCGGCACGCGTCAGCGCATCGTTCACGTCGGCCTCTTTCGCCCCGTCAAAGACCGGGGTCGAGATCGGCACGCCGCGGCGCACGGTGTCGGCGCTTTCCAGGAAACGCTCGTTGTCGAGGTTGGCGAATTCTTCCTCGTAGGTTTCATCGCCATAGCCGTGACGCATCGCTTCCCGCACCGGGGTCATATCGCCCGAACGACGGTATTCCTTCAGCGCTTCGTCGATCTGGATGCCCAGACCGCGCGACGCCCAACCCATATGGGTCTCAAGGATCTGACCGACGTTCATCCGCGACGGCACGCCCAGCGGGTTCAGCACGAGATCAACCGGGGTCCCGTCCGCCAGGAACGGCATGTCCTCGATCGGCACCACTTTCGACACGACGCCTTTGTTGCCGTGACGACCGGCCATCTTGTCCCCGGCCTGAAGCTTGCGCTTCACGGCGACGAACACTTTGACCATTTTCATCACGCCCGGCGGCAGGTCGTCGCCCTGACGGACTTTCTCGACCTTGTCTTCAAAGCGGTGATCCAGCGCGCGTTTCTGCGCGTCGAACTGATCATTCAGCGCCTCGACTTCTTTCGCGTCGCTTTCCGATTCCAGCGCCAGTTGCCACCACTGACCACGGCTCAGCGTGCTCAGCAGTTCATCGTCAATCACCGAACCCGGACGGATCCCTTTCGGCCCTTTGACGGCAACCTTGCCCATGATCTGGGTCTTCAGGCGCGCATAGGTGTTGCGCTCCAGAATCGCCAACTCATCGTCACGGTCGCGCGACAGGCGTTCGACTTCTTCACGCTCGATCTGCAGCGCGCGCTCGTCTTTATCCACGCCATGCCGGTTGAACACGCGGACTTCCACGATCGTGCCGTAGGCCCCGGGCGGCAGACGCAGCGAGGTGTCGCGCACGTCGGATGCCTTTTCCCCGAAGATGGCGCGCAGGAGTTTTTCCTCCGGCGTCATCGGGCTTTCGCCTTTCGGGGTGATCTTGCCCACGAGAATGTCGCCCGGCCCCACTTCGGCGCCGATATAGACAATACCCGCTTCGTCGAGGTTGCGCAGGGCTTCCTCACCGACGTTCGGGATATCGCGGGTGATCTCTTCCGGCCCGAGCTTGGTGTCACGTGCCGCCACTTCGTATTCATCGATGTGGATCGAGGTGAACACGTCGTCGCGGTGGATCCGCTCGGAGATCAGGATGGAGTCTTCGTAGTTGTAGCCGTTCCACGGCATGAACGCGACGACCACGTTGCGGCCAATCGCCAGCTCGCCCTGATCCGTCGACGGACCATCAGCAATCACCTGGCTCGTCTCGACCCGCTCACCCACTTTCACCAGCGGACGCTGGTTGATGCAGGAAGATTGGTTCGAGCGTTTGAACTTGCGCAGACGGTAGATGTCGACGCCCGCATCACCCACGCCGAGGTTCTCGGTGGCGCGGATAACGATCCGGGTGGCGTCCACCTGGTCGATCACGCCGCCGCGACGCGCCATGATGGCCGCCCCGGAGTCACGCGCCACAACCGCTTCCATCCCGGTGCCCACGAACGGAGCCTCGGATTGCAGCAGCGGAACCGCCTGACGTTGCATGTTCGAGCCCATGAGAGCGCGGTTGGCGTCGTCGTTTTCAAGGAAGGGGATCAGCGCGGCGGCAACCGAAACCAGCTGCTTCGGCGACACGTCGATCAGATCCACGGCTTCGACCGGGTTGAGCATGAATTCGCCCGACTGACGGGTCGAAACCAGCTCGTTCACGAAGCGACCATCCGCATCCAGCTCGGCGTTGGCCTGAGCGACGGTGTGACGCATCTCTTCGGTGGCCGACATATAGACCACGTCATCCGTGACCTTGCCTTCCACAACCTTGCGGTACGGAGTCTCGATAAAGCCGTATTTGTTCACGCGGGCAAAGGTGGCCAGCGAGTTGATCAGACCAATGTTCTGACCTTCCGGCGTTTCAATCGGGCACATCCGGCCGTAGTGGGTCGGGTGAACGTCGCGCACTTCAAAGCCAGCGCGCTCGCGGGTCAGACCGCCCGGCCCGAGAGCCGAGAGACGCCGCTTGTGCGTGACTTCCGACAGCGGGTTGGTTTGGTCCATGAACTGCGACAGCTGCGAGGAGCCGAAGAATTCACGCACTGCAGCCGCGGCCGGTTTCGCGTTGATGAGGTCTTGCGGCATCACCGTGTCGATCTCGACCGAGGACATACGTTCCTTGATCGCGCGCTCCATGCGCAGCAGCCCGACGCGGTACTGGTTCTCCATCAGCTCGCCGACCGAGCGCACACGGCGGTTGCCGAGGTGGTCGATGTCGTCGATCTCGCCTTTGCCGTCGCGCAGTTCCACCAGCCCCTTGATGCAGGAGATGATGTCTTCGCGGCGCAGGGTACGCTGGGTATCCGGCGCATCCAGGCTGAGACGCATGTTCATTTTCACCCGGCCAACAGCCGAGAGATCATAGCGCTCGCTGTCAAAGAACAGCGTGTCGAACAGGTTCGACGCAGCCTCGACGGTGGGCGGCTCGCCCGGGCGCATGACGCGGTAGATGTCCATGAGCGCCTGATCGCGGCCCATGTTCTTGTCTGCCGCCATCGTGTTGCGGATGTAGGGGCCGACGTTGACGTTGTCGATGTCCAGCACCGGAATCTCGGTGATGCCGTTGTCGATCAGCGTCTTGATTGTGCCGCCGGTCAGCTCGCCGTCGCGGTCATAGTCAAGGGTCAGCTCATCGCCAGCTTCGACATAGATGAAACCGGTTTGCTCGTTGATGATATCCTTGGCGACATAGCGGCCTGCGATATGCTCGAACGGCACCAGCAGGTTGCTGATGCTGCCTTCGTCGATCAGCTTTTTCACCATGCGCGGGGTGACCTTGTCACCGGCCTTGCAGATGATTTCGCCGGTCGAGGCATCGACCAGATCATAGGTCGGACGGGTGCCGCGCACGCGCTCGGGGAAGAACTTGGTCACCCAGCCGCGCTTGCCTTCAAGGCTGTAGTTCACCGTCTTGTAATAGGCATCCATGATGCCTTCCTGATCGAGACCCAGCGCATAGAGGAGCGTGGTCACCGGCAGTTTACGGCGGCGGTCGATGCGCGCGAACACGAGGTCCTTGGCGTCAAACTCAAAGTCCAGCCAGGAGCCGCGGTAGGGAATGATGCGGCAGGCGAACAAGAGTTTGCCCGAGGAATGCGTCTTGCCGCGGTCGTGGTCAAAGAACACGCCGGGCGAGCGGTGCATCTGCGACACGATCACCCGTTCGGTGCCGTTCACGATGAACGTCCCGTTCGAGGTCATCAGGGGCATGTCGCCCATGTAGACGTCTTGTTCCTTGATGTCTTTGACCGAGCGGGCGCCCGTGGTCTCGTCGACATCAAACACGATCAGACGCAGCGTAACCTTCAGCGGGGCGCTGTAGGTCATGTCGCGCGCCTGGCACTCTTCGACATCGTATTTCGGCTTTTCCAGCTCGTATTTCACGAACTCGAGAACGGCATTGTCGTTGAAGTCTTTGATCGGGAAAACCGACTGGAAGACGCCTTGGATGCCTTCACCGTCCAGGGGCTTCGGGGCGTCGCCCGAGCGCAGGAACAGATCATAAGAAGATTTCTGAACCTCAATGAGGTTCGGCATTTCAAGGACTTCGCGGATTTTGCCGTAATAGCGGCGGATGCGCTTTTGACCAACGTAAGCTTGAGCCATGCTCGTCGTCACCTTTCGTCTCTTCGCGGGGGCGTGCCGTCGGGGCCCGGTACGCGCCGCTTGCGAATGAAGGGGTCGGTTCCATTCATGCCATCCGTCCCACCGGATGGCTCCCGAACCGTGAACACCGCCTTGGAAAGGCCCCGCGGAAGGGGCAGGGCATCTCCAAGACAGGTTCGGCTGGGCCCGGGATAGACCCGGACCCAGCCAATTTCAATCCTTGGTTGCCAGAAGCAACGTCAGATTATTTCAGCTCGGCTTTGGCGCCAGCGGCTTCCAGCTTGGCTTTGATTTCTTCGGCTTCGCCTTTCGGTGCGCCTTCTTTCACTTTGCCACCGGCTTCAACCAGGTCTTTGGCTTCTTTCAGGCCCAGACCGGTGATCGCGCGAACTTCTTTGATCACGTTGATCTTGTTGGCGCCGGCGTCAACCAGGACGACGTCGAATTCGGTTTTCTCTTCGACGGCTTCAGCAGCTGCTGCCGGGCCCGCCATCATGACGGCGCCACCGGCTGCCGGCTCGATGCCGTACTCGTCTTTCAGGATGGTTTTCAGTTCTTGCGCTTGCAGCAGCGTGAGGTTCACGATTTGCTCGGCGAGTGCTTTAAGATCGGCCATTTTTCCGTTCCATTCTCATATAGGGTTTTCCGACGTCAGGCTTATCCCAACGAAGGCAAAAGATTGCTTCAGGCGGCTTCCCGCTCCTCAAGAGTCTTGAGGATGCCCGCGATGTTGGAAGCAGGCGCGCCAATGGCACCAGCGATGTTCGAGGCCGGAGCACCAATGCACGAAACGATCTGAGCGATAAGCTCTTCACGCGACGGCATCGAGGCCACAGCTTTCACACCAGCCGGATCCAGAGCCGAACTGCCCATGGCCCCGCCAAGGATTTTGAACTTTTCGTTCCCCTTGGCATAGGCATCCGCGACCTTCGCAGCTGCGACAGGATCTTCGGAATAGGTCAGTACGGTCATGCCCGTGAGATAGTCGGCGATGCTTGCGCAGGGCTGACCTTCAAGGGCGATCTTGGCGAGCTTGTTCTTGGCAACGCGAACGGATCCGCCGACGGCGCGCATTTGCGCCCGCAGATCCTGCATCTGAGCAACCGTCATGCCTTCGTAGTGGGCAACCACCACAACGCCAGAGCTTGCGAAGATTTGGCCGAGCTCGTCGACCAATTTCTCTTTTTGGGCTCTATCCACGGTTTCACTCCAAGTATGGGGGTTTCCCCCCGGCTCAAGGTTTCCCCAGCCGAAGCCGGGGGTCGGGTCCGTTTCAGGTTCCCGAGGCCAGATCGCCCGAGGTCGCCCTCGGTAATGGTCCCGTTCCCCATCTCAGGAAGGAAATTAAGGGGTTTCCCCCACCCTCCGTCTCGGACAGGACGGGGCGCGGACGCCCCGTCATTCTCCCAGCCCGAAGGCCGGGGAATCTCTTAGTTACCGGTGGCCGAGGTCAGATCGACCGACACGCCCGGGCCCATGGTCGAGGACAGCGAAACCTTTTTCAGGTACGCACCTTTCGCGCCAGCGGGCTTGGCTTTCGACACGGCGTCCACGAAAGCGCGGACGTTTTCAGCCAGAGCGGCTTCACCGAACGACACTTTGCCGATGCCGCCGTGGATCACGCCGGCTTTTTCGACTTTGAACTGCACTTCGCCGCCCTTTGCCGCTTCGACAGCCGATTTAACGTCCATCGTCACGGTGCCGACCTTCGGGTTCGGCATCAGGTTGCGCGGGCCCAGGATTTTGCCCAGACGGCCGACCAGCGGCATCATGTCCGGCGTTGCGATGCAACGGTCGAACTCGATCTTGCCGGACTGGATGGTTTCCATCAGGTCTTCGGCGCCCACGATGTCTGCACCAGCAGCCTTGGCTTCGTCAGCCTTCGGGCCACGGGCGAACACGGCCACGCGCACGGTTTTCCCGGTGCCGTTCGGCAGGGTCACCACGCCACGGACCATCTGGTCCGCGTGACGCGGGTCAACGCCGAGGTTCAGCGCGATTTCGAGCGTCTCGTCGAATTTCGCCGAGGCAGCGGTTTTGATCAGCGCGACAGCAGCTTCGACCGAGAGCAGGTCTTTGCCCTCAAAGGCAGCGCGGGCGACGGCGGTACGTTTTGCAACTTTTGCCATGACTTAGCCTTTCACCTCGATACCGATCGACTTCGCCGAGCCGAGGATGATCTGCATCGCGGCTTCGATATCGTTCGCCGAGAGGTCTTTCATCTTCGCTTCCGCGATTTCGCGCACTTGCGCAACGGTCACATAGCCCGCAACTTCACGGCCCGGTTTGACCGAACCCTTGGCGCGGTTACGCTTGCCCACCGGCTTCAGGCCAGCGGCCTTTTTCAGGTAGAACGAGGCCGGAGCGGTCTTCATCTCGAAGGTGAAGGACTTGTCGGCGTAGTAGGTGATCAGGGTCGGGACCGGCGAACCCGGCTCCATTTCCTGCGTGCGGGCGTTGAACGCCTTGCAGAATTCCATGATGTTGATCCCGCGCTGACCCAGCGCCGGACCGATCGGGGGCGACGGGTTCGCCTGCCCGGCTTTCACTTGCAGCTTCAGCTGCCCGATAACTTTCTTGGCCATCTGGCCTCTCCTTTATCACCAACCCCCTGCGGGGCGCCCATCCGGGCTTTGGTTTAGTGGTTCGGTCTGCCCGAAGGCGCGCCTCCCACGGCTCACACTCAGCTGCCCTTGGTCACCTGAGTGAATTCCAGCTCAACCGGCGTCGGCCGGCCAAAGATCGACACCGTCACCTTCAGACGGGAAGTGGCCTCATCGACCTCCTCAACCATCCCGGCGAAGCCCTCGAACGGGCCATCGGTCACGCTCACATTCTCGCCCACCTCGAACCGGATCAGGTTGCGCGGCGCGGCCACTTCACCCTCAACATTGCGGTTGAGGATCGTATTCACTTCTGCGTCGCGCATCGGCGACGGCTTGCCTTGCGGGCCGAGGAACCCGGTCACGCGGTTGATCGACGAGACCAGGTGATAGGACCGGTCGGTCAGCTCCATCCGCACGAGCACATAGCCCGGCATGAAGCGGCGCTCCGAGGTCACCTTTTTGCCGCGACGGATCTCGATCACCTCTTCGGTGGGGACCAGAACCTCTTCGATCTGATCCTCGAGGCCTTTTTCAATCACGGACTGCCTGATCTGTTCGGCGACCTTCTTCTCGAAATTCGAGAGAACGCTCACCGAGTACCACCGCTTTGCCATGCTGCCTCAGCCTCTCATACCACCGGCCGAAGGCCGAAATTCCGTTATTCTCAATGGGATAGCCCATCGATCTCCGAATAAAAAACAGCGCGCATTCCGAATCGATGCGCGCCGGTTCCCGAAGATGTGGCCCGCTTTACAGCCGAACGCATATGATTTCAAGACCGTTAAGCCCGAGATCATCCGGCCGCAGAGGCGATACCGCTTCGGGAGAAGCCTCAGCCTGCGAGGCCGAGCACCGCCAGCAGACCCTGCTTGATGATCAGGTCGACGACGAAGAAGAAGACCGAGGTCAGCGCGGCCATGACAAAGACCATCGCCGTGGTCAGCAGCACTTCCTTGCGCGACGGCCAGACGATCTTCGCCGCTTCCGAGCGCACCTGCTGCATGAACTGAACCGGATTTGCCATCGTCTGTCCTCTTTGCCCGACGCCTGAAGGGCGCCTGTTGTCGGCCTCACATAAAGCCTATCGCCCGCGCTTTCAAGCACAGGCTCAATGGCGGGCAAAAGACGGGAAGACGGCCTGGCAGGGGTTGGGGGACTCGAACCCACGACCCTCGGTTTTGGAGACCGATGCTCTACCAACTGAGCTAAACCCCTAGGCCGTGGCGGTCTGCTAAGCCAGTTGCGGGGTGAAAGCAAGGGGCGAATCGCGAAACCCGCGCAGAAGTTTTCTCCGACAGGCTATCGGCTTGGCCCCGGACGCCCAGCGGCCCCGCCCTGCCCCGGAAATGCTGCCGCGAGGCGCGCAGAGCGCACCGACCAGGGCCACCACCACCGCAGCCCCCGCCGGCGAGCGGCCCGCCCGCGCCCGCGCCACGGCGCGCACCACGGCAAGGCCGCCGCCACCCCGGAAGCAGTGCCGCCACACCGAGCCTGTACCCCATCGGAGTTGTCGCGGAGGCCGGGAGATTCGCCCCCCTCCGAGCCGGTGATGCCCGGGGCGGTGATGCGGCCGGGCGGAAAGCCGCACCGCACCGGCGTCATCGGTACCACACCGCCTCGCACAACAGCAAAAGGCCGCCCCGAAGGACGGCCTTTCCTGTTCCAAGGTAATCCGGAGATTACTTCAGGATTTTCGACACGACGCCGGCGCCGACGGTGCGGCCGCCTTCACGGATGGCGAAGCGCAGTTTTTCTTCCATGGCGATCGGCGCGATCAGTTCAACTTCGAACTTCAGGTTGTCGCCCGGCATCACCATTTCAGTGCCTTCCGGCAGTTTCACGGTGCCGGTCACGTCGGT
>NZ_JBGQOG010000033.1:0-33186 GCF_052113705.1 Phaeovulum sp. W22_SRMD_FR3 | reverse complement strand
GAGGCTGCAAAAAGCGAGCAGACCGACACACCTACATCCGGCGCACCTTGCACGCGCGTTTCCACACAGCCTCGGCCGATCACGTCGATACGGCGGCGTTTGCCTCAAGAAAGGCTCGCCGCGCTGCCGCAAGACCGCTTTGAGCCCATTGCCGCCGGTCGGCACCTTGTCTTAATGTTGGAAAGACGCAAGGAGGGTGAGGACGGATGAAGTCAATTGAGGCAGGCTGTCTTGAGGTCCATTATCATGAGACCGGGCCAGAGACGGGCGATCCCGTCATCTTGCTTCATGGCTTCCCCTATGACGCCCATGCTTATGATGCCGTATCGGCCGATCTTGCCGCGCGAGGATTCCGTTGTCTCGTTCCCTATCTGCGCGGTTACGGCCCAACCCGCTTCCTTTCATCCGCGACAATGCGTTCCGGCCAGCAAGCGGCGCTCGGGGCTGACCTTCTGGCATTCATGGATGCGCTTGCAATCAGGAGCGCTTTCCTTGGCGGATACGACTGGGGCGGACGTGCGGCCTGTATCGTTGCGGCGCTCTGGCCGGAGCGTGTCCGTGGCCTCGTTAGTTGCGGCCAAGGCTACAACATTCAAGACATTGCAAACGCTTGGCGACCGGCCCCAGCAGTGGAAGAAGCCCGATACTGGTATATGTACTACTTCCAAACTGAACGGGGGCGGGTTGGACTGACGCAGAACAGACATGACCTCTGCCGTCATATCTGGTCGCTCTGGTCGCCTAGCTGGCGTTTTGGTGATGAGACCTGGGGCGCAACGGCTCCCTCGTTCGACAATCCTGACTTTGTGGAGATCGTGCTCCATTCCTACCGGCATCGCTTTGGCGGTGTTTCAGGTGATCTGTCATATGACCGGATCGAGGCGCTGCTGGCCGCGCAGCCGAATATCGCCGTGCCATGCATCGTACTTCAAGGGCAGGATGATGGGGTCGATCCGCCTACAGATGAAGATTTTGACCGAAAACATTTTGCTGATTTCTACGAGCGCAGGATCATAACTGGAGCGGGTCACAACTTGCCGCAAGAAGCCCCCACAGCATTCGTCGCTGCGATGCTAACCTTGGCCGGAGCGCAGTAGGTCCAGCGGAGGCCAGTGGCGGCAAAGTCCGCATCAGCGACATTCGTCCCCGGATTTTGCCGCGCCAGTCTGTGAACGGCCGCTTCGGGGAAGCCGCACCGCAGCGGCGGCAGGCTCTCGACCGGCAGCCATGGGCCGTTCGCGACAACGCCGTCATTAGTAACGCAAGGGGACGGAGCAAGTCTTGGCCCTGCATGCCTCGAAATTCGTCATAAGGGGACGCTCACCCCTTGATAGAAAAAACGTCTTTTTTTGTTTTAAATCAATATCTTGAAACCCATGACCTCCAAGCTCAGCAACATCACCGAATTATTCAAAGCACACCATTGTCCGCGGACTGTCGGGCCTATGAGAAAAACGGACCTGACTTCACCATAAATCGGGGATCTCTATCCTGCAGCGGCTCAAGTTGAGGCGCTTGCGTGCTTGTTTCGCAATGCGCCTTGATCTCCACGGCTGTCACAAGCATTTTGAGCACGCAGGATACAGGAATATCACATGTTCAAAACTCTCTCACTGGCAGCACTTCTGGCCGGGGCCTTCGTGCTCCCCGCCGCGGCAGACACCATTCGTGTCGGCATGTCCGGCGGATATTTCCCCTTCACCTTTGTGCGGCAGGACAAGCTGCAGGGCTTTGAAGTGGATCTGATGAACGCCCTTGCCGCGAAAACCGGCGATACGGTGGAATTTTCGACCATGTCCTTCTCGGGCCTGATCGGGGCGCTGGAAGCTGGCCGCATCGACACGGTTGCCAACCAGATCACCATCACGCCTGAACGCGCGGCGAAATTCGCCTTCAGCCAGCCCTATGTCTATGACGGCGCGCAGGTGGTGGTGAAAAAGGGCAATGAGACCGAGATCACCGGTGTTGAAAGCCTGAAGGGGCGCTCGGTCGGGGTGAACCTTGGCTCCAACTTCGAGCAGCTGTTGCGTGCGCTGCCCTATGCCAGCGAGATCGACATCCGCACCTATGAAAGCAATATCGAGCAGGACACCGCGCTCGGGCGCATTGATGCCTTCGTGATGGACCGCGTCTCCTCGGCGCAGGTGATCAAGGAAAGCCCCCTGCCGCTGGCGCTGGCCGGTGCCCCGTTCAGCGAGATCCAGAACGCCCTGCCCTTCCGCAATGACGCCGAAGGTCAGGCCCTGCGCGACAAGCTGGATGCGGCGCTGACCGAGTTGAAAGCTGACGGCACGCTGAAGGCGATTTCCGAAAAATGGCTGGGTCTTGACGTGACCGCGCCGGCAAGCTGACGCGATGCGGGCTCTCGACATCGACTATATGATCGGTCTGGTGCCCATCATCCTGGGATATGTGCCCTTGACGATCGGCATGGCGCTGGCGGCGATGGTCTGCGCCCTGCTCTTGGCCTGCCTTCTGGCGGTGGAGCGCGTGATGCGCGTGCCGGTGCTGGACAAGGCCGTGCAGCTGTTCATCAGCTTTTTCCGCGGCACGCCGCTCTTGGTGCAGCTGTTCCTGTTCTACTACGGCCTGCCGCAGATCCTGCCGGTTCTGTCGGGGATCAACGGGGTGACGGCGGCGATCATCGGGCTGACCCTGCATTTCTCGGCCTATATGGCCGAGAGCATCCGCGCGGCCATCCTCGGCGTTGACCGCAGCCAGTGGGAGGCGTCACAGGCCGTCGGCATGACGCAGGCGCAGTCGATGCGCCGGATCATTCTGCCGCAGGCCGCACGCGTGGCGGCACCGACTTTGGTCAATTATTTCATCGACATGATCAAAAGCACCTCGCTCGCCTTCACGCTGGGGGTGACCGAGATGATGGGGGCAACGCAAAAGGAAGCCGCGGGAAGTTTCCTCTATTTCGAGGCCTTCCTTGTGGTGGCCATGCTCTATTGGGCCATCGTTGAAACCCTGTCCTTCCTGCAAAAACAGCTGGAACGGCACCTGAACAAGGCGATCTCCCGATGATCAGCATTCGCGGATTGACCAAGCGCTACGGCGCCAACACCGTGCTGGACGGCATCGACCTTGACATCGCGGCGGGCGAGCGGGTGGCGATCATCGGCCCCTCCGGCACCGGCAAGTCGACGCTGCTGCGCTGTCTGAACTACCTCGACCGCCCCGAGAGCGGGGTGATCCGCATCGGCGATCTCAGCGTGGACGCGGCAACGGCCAGCGCGGCGCAAATCCTGTCGCTGCGCCGCCGGACCGCCTTTGTTTTTCAGAATTACGCGCTTTTTGCCAACAAATCCGCGCGCGACAACATCACTGAAGCCCTCATCACCGTTCAGCGCAAACCCCGCGCCGCGGCTGAGGCGCGGGCCACGGATATCCTGCGCGAGATCGGCCTTTCCGACAAAGCCGAGAGCTATCCCGCCGCCCTGTCCGGTGGCCAGCAGCAGCGCATCGGCATCGGCCGCGCCATGGCGCTGGACGCGGCGCTGATGTTGCTGGACGAGCCCACATCGGCGCTCGACCCCGAATGGGTGGGCGAGGTGCTGGATCTGATGCGCCGCGTGGCTGAGCGGCGGCAGACCATGCTGATCGTGACGCATGAGATGCAATTCGCCCGCGAAATTGCCGACCGGATTATCTTCATGGACGGGGGGCGTATCGTGGAGGAAGGCACGCCGTCGCAGATCTTCGATAGCCCGCAAGACATGCGGACAGCAAACTTCCTGCGGCGCGTCAAATAGGCAGAGTGATCTGATAATGGGGCTGAGAGCGGGGAAAATTGATTGTTGATTTTACTGACCCGAAAGTGGGCCCTGCCGGCATCTGATGTGAGCTAATGGGATGAACGGCCTTCCCACCAGACCGCGGCTCTTGCGGCGACCTTGGGTGGCGAGAGGAGCATCTGATGGACATCAAGGTTTTGGGAATAGATCTGGGCAAGATCGTTTGCAGCCTTGCCGGGCTGGACGATGCAGGAGCGATCGTGTTTCGCAAACGCCTCCTGCGGCATCGACGGCTGGCTTTTCTGGACAGGCTGTCACCTCGTGTTGTTGCGATGGAAACCTGCTGCGACGCACATCACATCGGGCGCTTTTGTCTTCAGTAAGGACATGGGCCACGGCTGATGTCGCCGCCGTATGTCCGGCCCTAAGTGAACGTGCACAAGACGACGCGGAGGCAATAGCCGAAGCCGCGACGCGCCCCAGAATGTTATTCGTCGCGATCAGATTGGAACAGCAGCTCAACCTACAGGCCTTGCGCCCTGCGCGCGAGCGCCTTGTGTCGGACAGGACGCGGTTGATCAATCAGGCCCGCAGCGTCCTGATGGCCCGCGGCATTCTGGTCGGAGTGGCTCAATCCCAGGCCCGAAGAAACGCAAAACGCCGGTCAAATACCACAAGCAGAGATCGAAGCGGCGCAACCGCATCGAGGGCATGTTCGGCAGGCTCAAGGACGGGAGGCGCTTCGCCACCCGCGATGAAAGCTGCCCCTAGCTGTTCCTCCCTGCCACCCCTCTAGCGGCTCACGTCAACTGTTGGTCATCACTCCTGACGCTATCCCTACCTGAGCGCATCCCTGCGGCGTTCACGCGCCGCCGAGAAGCCCGGCGTAGACCCCGCCCGCCGCCGCCAGCGCCGCGTGTGTGCCGGTCTCGATCACGCGCCCGCCCTGCATGACCACGATCAGATCAGCGTGGCGGATCGTCGAGAGCCGGTGCGCGATGGTGATCGTCGTGCGGCCGGTGGCCATGATATCCATGGCCAGCGACATTGCGCGTTCCGTGCCGGTGTCGAGCGCGCTTGTCGCCTCGTCCAGCAGCAGGATCGGCGGGTCGCGCAGCAGGGTGCGGGCCAGCGCCAGACGTTGCTTCTCACCGCCCGAGAACCGGAAACCGCCTTCGCCGACCAGCGTCGCATAGCCCTCCGGCAGGGCCGCGATATGGTCATGGATCTGGGCCACCTTCGCGGCGGCGATCATCTCGGCCTCGGTCGCCTCGGGCCGGGCAAAGCGCAGGTTCTCGGCCACCGAGGCATGGAGCAGATAGGGCTCTTGCGAGACCACCCCCAGCATCTGCGACAAGGTCTCAAGGCTGAGATCGCGCAGATCGACCCCGTCGAAGCGGATCGCGCCGCTCTCGACATCGTAAAGCCGCGCCAGAAGATAGCCCAGCGTGGTCTTGCCCGAGCCCGTCGGGCCGACGATGGCCACATGGCTGCCCGCCGGAATGCTCAGGCTGACATCGTTCAGCGCCGGGCCGCTTCCCTCGGCATAGGCAAAGCAGACATGGTCAAGCTGCACCGCGCCGCGCATGGCAGAGCGGGGAATGCGCACCGGATCGGCGCGTTCCGTGATCTCGACCGGCTTGTCGAGATATTCAAAAACGCGGGCAAAAAGCGCGCGGGTCTTGCGGGTGTCACGGCCGACCTCGAGCAATTGCTCAAAGGGCCACAAAAGCTGTTCCTGCAGCGCGATCATCGCGACGAGCGTGCCGATGCTGGCCGGATTGCCGGTTCCCATCAACACCCCGCCCGCCAGCAGGGTCAGCGCAGGCAGGGTGGCCAGCGCAAAACCGATCAGCGACCATTGCCATTCCCCTGCCGTATGCGATCGCACCTCCAGCCGCGCCAAATCGTGCGAAATGCGGGCAAAGCGTTGCGTGAGCCAGGGGCCGCGCCCCATGGTGCGGGCAAGGATGATGCCGGGCGCCGAGAGCGTCTCTTCCACGGCGGCGGACATGTCCGCGGCGCGGGCCTGTTGCTGGTAGGTCAGCGCCTCGCGCAGGCGGGCGACCCGCGCGCTGATCAGCACGGTGACCGGCACGATAAGCAAAACGAACAGCGCCAGCCGCCAATCCAGAAGGAGGATCGCCACCGCCGTCATCACCACCGCGCTGAGCGAGCGGCCCAGCTCGTTCGCGGTTTCGGTCATCAGCGATTGCAGCCCCGCAATATCGCCCGCGATCCGCGATTGTACCTCGCCGGTGCGGGTGCTGGTGAAAAACCGCAATGACAACGATTGCAGATGCGCATAAAGGCGCACGCGCAGATCGTGCAGGATCGCCTGCCCGATGCGGGTGCTCAGCACGATCTGAAGCGCGCCGATCCCCGCCGAGGCGAGTGCCGCCGCGATCATGCCCCCCGCGAGCCAGACCAGCAGCGCGAGATCCTGTTGTGGCAGAGCCTCATCGATGATCGCCCGCAACAGGAACGGCCCGGCCAGCCCGATGGCCGAGGCGAGGACCATCAGCGCCACCACCCCCGCGATCCGTGCCCTGTGGGGGGTGAAGAGCTGCAGGACCCGCCGCATCGACACATGCCGCGCCGCGAGGTCGCCATAGGCATCCAAATCGTCAGTCATGAAGCTCTCCGGTGGGGCGGCTGTTCTGCGGCAGGCGGATTTCCACGGTCAAACCGCTGGGGTGATGCGGCAGTATCCGCGCTTCGCCGCCATGGGCACGCGCGATGGCGCGCACGATGGGCAGGCCGAGGCCCGAACCGCCAAGGCTGCGCCCGCGCGAGGCCTCTGCCCGCCAGAACCGGTCAAATGCACGCGCCCTATCATCGGCGGACAGGCCCGGCCCGGTATCGGAGCAGCGAAAGACCACCTCACCACCCTCGGCACGCGTCTCGACATGGACGCTGCTGCCGGGCGCATAGCGGCGGCAATTCTCCAGAACCGCGACGCAGGCCTGACGCAACCGGGTCCGGTCGGCCAGCATGCGGGCGGGGGCAAACCTGCGGGTCAAGGTGATCCCCGCCGCCGTCAATTCCGCCTCGAGCCCGTTCAGCGCGGCATCGGCCTCACTGGCCAGATCAAGCGGCGCCAACATCAGGTCCAGCTGCCCCGCGGTGCTGAGCGCGAGCGTGCGCAACTCTTCGACAATCGCCGAGAGGTGGTCGACATGGGTGATCAGCCGCGCATAGACCTGCGGTGTCGGGTCAAAAACGCCGTCCGACAGCCCCTGCAAGCGACCGCGCAAGATGGTCAGCGGCGTGCGCAGCTCATGCGCAATGGCAGAATTGGAATAGGCAAGCTCGGCCTCGGCGCGCTCCAGACGCTCTGCCATGACGTTGAAATCGGCAAGCAGATCCGCCGCTTCGCGAAAACTGCCGGCCGGCAGTTCGGCCCGGGCGGAAAAATCACCGGTGGCGATCCGGCGCGCGGCTGCCGCCACAGACTTCAGCGGCTCGACGATCCGCCGGGCCAGACGCCATCCGATCCCCGAGGCCGTCAGCAATCCAAAGGCCAGAAGCACCAGGACCATGACGGTGTCGGCCAGGCGCCAGACGGCATCCTGATCGAGATCGGGGTAGAGCCAGTCATAGATGAACAGGAAATAGGCCATCAGCCCCAGAGAGACGACCAGCGCCGCAATCAGCGTCAGCGCGACCATCGTCTTGGTGATGCGTGCGTTCAGATTACCGGACATGGGTCGCGTCCAGCCGGTAGCCGATCCCGCGCACGCCTTCGAGCATCCCCTCTGCCCCCGCCTCCGCGAGTTTGCGGCGCAGGTTGCTGACATGACTGTCGACGGTGCGGTCCAGCGCTGCCCCCTCCGGCAGGCAGGCATCCACCAGATCGCCCCGGCTGAAGGCCCGCCCCGCAAAGCGGGCCATATGCGCAAGGATGCGGAACTCGGTCGGGGTCAGGTCCAGCGGGACGGTCCCGGCATTCGTGTCGATGCTGGCGCGATAGGCCTCCGGATCGACCGTGAGGGGGCCAAGCCGCAACACATGATCGGGCGCCCGCCCCATGGTGCGGCGCAGCACGGCCCGGGCCCGGGCCACCACTTCGAGCGGATTGAAGGGTTTGACCACATAGTCGTCGGCTCCGATGCGCAAGGCCTGCAACTTGTCGAGGTCTTCGGCCAAAGCCGTGACCATGATGACCGGCGTCTCGCCGCGGCGCCGGATCGCCGCCAGCACCTCATAGCCGTCCTGGCCCGGCAGCTTGATGTCCAGAACCACAAGGTCAGGGCGCAGGCGCTGGTGATGGGCGAGGCCGATCACGCCGTCACGCGCACAGATCACGCGAAAGCCTTCGCGCGCGAAATAGGTCTCGAGGATCTCGGCGATCTCGGGTTCATCCTCGATGATCAGGATCAGGGCATCGGTCATGGCGCGGCCTTTCGAAGGGTGTTTTGCGCCGCTGGGCGAGCAAGGCGGCTCACGGTGACATAAAGCACCGGCACGAAGAAAATGGCCAGAGCGGTGGCCGAAACCATGCCGCCAAAGACACCGGTGCCGATGGCGTTCTGGATCTCGGAGGCGGCCCCTTGCGCCATCATCAGCGGCACGACCCCCAGAATAAACGCAAGCGATGTCATGAGGATCGGCCGCAGGCGCAAGCGCGCGGCCTTCAGGATGGCGCGATGCAGGCCCATGCCCTGTGCGCGCAGGTGGCGGGCATATTCCACCATGAGGATCGCATTCTTGGCGGAAAGCCCGATGATGGTGACAAGCCCGACCTTGAAGAACACGTCATTATCCGCCCCGCGCAGCAGCACGGCGCTCACCGCCCCCAAAACCCCCAAGGGCACCACCATCATCACCGAGAACGGCAGCGACCAGCTTTCATAGAGCGCCGCCAGCACCAGGAACACGATCAGCATCGAGGCCGCCAGCAACATCGGCGCCTGATGGGCCGATTGCTTTTCCTGCAGCGATTGTCCGGTCCATTCCACCGCAAAACCCTGTGGCAGCATTTTTACCAGCCGCTCCATCTCCGCCATGGCCGCCCCGCTGGACACCCCGCGCGCCGCCTCGCCCGAGATCGGCGCGGCCGGATAGCCGTTGTAGCGGTTGAGTTGCTGCGGCGTATCTTCCCAGACCGGGGTCACCACCTCGGACAGGGGCACCATGCCACCGTCACGATTGCGCAGTTCCAGCCGCAGCACGTCTTCGACATGCATCCGGGCCGGGGCATCCGCCTGCACGATCACCTGTTGCATCCGCCCCTGATTGGGGAAGTCGTTCACGTAAACCGACCCGATTGCCATGCCGATCGTCTCGCGGATCGTGTCGAACGCCAGGCCGAAGGTCTGAGCCTTGTCGCGGTCGATCGCGAGGTTGATGCTCATCCCATCGGGCAGGCCCGCGCTCATCACGCCAGAGAGCAGCGCGCTGTCCTGAGCAAGGGCAATCAGCTGCGCCTCGGCCGCTTTCAGCGCGGCCGGACCCGCATTGGCGCGATCCTCCAGACGCAGCGAGAAGCCCGAAGTGGTGCCCAGCGCTTCGATTGCCGGGGGCTTCATGATCATCGCGGTGCCTTCGGGAAGCTCGGCCATAGCGGCCTCTGCGGCGGCGATTTCCGCATCGACACTGGTCGTGCGTGCGCCCCAGTCTTTCATGCTGGTGAAGGCCTGCGCCGCATTCGGGCCCGAGCCCGAGAAGCCAAAGCCGAGGATCACCGTGTTCTCGGTGATGTTGGGACGGGTCGCGGTATGGGCCTCATAGGCGGAGATCACGGCCCTTGTGCGCTCGGCGGTGGCGCCTGCGGGAAGCTCGAACATTGCCATGAAACTTCCCTGATCCTCCTCCGGGACGAAAGAGGTCGGCAGGCGCATGTAGCCCACCGCCATGGCCCCGATCAGCACGAGATAGAGCACCAGCATCCGCCCGCCCCGCCGCAATGTCAGGCCGACCCAGCCGGTATAGCGGCGGGTCAGCGCCTCAAAGCCACGGTTGAACCAGCCGAAAAAGCCGCGCGCCGCGCCATGTCCGGTGACGGGTTTCAAGAGCGTGGCGCACAGCGCGGGCGTCAGGGTGAGGGCAAGGAAGGCCGAAAACAGGATCGACACCGCCATCGACAGGGTGAACTGACGGTAGATCGCGCCAACCGATCCGCTGGCCAGCCCCATCGGCAGGAAGACCGCGACCAGAACCAGTGTGATGCCGACGATCGCGCCCGAAATCTCGCGCATCGCCTGTTGGGTTGCGGCGCGGGGCGACAAACCTTGCTGCGCCATGATCCGCTCGACGGTTTCGACAACGACGATGGCGTCATCGACGATGATGCCAATGGCCAGCACCATGCCGAACATGGTCAGCATGTTGATCGAATAGCCCGCCAGCGCCATCACCGCGAAAGTCCCCAACAGCGCAACGGGTGCGACGATGGTCGGGATCAGCGTGTAGCGCAGTTTCTGCAGGAACAGCAGGATCACCAGAAAGACCAGCACCATCGCCTCGATCAGCGTATGGATCACCTTGGCGATCGACACTTTCACGAAGGGCGCGGTGTTGTAGGAGATCGAGACCTCCATGTCCTCGGGCATCGCAAGGCGCAGCTCGGCCAGCCGGTTTTCAATCGCGGCGGAGGTGCTGACGGCATTGGCACCGGGCGACATCTGGATCGCGGCGGCGGCGGCGGGTTTGCCATTGCTGCTGACGCTGAACGCCATGGATTGCGCGCCCATCTCCAGCCGGGCAACATCGCCCAGCACAAGGCGCGCCCCGTCGGCATTGGCGCGCAACGGGATGGCGGCAAAGGCCTCGGGCGAGGTCAACTGCCCGCGGATCACCAGCGGCGTCGATATCCGGGTACCCGGAATCGCCGGTTCATCGCCCACCCGGCCGGGGGCGGCCTGCGCGTTCTCGCGCCTGATTGCCTCGGTGACATCGGACATGCTCAGCCCGTACGCCGTGAGCTTCGCCGGATCGACCCAGACCCGCAGCGCGCGGTCCGACCCGAATTGCTGAATACGTCCGACGCCGGGGACCCGCTTGAGCTCTTCGGCCAGATTGCGGGTCAGATATTCGCCAAGGCTGAGTTCGTCCGTCGCGCCATCGCGGGACTTGAGCGTGATGACCATCAAAAAGCCTGACTCTGCCGCCTCGACCCCGAGACCCGCACGGCGCACGGGATCGGGCAGCAGGGCTTCGGCATTCTTCAGCCGGTTCTGCACCTCGACCTGTGCCATTTCCGGGTTTGTGCCCGGTTTTAAAGTGACGGAAATGCTCGCGCCCCCGGTCGCGTCCACGCTGGACTGGTAATAGAGCACGTTCTTGACGCTGGAGAGTTCCTTTTCAATCGGGCGGATCACGCTGTCACTGACCGTCTGTGCATCGGCCCCGGCGTATGTGGTGAAAATGCTCACGCTCGGCGGCGCGATATCGGGGAAGCGCGCGACAGGCAGGCGCGGGATCGCCACGATCCCGGCAAGCGCGATGAAGATTGCGATCACCCAGGCAAAGACCGGGCGCAGAATGAAAAATTGCGACATGGCACCTGTCTTTCAGCGTTGGGGATGGGATGTCGGAGCGTCGGCGGCATGGGTCGTGACCGCTGTCACGCCCCCCTCGGGCACGCGGTCCTGACCGCGGATCGCCACGGTCTCGCCGGGCATCAGACCCGAGGCGATGACGATGCGATTGCCGATGCGGGCGCCAAGCGCAACGTCCCGGCGCATGGCCCTGGCCTCCGGCGAGACAATGACCAACTGCGCCCTGCCGCCCGCCGTCCGCAAGACCGCCTCTTCGGGCACCAAAAGCGCGTCGGGAAGCACGCCGTAGGGCAGTGTTGCGCGCACGAACATGCCGGGCAACAAGGCAAGATCCGGGTTGGCGACCTCAATGCGGACGCTGACATATCCGGTTCCCGGATCGACGATGACATCGGAGAATTTGAGCTGGCCAATCATCGGGGCAGACATGGGAGCCGACATGGGGGACGATGTGGGAGCCGACATGGGGGCTGATCCGTTGAGATCCGGGAAAATCCGCACCTCTCCCACCCCGGTCTCTGCGGCAAGCAGGAAGGCATCCAGATCTTTTGCGGGCAGCCGCAGGTCGACAAAAACCTTCTCAAGGTCCTGCAGCACCGCCAGCGGCTTTTCGCTGCCGGGGGATGCAAGCGCGCCGACATCCGCGAGCCCGGCCGCGACATAGCCATTGATCGGCGCGCGCAGGGTCGCAAACCCCAGATCCAGCCGCTTGCGCGCGACCAATGCGCGCGCTTCCGCGACACCTGCCCGGGCAAGCAAAAGATCGTTATGCGCCGCATCGTTCTTTTCGCGGCTGACCGCATTCTGGGCGAGCAAGGCATCCGCGCGGTCAACGGCGCGGCGCGCATGGGCTTCGGCCACTTCGGCCCGCGCGAGCGTCGCATCCGCGACACCGAGATCAGCCTTGAGCGGTGCCGGATCGACGCGAAACAGAACCTCGCCAACCGGTATCCGGGTTCCTTCTTTCACATGCCGTTCCAGAATCAGACCGCCCACCTGCGGACGGATCTCGACCCGCCGAAAGGCCGCAACCCGGCCAGAGCGCTGCGTCTCGAGGATCACCCGCTCGCGCTGAACCGTTTCGACGGTCAGCCGGACCGTCATCTCTGGTCCCGCCTCCTCCGCCAATGGCGCATCCGGGCGCTCGGACAGGCTGGCCAGGGCCAGTGTTCCGGCCATCAGGCCAAGAAGCGAGAGAATCAAGGTCGTGCGGCGTGCCATGTTGCGTCCCATCGGTTTCGTGCCGCAGGTTCTTGATATCTTGCGGTGGACGGACCGCCGAGATTTCGTGGAGATATTGTGGAGATCGCATCGCCGAGAAGAGGCCGCTTTGAGGAAGGCGATGGTTGCGATGCCTGGGTAACCAGTCGACCTTTGGCAGGCCGACAGCAAAGCCCGTGCGCCGAGGCAATTGCGGATCTGTCCGGCTGTGACGAACAGGTCAACCGGTCGCCCTTGGCTGTCGCAAATGACGTCCAGCGTCGTGCTTATGCCGCCCCGCTACGGGGCAAAATGGTCCCCCGGATCAATGCGCCTTCCCCTTCGCATGTGACCGATCAGGCTGCCCCTCTGCGCGCCGCCCCCCCTTGTGGTGGCCATATTGGCCACCGTTCAGTGGGCCGTCAGCGATGCAGCATCGATCATCACATTCGCCTTCTCGCCCTGCTCCGCCGTCCGCCCGGCCAGCCTCCGCGCGAAGAAGCCCTTTTCGCTCCAACGCTTCCAGCGGCTGCAGAGCGTTGGGCGATGACGATATGCAGCAAAAGCGTCAGGCCAAGACAAGCCATTGCGGTTGAAGAAAATCCCGCTCAGCACCCGCTTGTCATCAGCCCGGGGCTTTCCGTGCGGCCCGGGAAAGACGGGGCCAGACGGGCCAGCTGCGCATCGGCCCGCCAGAAGAGATCGCGCCTGTCACCGCCCCATTTCTGAAGGCGTGAATTCCCCAGCGCCACGGATATCACTGTGTCCTGAGCCTAATGCCAGTCCCGACATTTCGAGGTTTTGCCAATGCCGGGGTTGAAGCGGTTGGTCGGATCGAGAGTGCGGTAAAACGCCGTGAGCGCCGGTTTCGCCGCGTAAAGATGGCCGACATTATGCTCCGCCGGATATTCGGCCCCACGGGCATCCAAGAGCGCGCAGACCTCATGTTCGAGTGCCGCGCAATCCGTGCCCTTTTTGACCAGATATTCCTGATGCATCACATGGCACAGGAAATGCCCGACATAGATCTTCAGCGCGATCCGCGCGTCGATCTTCGGCGGCAGCGTCTCGAACCACTCCAAAGTATTGCGCGGCAGGGCGACATCAAGCGCGACAATATCCTCCACTGTTGCGGGATGCACCGCACGGTACCGCACGATCGCGCTGCCGGAGGTGAAGCGGTTGAGCAGCGCAGCCTCGCCTTCCTTTGGCGTGCATTCGATGAAATCGCCCTGCTGGTTGGGCAGGAAAGAGCTGAGATAGGCGCGCATTTCGCCGATCCCCGCATCGCCCGTGCGCAGGATCAGATGGTGGGCATATCGGTCGCGGTAAGCGATCAGCCGCTTGGGCAGATGCTCTGGCATCACCCGCATGGCGCCTTGCAACAGGCGGTCGGACAGGGTCTTGCCCAGCCCCAGCGCCTCGGTCACCCCGTCGAACCAGCTTTTGGCCGCAAAGGCGCGCGGGACGTTCACGCTGCCAAAGGCGCGGATGAACATGAACAGATCCTTGCCATAGACCTGCGCCGCGCGGAACGCGTCCTTGTGCATGTATTCACCCGCAATCGGCAGGGTTTTGAACTGCGTCAGCACATGCCGCCGGATCGCCGCCAGATCGGCGGGGTCATTGCTGCCGACGTAAAACACCTGCTCCTGCGCGGCGACGGGGAAAGTATCGAGGCGCAGCGCAAACACCCCGATCCGGCCCGCCGAGCCAGAGGCCTCGTAATGGCGGCGCGGATCGGCGTTGAACCGCGCGGGCGTGGCCGCCTCGACATCGCGGACATGGGTTTTATAGGCGGTATCGGAGGCCAGCGCCCCCTCGGGTGCGCGGACATCGGCCTCGGAATACTGTCCCGCGTCCAGCCGCGACAGGATCTCCTCGGGGTGCGCGCCCAGATCGATCCCGAGATGATTGACCAGATGCAGCCGCCCCTGCGCATCCACCTGCGCATAAAGCGCAAGCTCGGTATAGGCGGGGCCGCGCTGCACCAAAGAGCCACCCGAATTGTTGCACACGCCCCCCGTCACCGAGGCGCCGATACAGCTTGAGCCGATCACCGAATGCGGCTCGCGGCCCAGCGGTTTGAGCCGCCGCTCAAGTTGATCGAGCGTCGCACCGGGCAGGCAGAGCACCTGCGCGCCCCCCGCCAAAAGGTCGATCCGCGTGATCCGCAGCGTGCTGATGATGACGATGGGGCGATCATAGCCTGTGCCAAACGGTGTCGATCCCCCCGTCAGCCCGGTGTTCGCCGCCTGAAAGATGATTGCCACATCTGCGGCGACGCAGGCCTGCAGCACACGCCATTTTTCCATCAGGTTAGCGGGGGCGACCGCCGCCAGAATCTCGCCATCCCCGTAGCGATAGCCCTTGCGGAACCGTCGCGTCGCGCGTGCGCCGGTATGGACATGCCGATGCCCCGCAATCTCGCGCAGGGACTGAATCAAGAGCTCGGGCATGGCGGCGGACATCGGAAAAATCCTTGTAGGCAGCAGGTGAGAAAGGCCGGTACTTTTGAAAGGCCGGAAGGCTTTGAAGGGTGGGTATTTGAGAAAGGTCGGGGGCGATCTCCCCTTGCGAAGACCGCCCCCTTGCGCCGGGTCAGCGTGTCATGAGCCCCGGCAGCGTCAGCGAGATCGCGGGCACGAAGCTGATCACCAGGAGGCAGGCGATGATCACCGCGACAAAGACCAGAAGCGGGCGCAGCATCACCGTGACCGAACATTGCGCGATCTGTGCGGCGGCGAAGAGATTGACGCCCAGCGGCGGCGTGATCATGCCGAGCGCCAGATTGACGATCATCACCGTGCCAAAATGCACGGAATCGATCCCCAGACGCACCGCGGCCTCCTGCAGGATCGGGCCAAGAACCATGATGCTGGCCCCCGTCTCGATGAACATCCCCACCACGAAAAGCATCAGGTTCACCGCCAGCATCAGCGCATGCGGCCCCTCAAACGAGCTGGTCAGCCAGAGCGCCGCCGCATCGGGCACGCCTTGACGGTTGAGCAGATAGCCCAGAACGCTGGCCGAGCCGATGATGAACATGATCACCGAAGCGGTGACCACCGAACGCCGCCAGGCGTCCCGCATCATCACCCAGCTCATTTCGCGGTGCAGCACAAACCCGACAAGCAGCGCATAGGCGACGGCGATGATGCTCGCCTCGGTCGGCGTGGTGACGCCGCCATAGATCCCGCCCATGATCAGCACCGGCATCAGCAGCGCCCAGATGGCACGGCGCGTGGCGGTCCAGCGGTCAAGGCGGCCGTCGCCATCGCGCTGGCCCCAGCCCTTCAGACGGCACCAGACCAACACAGTGACCAAAAGCGCCCCCGCGATCAGCAGGCCCGGCAACACCCCGGCAAGGAACAGCGCGGGGATCGAGGTTTGCGTGGCCACGCCGTAGAGGATCATCGGGATCGAGGGTGGAATGATCACGCCCAGCTCCGCCGAGACCGCCATCAGCGCAGCTGTGAACCCGACAGGATAGCCATAGTGGCGCATCGCCGGGATCAGCACCGTGCCCACCGCGAACATGGTTGCAATGCTCGAGCCGGAGATCGCCGAGAACATCATGCAGGTCAGCACGCAGGTCGCCGCCAGGCCACCTTGCAGCGGCCCGACAAAGGCGCGGGCGAATTCCACGAGGCGGCGCGACATGCCGCCGACCTCCATCAGATTGCCTGCCAGAATGAAGAACGGGATCGCGGCCAGCGGAAATTTATCCAGCGCGATAAAGATCTGCTGCGGCAGGATAATCGCGGGCAAGGTCGTGAAACCAAACAGCCCCACCATCGATGCCAGACACAGCGCAATCGCAATCGGCACCGAAATCGCGAACAGCACCAGCATCGCGGTCATCATCGCGCCGGTCATGATGCAATCCTCTTCGCATGTTGCAAGAAATGGGCCAGGACGCCGAGGCCTGCGAAAACCGATCCGACGGGGATGGCGGCATAGCCCCAGCTCATCGAAATTCCTAGCCCCGCCATCTCTTGCCGCTGCACCCGAAGCGCCATCTCCCAGCCGAGCCAGAACAGCGTCGCGAACAGGAACAGGCAGGCGAGCGTGATCGCGAGTTGAAGGGCAAACCGCAACCGGCCGCGCAGCGCATCGCGCAGCAGATCAATCGCGACGAAAGCCCCCGCCCGCAGCGCGGTCGAGATCCCGAGCATCACCATCCAGATCAGCGCAATGCGGGTCAGCGCCTCGGACCATGTGGCAGGAACCTGGAACACAAACCGCCCCATCACCTGCCAAAAGCTCGCCAGCGCCGCGACCGCGAGAGCGACGGAGGCGGCCACCGCCACCCCCATCGCGACTGTCGCGTCGACACGCCGTATCAACGTGACAATTGTGCTCATTGCGCCTTCCAGTCGCGGATGCGCTTGAGCAGATCAGCCCCGAATTGCGCGTCGAAATCGGCATTTGCCGCCGACATCGCATCGCGGAACGCGTCACGGTCGGTGATCTCGACCACCTCGATGCCGCGCCCGCGCAGGGTTTCGATCCCTTGCGTTTCATCTTGCTCAACGCGCGCGCGGTTGGCCGCCACTGCCGCTTTCGCACCGTCCTGAACGGCCTTGCGCCCGGCGTCATCAAGCCCTTCGACAAAGTCGAGATTGCACAGCAAGATACCCGGCGAATAGACGTGGCGGGTCAGATAGAGGTGCTTTTGCATCATATCGAGATTGTTGGCGAGAATGACCGGGATCGGGTTTTCCTGCCCGTCCACCGTGCCTTGTTGCAGTGCCGAGGGCAGCTCGGAGAAGGCCATCGGCGTCGGCAAAACGCCCGCCGCCTGCCAGGCTTTCATATGCACCTCGTTTTCCATCGTGCGGATTTTCATGCCGCGCATGTCTTCCGGCCCGCTGACGGTCTTGGTGCCCGTGGTCAGGTTGCGAAAGCCATTTTCCAGCCAGGCCACACCCTTGAGGCCGCTTGCGTCGAATTTCGCCAAAAGCTCATCGCCGATCTCGCTGTCGAGCACGCCGCGCGCATGAGCATAGCTGTCAAACAGGAACGGCACATCAAGCACGCGGGTCTCGGGAATGAAATTGCCCAGCGGTCCCGCCGAGCCCATGGCGCATTCCTGCGCGCCAAGCTGGGTGCTCTCGATCGCCTCGCGCTCGTTGTCAACGCGCTGAATGACGACGTTGATCGCGCCATTCGTCTCTTTCTCGATCACCTCCTTGAACGCGGTCGCCGCGACGCCGAAATGGCTGTCGGCGGGTGAGGAATGCGTCACCGTCAGCGTCGTCTGCGCCGCAGCGCCCGAGACGCCAATGGTCAGACTCGCCGCGAGTGTGAGCGAAGCGAGGGCCGTGATTTGCGCCAGTTCCTTGTGGTTCATTGTGGTCGTCCTCCCATTAAAAACGCCCGAGACCAGCCTTTGGCCGCGGGTCTCCTCCTGCGGATCAGCGCAGGTCCTCGGGCAGCAGCGCCGCCGGAAAATTCTGATAGCTGACCGGGCGCAGGAACCGGCGGATGGACAGCGTGCCCACCGAGGTTGCGCCAAAATTGGTGGACGCCGGATAGGGACCGCCATGGACCATCGCATCCACCACCTCGACCCCCGTCGGAAAGCCGTTCACCAGCACCCGCCCGGCCTTGCGCTCAAGGATCGGCGCAAGGCTCTGCGCCGCCGCCAGATCGCCGGCGTCCATGTGCAGCGTCATCGTCAGCTGACCGTCAAAGCCTTTGGCAAGCCGCTGCAGATCCGCAAGATCACGGGCGCGCACGACCAGCCCGAGCGGGCCAAACACCTCCTCGCGCAGGCCATGATCCTGCTGGAATTGATCGACGGTGACTTCGTACAGATTGGGCGTCACGCTGCGGCCCTCGGAGGCGCTGGTAAAGACCGGCTGGGCCGCGCTTTGGGCAAAGCGCGCCTGTCCCGCGTGGTAGGCCGCGGCGATTCCCGGCGTGAGCATCGGCTGCGGCGCGACCTGCGCCAGCCCCTCGGCAGCGCTTGCGATAAACACCTGAGCCGCGGGCGAGTCGAGCACGACCGCAATGCCGGGATTGGTGCAGAACTGCCCCGCGCCCATCGTCAAAGAGGCCGCCCAGCCCCGCCCCAGCTCGGCCCCGCGCGCCGCCATCGCCTCGGGCAAAAGGAACATCGGGTTCACCGAGCCCAACTCGCCAAAGAAGGGGATCGGCTCGGGGCGTTGGGCGCACAGGTCAAACAGCGCCCTGCCGCCCGCAAGGCTGCCGGTGAAACCCACCGCCTTGATCAGCGGATGCTGCACCAGCGCCGAGCCCACCGCGCGGTTGCCGCCCTGGATCAGGCTGAACACGCCGGGATGCATCTTGCTGCGCAGGATCGCGGCATGGATCGCCTCGGCGATGATCTCGCTGGTTCCCGGATGCGCCGAATGGCCCTTCACCACCACCGGACAGCCCGCCGCCAGCGCCGCCGCGGTATCGCCCCCCGCCGTCGAGAAAGCCAACGGGAAGTTCGAGGCGCCGAACACCGCGACCGGCCCCACCGGACGCTCCATCAGCCGGATGTCGGGGCGCGGGCCCGCCGCGCGCTCGGGTTGGGCCGCATCATGGCGGCGGTCCAGATAATCGCCCTTGCGGATATGCGCCGCGAAGAGCCGCAGCTGGCCGACCGTGCGCCCGCGCTCGCCCTGCAGCCGCGCCACCGGCAGGCCGGTTTCCTGCGTGCCGATCAGCGTGATGATCTCGGCCCGCGCCTCGATCTCTTCAGCGATGGCCTCCAGAAAATCCGCCCGCTCGGCGCGGGTGGCATAGCCATAGCTCCAGAACGCTTCCTCGGCCGCCTCGGCCGCCTGATCGATCAGTTCGACCGTTCCCGAGCTGAAGGTCCGACGGGGACCGTGCGCCGGTTCGCTCTGGAACGTCGCCGCGCAGGCAACCCAGGAACCGGCAATCAGGTGCTTGCCGTGGAAGGAATGGTCTTTGAGATCGGTCATCAGATGGCTCCCTTGCGATATGGCGCGGCGCAGGCTTCCCGCACCGCCCGAGCGGGGGCGGCATCAAGAACGTGCAAATGCGGAAAGAAGAAGGCCGCGACGCGCGGGGCGTGCGCGGCCCTCTCAACGTGTCAGAGTGAGGCCGTCAGCATCCGGTGGTAATCCTGTGCGCTGGCCTCAATCGGGTTGGTCTTGTGGCTGTGGTCCGCCAATGCGCCGGTGATGATCCGCTCGAACAGACCCTCGCTCACCCCAAGCTCGGAGAGCCGCGTCGGCAGGCCGATCGCCTGTGTGCGCGCCCGGATGGCCAACCCGATTTCATCGCCCGAGCCAAGCCCCATGGCGCGCGCCATATGCGCGTATTTATCCTCCTGGATCGCGGTTGACGCGGCGCGGTTGAAATCAATCACCGCAGGCATGAAAATCGCGTTGAGCGTGCCGTGATGCAGCCGCGGATTGATCCCGCCGAGCGCGTGGCTGAGGCTGTGGACGCAGCCCAGCCCCTTCTGGAACGCCAGCGCGCCCATCGTCGCCGCCATCGCCATATTGGCCCGTGCATCCTTGTTGCCCGGTTCCTGCGTCGCCGCCTCGATATGCGCCCAGCCGCGCCGCAGCCCTTCGAGCGCAATGCCCTCGGCAGGCGGGTTGAAAGAGGGGGCGAGATAGGTCTCGATGCAATGCGAAATCGCATCCATCCCCGTCGCCGCCGTCAGCATCGGCGGCAGGGTCAGGGTCAGATCCGGGTCCACAATCGCCGCTTTCGGCACCAGATGGGGCGACAGCAGCCCGACTTTGCGCCCATCCGCAAGAATGATGATCGCGCCGCGACCCACTTCGCTGCCGGTGCCCGCGGTTGTCGGAATGGCAATGATCGGCAGGGTTTTGGCGGTGATCTTCTCGACGCCGCCCTCGATCGCCGCATAGGTTTTCAGCGCGCCGCCATGCGCGGCGAGGATCGCAACCGCCTTGGCCAGATCGAGCGCAGAACCGCCCCCGACCGCGATGATCCCATCCGCGCCCGAACGGGTGAAGACCTCGGTCGCGGCATGGACGGCGGCCTCGTTCGGGTTGCCGGGGGTTTCATCATAGACCGCGGCAGGCGCGGCGCCGAGGATGGTTTCGATCTTTTCGATCAGCCCCAGCTGGCGCACCCCCTTGTCGGTCACAACCATCGGCCGCGCGATTCCCGCCAACGCCAGTTCCGACGCCAATGTCGCAATCTCGCCAAACCCAAACTGGATGCGAGTCACGTAGTTGATGAGCCCCATGAATATCTTTCCCTTGGTATCGCAAAATGGCATTCTGATTGCGCCGTATCGATATGCGAAACGCCATAATTATGATCGTTTCAGCATAATACGGGGCTAGTATTGTCCGTAAATCCGCGATCTTCCGATACGGGTATAGCAAAATGGAAACCACTAGATGAGCCGCCGCCCCCTTGTCAGACTGTCGCTCCGCCACATGCTGCTGATCTCTGCCATTGATGACAGCGGCTCGCTCAAACGCGCCTCCGAACTGATCGCGATGAGCCAGCCCCGCGCGACAAAGGCGCTGCAGGAGGCGGAAGAGCTGACGGGCAAGAAGCTGTTTCACCGGACCAATCGCGGATTGACCCCCACCGCGGCGGGCGATTGTGTGATCCGCAATGCAAAGACAATGCTGGCGCAACTGGGCAAACTGGAGCTGGAGCTGGACGGCATCACAGCCGGCAATTGGAGCAGATTGCGCATTGGCACGATCATGGGTGCGGTGCCCATTCTCAATGAGGTCATCCAGCAGCACCTGAAGCGCTACCCGCAAACCTCGTTCGAGATCATCGAGGACAGCAGTGCCGAGCTTCTGCGCCAACTTGACCGCGGCCTCCTCGATCTGGTGATCGGGCGCAGTTCTGTCAGCGCGACGCCGCAGCTCTATCATGTCACCGCTTTTCACGATGAGCGCCTCGCCGTGGTCGCCAATCCGGCGCATCCCTTGGTCGGGCGGGAGCGGATCCGGCTGGAGGATCTCGCGGAGTCGCGCTGGATTGTCTATGAGGCCGGGATGCCGATGCGGCTGTCGCTGGAGCAGGAATATCGCCGCGCGGGCCTGGCATTTCCGTTGGCGCTGCTGGAAACCCGTTCGGCGCTTGCGACAATGTCCCTCATTCAGGGGGATCCGAACATGGTGGCGCTGCTCTCAAGCGATGTCGCCGCCTTCTTCGTCAGGTTCGGCGCGGCCTGCACGCTGCCGATGCAGCTGCAATGGAAGAGCGATCCTTACGAGGTCATCACCCGAAAATCGCACGATCTGCCCGAGCACGCCCTCCATTTCATCAAAAATCTGGTCGGCTGACCGGGGCCGGACCGGATGGAGTGGTGCAACATCCGCCACTCTCTCACGCCCGTCGGGAACGTCCCGTCAGCCGGGCGGGACGCAGAGGCAGAGTGAGGGAGAGGCAAACGTCTGCGCGCCACGGGGCCGTGCAGCCATGGCTGGCGCGGTGAGCGAAAACCAGCTTCCGGCACATCCGGCGCGGTTCACGAGCGCGCAGGTATCCATGGAACGCCCGGCAGGGCTCTGGCCTCCCCCGCGGACCACGCGGGTTTGTTTTCCCTGGCCCACGCCAGCTCCCCCCGCCGTTCAGGCCCGTAAGGGCATATCTTGCGGATTTCTGCCCGCATTATCGCCGCCCGCTCTGGCCCTTGCCGTTCGGATTGCGTTAGATGCCGCCAGCATTTCACCTGGAAGGATATGACGATGACCGAGATCAAACGCATCAAATGTGGCGCGCGGATGAGCGAAGCCGTGGTCTTCAACGGCATGATCTGGCTGGCAGGCCAGGTCGGGGAACCCGGTCAGAGCGTGACCGACCAGACCAAGACGATTCTGGCCAGCATTGACGCGCTGCTCGCCGAGGCCGGCTCGGACAAGACCCGCATCCTGTCGGCACAGATCTGGCTGGCCGACATCGGCGATTTCGCCGAGATGAACGCGGTTTGGGACGCCTGGGTCCCGGCAGGCAACTGCCCGGCCCGCGCCACCGGCGAAGCGAAACTGGCCACGCCCGACTACAAAGTCGAAATCATCGTGACCGCCGCCCAGGCCTGAGGCCCGGCGAAAGAAATGGGGGGCGCATCTGCGGATGCGCCCCCCTTTTTATTCATGAGTCCGGCATTTCAAAGGCCGTGGCCTCAGGGGGCGGATGGCGCGTGCCCTGCCCGTCCCGGCATTGCCGCGCCGCTGCGGCGGCACCGTCACCCCGCCCCCCAGGCAGGGCCGCGCTCAGCCCGCCACCGCCTGCGCGGCCTGCGCCCGCACCCGCTCGACCATCGCGCGCAGCCCGTTCGAGCGTTGCGCCGAGAGGTGATCGTTCAGCCCCAGCCGTCCCAGCTCGGCCACCGCGTCAACGCGACCCACCTCGGCCACCGTCAGCCCGGCATAGAGCGCATGCAGCACGGCAATCAGCCCGCGCACGATCATCGCATCGCTTTCGCCCTGAAAGTCATAGATCGCCCCCGGCCCCGTGCCCTCGATGCGCGGCAAGAGCCAGACCTGACTGGCGCAGCCCTCGACCTTGGTGGCAGGCACCCGGAACGCCTCATCCAGCGGCGGCATGGCTTTGCCCAGCTCGATCACATGGCGGTAGCGCTCCTCCCAGTCCTCGAGGAATTCAAACGTATCGGCGAGGTCTTCGAAGGCGGCGGTGGCCATGGCTGTCTCCTTGTTCAGTTCCCCAGACCTAGCCCCGCACCGCGCCAAGGTCCAGCACCGCAAAGCCTGCGGGAATGCACGCGAGAGCCTTTTCAAGACCCCCGGTTTCGGCTACCCATCGGGCGGGGGCCTTGCTGACGTCCCGCTCACCTGCCGGAGGCCGCATGAAATCGCCCCTTATCGCCCTTGTCGTCCTGTCGCTGGTGCTGACCGGCTGTGGCCGTGTCCGCGAGAGCCGTCTGAACCCGTTCAACTGGTTCGGCCAGTCACGCCCGGTGGCAAGCACGCTGGCGCCCGAAGGCGGCTATGCCAAGGCGATCGAGGATTACCGCGTGCCGGTGGCCACGGTCACCGCGCTGGAAATCAAGCAGGTGCAGGGCGGGGTGATGCTGGTCGCCAAGGGCCTACCGCCGACTCAGGGCTGGTGGGATGCCGAACTGGTGGCGGATAATGACGAGACACCGGTGGATGGCGCGCTGAACTACAGGTTCCTGCTGTCCGAGCCTCTGCCGGGCACCGCCGTCGCCACCCGCGTCTCGACGCCGCAATCGCGCGAGATCACGGTGGGACTGTTCATTTCCAAATTCAAACTCGGCGATGATGTCCGCAAGATCACCGTCACCGGCACCGGGAATGCCCGCTCCGTCAGCCGCTGAGGCGGTGGGGCGCCAAGGGGGGCGGCGGCGACCGACCCCTCCTTTGCATGACGGGGAAAGCCGTCGGGCGGTAGGCAACGGCGCGGCAGAGCGCTGTTATTTTCAGATGCGTTGCTCTGGGCCCGGCAGCCGCCGATGGCCTTCATGCCTCTTGGAATTCGGCCGGATGGTCCAGCACATAGCGCAGCACGCGGGCTTCAAGCGCGTGAAACCAGTTTTTGGCATCCGCGTCGCGATCAGGCGCATAGGCGATGGCGTCGATTTCCTCCGCCGCCGCGAGGTCTAGCTGATCATAGGCTGCCTCGATCTCCTGCCAAAAGCTATCCGGCACCTCGGCTGCCCCCTCCGGCATCGCCGCGCGGTGGGCGTCAAGAACCCGCAAATAGGGGGCGGCAACCCGGTCAAAGGCCGCTGAAAATGCCGGGGCCCCGTGCTCCCGCAGGACCAGAGCCGCATCGGCAATCAAGCCGGGGCAATTATCCAAGAATCCCTCAAGCCCGCCGTTCATGATCTGACCGGTGAAACACACGGTGGTGTAGAGAAGCAACTGCCCCCGCGTCACCTCACCCCGCGCGATCTGCGCCTGCAGCCCCAAGACGGGTTGGCGGGTGTTGAGCGTCCGCAGATGCTGCTCAATCGGCTGCGGAAAGTAATCCTCAAAGCAATCGCAAATCTGATAGCTCACCGGCTCTGTCGGTTTGCATTTGAGGATCGTCGCACGGGCGACCTTGAGAACAGGCATGATGGCCCCTTGATGCTGAAATGGTTTTGCGACGCTGCCATCGCGGAATAGAGCGAGATTACCGGTACATTTACCCCCCCGGCAATCGACGGCAGATCATGGCAGACGCAACAAGGCGTCACGCGCGGCGAACGCCGGAATCGGGCCGCGCAGCAAAGGCGCTGAGGCCGCTGTGCTGACGCTGCCGCCCCAAAGGCTGAACCTGCCCCTGGCCGAACGGATCATTGCCTCCGAACCGGCGGGTGAGCGTGGCGATATGCACCCTTATCCCGGCGATTTCCCGGAACCCGAAGATGCAGGCATTCTAGAAAATGCAGGCACTCTATCGGCGTGACGCAACTCCCCAACGCAAACGGCGCCCCATCAAGGGCGCCGTTTATCTTCGCAATCTAAAGCTGCCCGCCTCAGCCGACCGGCACAACCTTCACCGCGCCGCCAATGGCCGACAGGGCGATCTCGCCGCGCACCAGACGCATCGCATCGGCGCCAAACACTTCGCCGCGCCAGCCCTGCATCGCCGCGCCGTGGTATTTCCCGGCGGCAATCTCGTCGAGCTCGCCCGAGGAGGCGATCAGCTTCGGCGCGACACCCGCCTCTTCCGATTTCGCCTTCAGCAGCACGCGCAACAGATCGGCCAGTGCCGTGTTCACCTGCAACTGCTCGCGGCTCTCATCGACCTTGGGGAAATCCTCGGGCTTGGCCGCCAGGCCTTCCTTCACCGCCTGCAAGATGCCCTCGGCAATCTCGCCGCGCCGCGCTTCACGCAGAAGCAGGCGGGATTTGCCCAGCTCTTCCAGCGTCGTCGGCTTGGTCGAGGCCAGCTCCAGCAGCGCATCATCCTTGCACACGCGCGAGCGCGGGATGTTGCGCGCCTGCGCATAGCCCTCGCGGAACCGCGCCAGCTCGCGCACCACGGCGAGAAAACGCCCCGAGGTGGTGCGGGTCTTGACCTTCATCCAGGCCTCTTCCGGGCGGGTGATATAGGTCTCGGGGTTCAGCAGGATCGCCACTTCCTCCTCCACCCAGGCCTCACGCCCGGATTTCTTGAGGTCACGCGCCAGATGCTCATAGATCACCCGCAGATGGGTGACATCGGCCAGAGCATAGGTGCTTTGCGCCTCGGTCAGCGGGCGGCGCGACCAATCGGTGAAGCGCGAGGTTTTGTCGAGGCTCTCGCGGGCGATCTTTTTCACCAGCGTCTCATAGCCCACCTGCTCGCCAAAGCCGCAGACCATCGCGGCGATCTGGGTGTCAAACAGCGGCTTGGGGAAGACCCCCGCCTCGACGAAGAAGATCTCAAGGTCCTGCCGGGCGGCGTGAAACACCTTCACCGTCGCCTCATGGCGGAAAAGATCATAGAGCGGTTCCAGCGACAGCCCCTCGACCAGCGGATCCACCAGCACCGCCTCGCCCTTGTGACCGGGCAGCGCCATCTGGATCAGGCAGAGCTTGGACCAATAGGTCCGCTCGCGCAAAAACTCGGTATCAAGGGTGACATAGGGACCGGCCTTGGCCGCTTCGCAAAAGCGCGCCAGCGCCTCGGTCGTCGTGATGGTCTGCATCGCATCTCGCTGTGCTCTGCCCGGAACCAGGTCCGGGGGAAGGTGCGGGTTCATCCCGCGTGCGTCCTTCATATGTAAGTCAAGCCAGAAAGAAAAGAGCGCCGCATCCTCTACCCAATCCCCCGACTTTCGTATAGGTTTAGCGCTGAGGCAAAATTCCCCAACAGCGGCAGCCAATGCCGCAAACAGAGCCGGTACAGATGGCCACAGTCGAGCTGTTCCTGCAAGGGAACCAAATTGCGCGTTACACCTCGGTGAGTTCCAAGGGCAATGCGAACGGAATGCAGGTGAATCTCGGTGGGGTGACCACACTGGGCTCGGCCAGTGACACGTTCCGCATCGTGGTGTCTCAGGTGAACAACGGACAGACCGCGTTTCAGAACGGCCAATGGGTCTCGATCTACAGCTATCCCGACAATCAGCTCGTGGCGACACAGCTGAACCCGCAGGACGATCAGTTTCAGGGCCGCGCCTCTTCCTCGACCCATATGATCTTCACCAACCCCTCGGGTTTCGTGATTGATCTGAACGGGATCAACGACACCAGCCTGCAATATGGGCCGGGCGAGAACCCGCACCGCGAAGAGCGGCTGCCGTTTGCCGGGCTGGAAACCTCGCCGCCGGCGACGGTCTGTTTCACGCCGGGGGTGCAGATCCGCACCGGCGCGGGCAGCACGGCGGTTGAGGATCTGCGCATTGGCGACAAGATCTGGACGCGCGACCACGGGCTGCAGCGCATCCGCTGGATCGGGCGGCGGCAGGTGGCGGGGATCGGACCGCTGGCCCCAGTGACGATTGCGGCAGGTACCTTTGGCAACCGGGCGGCGCTGCGCGTTTCGCAACAGCACCGCATCCTGATCCGCGACTGGCGGGCGCAGCTGTGGTTCGGCCTGCCCGAGGTTCTGGTGGCCGCGCGGCATCTGGTGGATGGGGAGCGGGTGCAGATCATCCCGGTGCCGCAGGTGGAATACCTGCATCTGGCGCTGGACCGCCACGAAGTGATCGAAGCGGATGGCATGCTGACCGAGAGCCTCTATCTGGGCGACATGGCCATGTCGGCACTGCCCGAGGCGGCACGGCGCGAGGTGATGACGATCTTTCCGGAATTGCTGACGCCGGGGGCCTTGCGCCCCGCCGCCCGCCCCTGCCTGGCAGGCTATGAGGGCAAACTGCTCGGCGCCTGAAGGCCCGCCAGCAGGTTTGCCCACACCGCCCGACAGGCCGCGGCGAGAGCGGCGCGGGGGGCAAGCCCCCCAGAGTTCAGCCCCCCAGACTTCCAGACTTCAGCCCCGCCAGACTTAGGCCCAGCCAGACCCTTCAGCCCAGCCAGACCGGGGTCTTGTCCCCCGCCACAAAGCGCCGCAGCACCGCCGGGTAAAGCTGATGCTCCATCGCCAGCACCCGCGCGGCCAGCGTTGCCGCATCGTCCCCCGCCAGCACCGGCACCCGCGCCTGCCCCAGCAACGGGCCATCGTCCAGCACCGGCGTCACCTCATGCACCGTGCAGCCCGCCTCGGCATCGCCCGCATCGAGCGCGCGCTGATGCGTGTGCAGACCGGGGTATTTCGGCAAGAGCGAGGGGTGGATGTTCAGCATCCGCCCGGCAAAGCGCCCAACGAAATCCGGGGTCAGCACCCGCATGAAGCCGCACAGGCAGACCACATCAGGCTCTGCCGCGAGGATCGGCTTCAGCAGTTCCGCCTCAAAGGCCGCGCGGTCCTTGCCAAAGGGTTTGTGATCCACCGCCACCGTGGGCACGCCCAAGGCGGCGGCCTTGCTCAGGCCGCCCGCATGGGGATCATTGGAGGCAACGAGCACGGCGCGCGCCGGATGATCGCCCGTCATGCTCTCCACCAGCCGCAGCATGTTGGAGCCGCCCCCCGAAATCAGCAGGGCGACGCGTTTCACAAAAGCGCCCCCGTATAGGCCACGCCCTGCCCTTCGATCACGCTGCCCATCACCGTCACCGTCTCGCCTTCGGCCTCCAGCAGCGCCTTCAGCGCCTCGGCACGGTCGGCCGAGACCGCCAGGATCATACCGATGCCGCAGTTGAAGGTTTTCAGGAGTTCAGGCTCGGCCATATTCGCGGTTTCCGCCAGCCAGCGGAACACCGGCGGCAGCTGCCAGCTGGAGAGGTTGATTTCGGCACCGAGCCCCTCGGGCAGCACGCGCGGCAGGTTCTCGGTCAGACCGCCGCCGGTGATATGGGCCAGCGCATGCACGCCCCCCGCCCGCACCGCCGCCAACGCCTGTTTCACATAAAGCCGGGTGGGCGCCAGCAGTGCCGCGCCAAGATCGCCTTCGCTGAACGGCGAGGCGGCATCCCAGCCGAGGCCCGACAGCTCAACCACTTTGCGCACGAAGGAATAGCCGTTCGAATGCACCCCGTTCGAGCCGAGGCCCAGCAGCACATCGCCCGCCACCACGCCCGCGGGCAGATCCGCGCCGCGCTCCATCGCGCCGACGGCAAAGCCTGCCAGATCGAAATCGCCCTGATGATACATGCCCGGCATCTCGGCGGTCTCGCCGCCGATCAGCGCACAGCCCGATTGCGCGCAGCCCTCGGCAATGCCGTTGATGATGCGGGTGGCCTCATCGACATTGAGTTTGCCGGTGGCGAAATAGTCGAGGAAGAAAAGCGGCTCGGCCCCCTGACAGACCAGATCGTTGACGCACATGGCCACCAGATCAATGCCGATCGTGTCGACATTGCCGGTGTCGATGGCGATGCGCAGCTTGGTGCCCACACCATCGGTGGCCGCCACGAGGATCGGGTCGGTGTAGCCCGCACCCTTCAGATCAAAGAGGGCGCCAAAACCGCCCAGACCCGACATGGTGCCGGGGCGCTGCGTGCGTTTGGCCGCGGGCTTGATCCGCTCGACCAGCGCATTGCCTGCATCAATATCCACACCGGCATCGGCATAGGTCAAACCGTTCTTCGTCATCATCGCCTCCAGGACCGCGAGCGCGCCCCCCGCCAGACGGGCGCATTTTCCCCCCGATAGACCAAAGCCGCGCTGACAGCAACGTGAAGCAGATTGCCGGGAACGGGAATCCGTCATGCGGCGTTGTCCCTGTGAAGATCGCAAGACGATCGCAACCATGAAGGAAACGCCATGAACAGCTTTATCAAAACCGCTTTTCTGACCTCGGCTATCGCTCTGGGTGCCGGTTCCATCGCCTCGGCAGAACTGGCCAATGCGCCGGCCATCGTTCCGGAAAACCTGCAGATCTCGGTTGAGCAGGCCAAGAACTCCGAGGTGAAATCGGAGACCTCCAATCTGGCGACCGACGTGACCCTGGCCCCCGGCCCGTTTGTCGGCTTCCCGGTCTACTCGTCGGACGGCATCAAGATCGGCACCGTGACCTCGTCGGACACTGATGTCGATTCGATGTCGCTGACCAAAGTGATCTTCCGTCTGGACAACGACCGTGAAGTTCAGATGGACGGGACCGAAGTCGCCAATATGGGTGAAGATGCGCTGATGGTGTCGCTGGACGCCAGCACCATTCTGAGCAAAGCCGACCAGCAATTCAACACGCTGACCGTGCTGAACTGATCCCCGCGCCTTGCGCTGCGAGCGGCCGGAGCAATCCGGCCGCTTTTGCTTGACCAGCGCCCCCCGCTTGCCTAACACGGGCCGCGAGCTGGGCCTGTAGCTCAATGGTTAGAGCCGGGCGCTCATAACGCCTTGGTTGGGGGTTCGAGTCCCTCCGGGCCTACCAGAATTCCCCAAAAATACAATAAAAACAACGCGCACGTGGACCAAGCGTCCAATCGCCCCCGCACTTGTTTTCAATGAGTTGGAAAGGGCGTGGACCCTAGAATCAGCCAGATTGGTTGGCGGTTTTGACCTGCCCAAGCGCCACCCGCACAGCTGCGTCTCATCACGGCATTTCCCACAACGCCACCGCTGCGAAATCCGGCCTCAGACATCGGCCACACAGTTTGGTCATTTTTCGTTGCGGGCCCTTCATGAAACGGCAAACCGACCCCTTGTTGGCAGCAAAGAGTCAGAGCGCCTTGAGCCGTTTGCAAACGGCTCTGGCTTCGTCAATACCGCCATGCATCGCGCCAAACCGGCGGAGCACTGCACACCTTCACCGCGTCACACCGGCCGCTTTTGAACGCTCCGCCGTTGACATTTTGTTCTCGCTGCCGCTGTATCGGACCACAATGATATGGCGGGACGGATATGTCAGGAAATCTGACTTCAATTGAACTTTGTGCGGGTGCAGGCGGCCAGGCGCTCGGCATTGAACAGGCGGGCTTTGGCCATGAAGCCTTGGTTGAGGTAGATGGCTGGTGCCGTCAGACTTTGCGCCTGAATAGGCCCCAGTGGAACGTCGTTGAAGGGCTGCAATCCGATCTGACGCAGTTCGATGCCCGCCCCTATGCCGGGGTGGATCTGGTCGCCGGGGGGGTCCCCTGCCCGCCTTTCTCAAAGGCGGGCAAGCAGCTCGGCGCCGAAGATGAGCGCGATCTGTTTCCGCAGGCCTTGCGTGTTGTGGATGAGGTGCGCCCCAAGGCGGTGATGCTGGAGAATGTGCGCGGTTTTCTCGATGCGGTTTTCCACGATTACCGGCAGAAGCTGAAAAGCCAACTAAAGGCCATGGGCTACAGTTTTGTCGAATGGCACCTTTTCAACGCTTCTGATTTTGGCGTGTCGCAACTGCGCCCGCGTGTGGCCATCGTTGCGATCCATGAGCGCTACGCAGATAAATTCGAATGGCCCAAAAGCCGCAGCATCCAGCCGCCGACGGTGGGCGAGCGCCTGCATGACCTGATGGCGGCGAACGGCTGGCCGGGTGCCGATGCCTGGCGCGATCAGGCCGATGAAATTGCCCCGACCATTGTGGGAGGCTCCAAAAAGCATGGCGGCCCCGACCTTGGACCAACCCGCGCGCGCCGCGCATGGGAAGCGCTTGGTGTGAATGGCAAGACCCTTGCCGAGACCGCACCAGAGGCCGATTTCGACGGCATGCCGCGGTTGACAGTGCGCATGGTGGCACGGTTGCAGGGCTTCCCGGATGAGTGGCAGTTTGCCGGCCGCAAGACCAATGCCTATCGGCAGGTCGGAAATGCTTTCCCGCCGCCGGTGGCACATGCGGTTGCCGCGCAAATCCAATCGGCGATTACCGCGCGCCGCCTTTACGCGGTTGCCTGATATGGAGGCCTGGCTGACCGAGGCGCGGCGGCGCTTCCATGCCGAATGCCTGGCGGGACCGATCACCGAGACCAAGGGCGTCCCGAGCATTGCTGACGTGGCCAATCGGCCGAGCCGCGAGATTGCCACGGCGTTGATGGCAAAGATCGGCACCAGCCAAAATCTGGCGGTGAAACCTGCGGGTCAAACCGCCGGTTCCATGTTTGAAAGCGCCTGCCAGAACTTCCTGCGCGACTGCTTCGCACAGCTTGGCCATCTGCGGCCCGGCACGTTCACCGTAGAAAAGGGACGCGCCATCGCGATGTTTGACCAATATGCGCATCTGGACGAGCTGCGCATACTGGCCCACCAGAGCCGCGAACTGAAGACGCTTTTGGGAACCGACTATCTGATCAAACCCGACGTGGTGGTGATCCGCGCAGCCGAGCCCGATAGCGTGATCAACCGCCACGCGCTCCTGGTCGATGACACTGTGGCCCGCCGCACAGCCCTGCGCCAGGCGAATGGTGCCCGCGCCACGCTGCATGCCTCAATCAGCTGCAAGCTGACCATCCGCTCTGACAGGGTGCAGAACACCCGATCGGAAGCGCTGAACCTCGTGCGGAACCGCAAGGGCCGCCTGCCCCATATTGCCGCCGTCACCGCCGAGCCGACCCCCTCCCGCATTGCCGCCATCGCCTTGGGCACCGGTGACATTGATTGCGTTTATCACTTCGCGCTGCCGGAGCTGGTCGAAGTTCTGAAGGAACAGGAGCGGGAAACGCTGGAACTGGTGGAAACCATGATCGACGGCCAAAGGCTGCGCGACATCGCGGATTTGCCGCTCGATCTGGTGGTCTGAACACCGGATCCTTATGGTGATGCTCATCGGTCAGCCCAACCCAAGACCGAAGAATTGCTCAAAGCGGCCCTGCGGCAGCGCGGCGAGCCTTCTTGAGGCCAGCGCCGACGTATGGACCTGATCGGCCTATTGCCGGTCGAGAGCATGCCTGCGCTGAGGTGCGGCTGCCCCGAAGCGGCCGCTCATGGCCTGGCGCAGCAAAATCCGGGGACGAATGCCGCTGATGCGGACGCTCCAGACCTTTGGCTTACTCGCCCGATCCTGCGTGAGCTGCCATTCCCGCGCTCCCAGTACCTTCGGCAGCCAGCCGTGCATTTTCACTAAAACCAGATGTTCGTACTGCTTGCGGCTTTCACGATCTATTCCCGCTTCGCGCAATGCGGCTGCCGGTGCGGGGTTTCCTCATCTGTGTGATTCAATATAAATCATTAAATTAATAATAATACTTTGGTTGAATGGCGACACATTCTTCAGAGCTAGCAGAGCCAACTATTGAATTGAAAATACTTCGGAAAGTATCATCATCTGCCTGCGCCGGATCCCGAACAAAATTCCAATACATGTCAAATGTGTTTAGCGCGAATTTTCTACCATTTGGCCATGAAACCAATGCCACAGCTTTATCGACGTCGAAGTCTCCATATTTGATAAACTGACCACCTGAAACAGATCTGTTTATCTTTCGAAGATCTGAATATTTGAGACTAATAACGCAAATTTCATTTTTTTTAAGTATCGTGACCGGAGGATACTGCTGCCTCGAGGCCTGATAACGGCAAGGCATGTTCAACTGAAAAGGCCGCAACCACCCGAGAGGTCTCGTCGCCGCTGCCCAATCCGACTTCTGAGCAGCCCTGAATAATTAGTATTAAAAAAAATTCCGGCACGCATTAAATTTTATCTCCAAGTGAGATTTATTTTTTACTTAGCATGCTGGACAGCTGTGTGTCAAATTTTCACCATAGAGGCCGTATGCGATGCAATTCCATATGGGTTTCACCATAGCTCACCGGCTTCGTCACCTCGTGGGTCGTGAAATACTCTTCGTCACTGGCAACCAACGGCCGAGGCTGTGTGAAAACGCTGTTCTGTGGTAAGCTTCCGCAAGGCAGCGGGAGACCAGGATGGCGGGCTTCAT
>NZ_JBGQOG010000032.1:0-33751 GCF_052113705.1 Phaeovulum sp. W22_SRMD_FR3 | reverse complement strand
CAGGATCAGAAGGTGGAGTTGACGCTGGCGGTGCTCAGGTAGCCCGAGATCTTGCCGGTGAGGGCCTGGGTCTGGCCGCGCACCATGGTCAGCGCGGCGGCGCCGAGGCCGACAACGGCGGCGGTCAGCACGACCCAGTCAACCGTGACCGCGCCTTCTTCGTCGTTGCGGAAGTTTTTGAAGAGTTTGAAGAATTTCATGATGTCGTTCCTTTGGGATCAGGGATGATATGTCCGCAGAGGGACATCAGGATCAGAAGGTGGAGTTGACGCTGGCGGTGCTCAGGTAGCCCGAGATTTTGCCGGTGAGGGCCTGGGTCTGGCCGCGCACCATGGTCAGCGCGGCGGCGCCGAGGCCGACAACGGCGGCGGTCAGCACGACCCAGTCAACCGTGACCGCGCCTTCTTCGTCGTTGCGGAAGTTTTTGAAGAGTTTGAAGAATTTCATGATGTCGTTCCTTTGGGATCAGGGATGATATGTCCGCAGAGGGACATCAGGATCAGAAGGTGGAGTTGACGCTGGCGGTGCTCAGGTAGCCCGAGATCTTGCCGGTGAGGGCCTGGGTCTGGCCACGCACCATGGTCAGTGCGGCGGCGCCGAGGCCGACAACGGCGGCGGTCAGCACGACCCAGTCAACCGTCACCGCACCTTCTTCGTCGTTGCGGAAGTTTTTGAACAATTTGAAGAATTTCATGGGGTCTCTCCTGAGGATCTTTGGGGTGTGTTCTTGTCCGGTCCGCGGTCTGCCCGAAGGCCGTTGTGTCGCGGTATGAGGATGGTATGCCCCCCGATCTGGGCGTGATTGCGGCAGCGATCGTGAAACTTTGCGTCAAATTCGGTCGAATTTCGGGGCGTGGAGGCCGAAAGCATGGATTCTGGCGGCCGGTGCGCGGGTTTGGCCGTGGCGCGCCATCTGCAGCAGTGCCGGGCGCAAACATGCGCGACGGTGGTGCCCGCAATGTGTGAAAGCGCGGCGGCGTTGTCACGAGGAGTGCCAGCGAGACGAGGGCGCGGAGGGCGTGGTCGCGGAGGGCGGGGGCGATGGCGGCCGGGCGCGGGCGCTGTGCTGCCTGCGAACGGGGTTCTCGGGCGGCTTCCGGTCTTGAGGGCGCAGGCGCTCCGGATCGGGGGCAGAAACAGCAAAAGGCCGCCCGAAGGCGGCCTTTGATCCCCGGTTGGGGATGTCGGGATCAGAAGGTCGAGTTGACGCTGGCGGTGCTCAGGTAGCCCGAGATCTTGCCGGTGAGGGCCGAGGTCTCGTTGCGCACCATGGTCAGCGCAGCGGCGCCGAGGCCGACGACGGCGGCGGTCAGCACGACCCAGTCAACGGTCACGGCACCTTCTTCGTCATTGCGGAAGTTTTTGAACAGTTTGAAAAATTTCATCGGGTCTCTCCTACCGAATTGGGTTGCATTCTCGCGTCACCTTCAAGGTTCGCCGCCTCTGACCTCGGCCTACCTCAGCGGAATAGCCAAGTTTTCGCGGGGGATGGTGGCGGGAATGGGGCAGGCACCGGACATTTTCCGGGATCGGTAAAACTGTCGGAAATATCTCTGCCGGGCGTTGAAAACAAAGGCATTCGGTCAGATCCCGGCGTGGAGTCGCGGTGCTGCGGCGCCCGGTTTGGGGCAATTACGGCACAAAGAAGGGCGGGGCTTTGGCAAAGAGGCCGGAATTACTGGCAATTTAAGGCAATCTGACCCATAGTTTCGGCAAAAGAAAAGACTGAGGCAGAGCAGGATCCCGCGCAGATGCGCCATTTGTCGAGTGCGATGTTGATCTGCACGGCGCTTTTTGCCGTGCCCGCTGGTGCTGAAGGCAGCGCCCAGCCCTATCCGGATTTCACCTTCAAGCGGGTGGGCGTGCCGAAACCCGGCACCGCCAAGCGCATCACCATTCAAATTGACCCCGAAGAACAAAAGCGGCTTTTGGCGGCGGTGATGCCCGCACCGGAGGTACCCTTTTCGGTGTTGCCGCCGGTGGCCGTCGCGCCCGGACCGCTGGACTGGTACTGGGAGGCGGTGTCTCCGGCGCTGGGCGCGCGGGACGGGCGCTATCCCAAGGCGCTCGCGGCGCTGAGCATGGGGCCGAACGGCAGCGCCGTGCCCGCGCCGCGTCTGGCGCAGCTGCAACAGATCGCCGAGGCGCATGGGCGCGATATTCTGGCCGCCACCATTGGCACACAGGTCAGCCCGGCGCTGGTGCTGGCGATGATCAATGTCGAAAGCGGCGGCCGTGCGGATGCGGTCTCCGGTGCGGGGGCGGTGGGGCTGATGCAGCTGATCCCCGCCACGGCAGACCGCTTCAAAGTCGCGGACAGCACGGACCCGGTGCAGAACATCAAGGGCGGCGTCGCCTATCTCGATTGGCTGATGCAGGAGTTTGACCGAGATCCGCTGATGGTGATTGCCGCCTATAATGCGGGCGAAAATGCCGTGAAAAACAACGGTGGCGTGCCGCCCTACGGGGAAACCCGCGCCTATGTGCCCAAGGTGCTGGCGGCTTTTGATGTGGCGCGCGGTCTGTGCCTGACGCCGCCCGAACTGGTGACCGACGGCTGCGTCTTCGCCGTCAAAGGATAAACAGATGTCTGATTCAAAACCCCTTGTCCTCGATGTTGATGGGACGTTCCTTAAAACCGACATGCTGCTTGAGGCCTTTTGGGCGGGGCTGGGCCGCAATCCTTGGGCAACGCTGCGGGCCAGTCTGCGGCATTTCCGGCAACCCGCGCGGCTGAAAGCAGAGCTGGCGGCGATCGCACCGCTGCGCATTGATCTCTTGCCGGTCAACCCGGCGGTGGCCGAACTGGCGCTGAACGGCGCCGCCACCGGGCGCGAGGTCATCCTCGCTTCGGCCTCGGATGCCAGCCAGGTGGCGCCGCTCGCCGCGCAATATGGTCTCTCTCCCCGGGTTTTCGCCTCGGACGGCAGCCACAATCTCAAGGCCGGTGCCAAGGCCGCGGCGCTGGTGGCGGCCTTTGGCGAGCGCGGGTTCGACTATGCCGGCAACAGCACCGCTGATCTGCCGGTCTGGGCCGTGGCCGAGAATGCGCTGGTGGTGGGGCGCGTGCGCGGGACAGATGCATTGGCCGGACAGGGTCAGAACGTGGTCGCCTTGCCGGGGGCCGAGGGCGGCTGGCGCGGCGCGCTGGTGGCCATGCGCCCGCATCAATGGGTGAAGAACATCCTGCTGCTGCTGCCCCTGATCGCCGCGCATCGCTTTGATCTGGCGACACTGATACCGATTCTCTGGGGGATTGTCGCGTTTTCCGCGGCGGCCTCGTCGATCTACATCGTCAATGACCTGCTTGATCTCGAGGCCGACCGGCTGCACCCGAAAAAGAACCGGCGCCCCTTCGCCTCCGGCGCGGTGCCGATCGGGCGCGGCATGGTGACGGGCGCTTTGCTGGCGGTGCTGGCGCTGGGGGTGGCGGCGGCGCTGAATCCAGGCTTTTTGGCGGTGGTCATCGGCTATATGATCACCTCGCTGGCCTATTCGCTCAAACTCAAACGGATGCGCTGGGTGGATATTGCCACCCTCGCCACGCTTTACACGATTCGCGTGGTGGCCGGGGCTGCAGCCGGGCAGGTGGATGTCTCGATCTACATGCTGATCTTCATTTTCCCGGTCTTCATCGCGCTCGGCTGCGTCAAGCGTCTGACCGAACTAACCCTCGCCACCAATGACGAGCGCCTGCCGGGCCGGGGATATGGCCGCCCCGACCGCGAAGATCTGCTGCATGTCGGCGGCCTTGGCGTCTGCGGCGCGCTGGTGATCTTTTTCCTCTATTCGGTCTCGGATCAGGGCCGCGCGCTCTATCCCGACACCTGGCTGATGTGGCTGGCGCTGATTCCCATGGCTTGGTGGCTGGTCCGGATGGTGGTGCTGGGCTGGTTCGGCCAGCAGGACTACGACCCCATCGTCTTTGCGATGAAGGACAAGCTGGGGTTGGGCATTCTGATGATCACGCTCAGCCTGATGTTCTGGGCGGCGGGCCTCTGGGCGGATTGGTTCGGCGGCTAACTGGCCGGGTGGGCGGTTGCGCGCCGCCCTTCGGTTTGCTTCGGTAAAAATATCCCCGCCGGAGGCTTCTGTGGCAGCCACGGGAGCCTCCGGCGGGGATATTTGAAATCAGGCAAAGTTCAGATCTTCAGCTTCTTGAACAGCGGCTCCGGGATCGCGCGGATGATCAGCATGATGTAGCGCCAGAAGAAGGGCGTGTAGATCACGTTGCGGCGCTTTTTCACGGCGCGCAGAATGTCTTCGGCCACCGCCTCGGGCGGGGCGACGAGAAAGAGGCCGGGCAGGCCCCAGGTCATCGCCGTGTCCACAAAGCCCGGTTTCACCGTGACCACATGGCCCCCGGCGCGGGTCAGCCGGTTGCGCAGGCCCGAGAGATAGGTGTGAAACCCCGCCTTGGCCGCGCCATAGACGTAATTGCCCAGCCGCCCCCGGTCGCCCGCGACCGAGCCAACGCCGACGACGGTGCCGCCGCCGCGCAGTTCCTGCACTGCGGCCAAACGCTGCAAAAAGCGCGCCGGGCCGGTAAAGCTGTCGGTGATCACCCCCGCAATCAGATCGGGATCGGCGTCGATCTCGGCCTGCGGCGGCATTGAGCCGAGGAAAACCGCGGCATTCAGCGCGCCCTCTTCCGCTTCGGCGCGGGCCAGCAGGCGGGTCGCATCCTCGGGCAGGCGGGCGTCAAAGCGGACCACTTCGGCCAGCGCCGCGCCGCGCAGACGGCAATCTGCGGCGAGGGCCTCCAGCTCTGCGGTGTCGCGGCCCGCCAGCAGCAGCCCTGCGCCGTCCTGCGCCAGACGGCGGGCGAGGGCGCGGGCCATGGACGAGGTGGCGCCGAGCAAAATCCAGGTGCTGTTCATGCCGGGTTCCTCAGTTTCAGGCGGCGGGTCAGGTCGGTTTCCAGACGGCGTTCGGGGTCGATGCGGGCGGTTTCGGCCTGCCAGTCGGGCAGATCGGGGTACATGGCGCGCACCGCCGCCCCTTCGGCCAGGCTGTCCTTGGCAAAGTAAATGCGGCCCCCGGCCTCGGCCGACATCGCTTCAAGCCGCCGGATCAGCAGCTGCGCTTCGGCACGGGCCGGAAAGTCGACGGCGAGCGTGTAGCCCTCCATCGGGAAGGAAAGATACCCCGCGCGCCCCGGTCCCATGCGTTTCAGCACGGCCAGCGGCGAGGCGAGGCCGGAACCTGCGATGGCGTCCAGCATCAAGCGCAGCGCCGGAGCCTCGGCCAGCGGCACCACGCATTGAAACTGATGAAAGCCCCTTTTGCCGTAGAGGCGGTTCCAGTCATGGATCTTGTCGAGCGGGAAGAAAAAGTCGCTGATCGGCTTGACCAGGGTGCGGCCGCGCGGGGGCACCCGGGCGAAATAGGCGGCGTTGAAGGCGCGCACGACGGGACGGGCCAGCGCCAGATGCGGCGCATCAAAGGGCACTTTGCGAAACTTCAGACGGTTGCGCACGAGACCCGCGCCGGTCTCGCCTTCCTCGACGATACCGCGTCCCAGCGCGGCGCCGGTGGCGGTCGCGTCGATCCATCCCACCGAATAGCTGGCCTCGGAGCCATCCAGCAGGCTCAGATGTTCGTCCCAGTCGCGGGCGCGCCGTTCGGTGACCAGCATCACATCGCCCTTGCAGGGCATGAGCCGGAGCGTGGCGCGCAGGATCACCCCGGTCTGGCCAAGCCCGCCCAGTGTCGCGCGAAAGAGCGGGGTGCCCGGATGCGCGGTGACTTCGCCCCCGGATTGCAGCAGGGTGACCGAGGTCACGTGATTGCCAAAACTGCCCATCTGATGGTGGTTCTTGCCATGCACATCCATCGCGATACAGCCGCCGATGGTGGCAAAGCCCGTGCCCGGCATCACCGGCGGCAACCAACCGCGCGGCGCGAAGATTGCCGCGATTTCCCCGATGCGGGCGCCGGCTTCGACGGTCAGCAGCCCGGTTTCGGGGTCAAAATCCAGCATCCGGTCCAGCCGGGTCATGTCGATCACCCGGCCCGCATCGGCCAGACAGGCATCGCCATAGCTGCGCCGCATGCCCACGGCGGGGCCCGCCCCCGCCAGGGCGGCCAGTTGTGCCTGCCGTTCGGGGCGGGCAATTTCGCCCGTGGCGCGCAGCGCGCGGCCCCAACCTGCATATTCGGTCATTTTCCAGGACATGATGCGCCTTTTAGGGATGAGGAGAGGCGGCCGCGCGCGCCTCGGCCAGCGGGAATACCGCGAGGCCAAGGGCGAGGGCGAACCACAGGGTTGTCAGGCGAATGACGGCGGTGGCGGGAACCGAAATGTCCAGTCCGACGCCGTTGAGCGACAACAGCGCCACCATCGCCGCTTCGGCACCGCCAAGGCCACCGGGGGCCCCGGTCAGCCCGCCTGCGAGCGTGGCGAAGGTGAAAATGCCAATCGCAGTCCACAGGCCGATGTCAGCCCCCATCCAGCTGAGGAGAAGATGGAAGGCATAGCCCTCGGCCAGCCAGCCAAGCAGCCCGAGGCCGAGCACGCCGACCAGGGTGGCCGGATGGCTGAAGCGTGTCAGGCTGCGGCTGGCGCGGCGGGCACGGGCGAAGAGCGCGGGTTTCCAGCCGGTCAGGCGATAGGTTTGGGTCAGGATCCGGGCCAGCACCGTGGGGCGGGTCAGCAGCACGGCCAGCAAAAGGCCCGCCAGTGTCACCGGCAGTGCTGCGCCCAAACCGGCCTGACCCTGTCCGGCCAGGAGGGTCGCGGCGCCCAGCAACAGCGCCATGACCGCCAGATCCCCGGCGCGGTCCATCAGCGCGAGGGGGGCCGTCCGCTCCACCGCCCAGCCGGTTTCCCGGCGCAGCCAGCGCATGCGGACCAGCTCGCCCAGCCGCCCCGGCGTGACCGCCATCGCAAAGCCGCCGAGATAATGCCGCAGGTTTTGCCGCAGGGCCGTCGGCAGGCCGAGACGCCGTGCCAGAACATGCCAGCGCAGCCCCCGCAGCCCATAGTTGACCAGCGAGAGCAGCAGCAACAGCGCCAGCTGTGCGACCGACAGTCGCGCCAATTGCGCCCCGATCTCGCGCCAGCCGGTGGCCGAGGCCAGCCCCGCCAGCCCGAGCACAAGCGCCAGAACAAGGCCGCCGATCAACAGCCGGTCACTGATGCGGGAAGCCCGCATCGTCGCCCGCCGGGCGTTGCGCATCGGGGGCGCGGAAAGGGAAAGGGGATCTGTGCTGCTCATGGCCCCGGTTCTAACGTCGGAATGGGGCGAGATTATGATGCTGTCGCCGTTTTGGCGACAATCTGTTTACCTTGTTTTCGGCGGCGCACCAATCGGGCGCCGCCGGAAGGTCTGCTCAATGGCTGATGACATCCGCCCAGTCGGGATGCCGCCGGGCCTGCGCCGCGACAAAGGGACAAAGCGGCACGATCTTGACGCCTTCGGCCCGGGCATCGGCCACCAGCCGGGCGGCCAGCGCCTGACCGGCCCCCGTGCCGCGCATGCTGTCGGGCACAAAGGTGTGGTCGGCGATGATCAGCACCGGGGAGGTGACCGAATAGGTCAGCTCGGCCTCGGCCCCGTCCGGCCCCGCCAGAACATAGCGCCCTTTGGAGGCGCCATGTTCCCGCCGGATCTGGGGTGCGGCGGCGTCCGGGTCAGTCGACAAGGGTCGCCTCGGTCGCTGCGCGCAGTTCGGCCTCGGTCACGCCCTTGGCCAGTTCCACCAGCTTCAGCCCGCCCTCGACCACATCCAGCACCCCGAGATTGGTGATGATCCGGTCGACCACGGCCTTGCCGGTCAGCGGCAGGGTGCAGGCCTTTAGCACTTTCGATTCGCCGTGTTTCGAGGTGTGGTCCATCACAACCACCACGCGGCCGACGCCCGCCACAAGGTCCATCGCGCCGCCCATGCCCTTGACCAGCTTGCCCGGGATCATCCAGTTCGCCAGATCGCCGTTTTCGGCCACTTCCATCGCGCCCAGAATCGCCATCGCGATCTTGCCGCCGCGGATCATCGCAAAGCTCTGCGCAGAATCGAAATAGGCGGTCTGCGGCAATTCGGTGATGGTCTGCTTGCCCGCGTTGATCAGATCGGCATCTTCCTCACCCGCATAGGGAAAGGGGCCCATGCCGAGCATGCCGTTCTCGGATTGCAGGGTCACATTCACCCCCTCGGGGATGTAGTTCGACACCAGCGTCGGAATCCCGATCCCGAGATTCACATACCAGCCGTCCTGCAGTTCCTGTGCCGCGCGGGCGGCCATCTGGTTCCGGTCCCAAGCCATGGATCAAGCCTCCCGCTGGCGCACGGTGCGCTGTTCGATACGTTTTTCGTGGTCGCCCTGAATGATGCGGTGCACATAGATGCCGGGCAGGTGGATGCCATCGGGATCAAGGCTGCCCAGCGGCACGATTTCCTCAACCTCTGCCACGCAGATCTTGCCACAGGTGGCGGCGGGCGCGTTGAAGTTGCGCGCGGTCTTGCGGAAGACGAGGTTGCCCGAGGGGTCGGCCTTCCAGGCCTTCACAATCGCCAGATCGGCGACGATGCCGCGTTCCAGAATATAGGTCTGGCCGTCGAAATCCTGATGCTGCTTGCCCTCGGCAATCACCGTGCCAACGCCGGTTTTGGTGTAAAAGCCGGGAATGCCCGCGCCGCCCGCCCGCATCCGCTCGGCCAAGGTGCCCTGCGGGTTGAACTCCAGCTCCAGCTCACCCGAGAGGTATTGCCGCATGAATTCAGCGTTTTCACCGACATAGGAGGAGATCATCTTTTTGATCTGCCGGGTTTTCAGCAAAATCCCAAGCCCGAAGTCATCGACGCCGCAATTGTTCGAGGCGATGGTGATGTCTTTGGTGCCTGCGTCTTTGATCGCGTCGATCAAGAGTTCCGGAATCCCGCACAGGCCAAAACCGCCCGCCGCGATGAACATGCCGTCGCTCAAAAGCCCGTCAAGGGCTTCGGCGGCGGATGCATAAACCTTCTTCATGGTGTGCTCCCCCCATTTCGGTTGCGAAATTTGTGACGCGGGGGAGGGCCTCTGTCAATCGCCGCGCTGCAGCAGAAAGGGGTATTCGGGTAAGTTTATGGTGCGACTGTACCGCCATGCGGAACGCGCCCGCTGCGACACCGCCGGAGGGACGGTTCCTCCGGCGGTGTCGGATTGGCCGTGGCTCTGGTTCAGCCGTCGCTGTCGTCGCTGGCCTTGGCGGCTTTCGCCTTCGGGGCGGCTTTGGCCTTGGCAGGAGCCTTGGCAGCGGCTTTCGTCGCAGTCTTGGGCTTGGCGGCGGCCTTGGGCTTTGCCGCCGCTTTCGGCTTGGCGGCCGCTTTCGGTTTTGCCGCGGCCTTTTTGGTGGTCTTGCCCTTGCCGCCTTTTGACGCTTTCTCCGCCAGAAGCGGCAGAGCCTCCTCCAGCGTCATTGCCTCCGGCTCAACATCTTTCGGCAGCGTGGCGTTGATCTTGCCCCATTTCACATAGGGGCCATAGCGGCCCGGCATCACCTGCACGGGGCCGCCATCGGGATGCTCGCCCAGCTCTTTCAGCGGGGCCGCAGCCGCCCCACGGCCCGCGCCGCGCGCCGCCTTTTGCGCCAGCACTTCCATCGCGCGGTTCATGCCGATGGTGAACACCTCCTCCACCTCCGGCAGGTTGGCGTAAGTGGAATTGTGTTTCACATAGGGGCCATAGCGGCCGATCCCGGCCTCAACCAGCGCGCCGTCATCGGGATGCGTGCCAATCGCGCGCGGCAGCGCCAGCAGGCTGAGCGCCCGTTCAAGGTCAATGCTTTCCGGCGACCAGCCCTTGGGCAGGCTGGCGCGCGGCGGTTTCGGCTGTTCCGTGGTGGCCTCCCCCGCCTGCACATAGGGGCCAAAGCGGCCGTTGCGCATGCTGATCGGCTCGCCCGCCTCGTTATGGCCAAGGATCTTGCCATCCAGCGCCGCCGCCGCCCCATCCTCGCCGCCGGGCGTCGAGATCGGGCGGGTATAGCGGCAGTCGGGGTAGTTGTTGCAGCCGATGAAAGCGCCACCCGAACGGGCGGTTTTCAGGTTCAGCCGCCCCTTGCCACAGAGCGGGCAGACCTTGGGGTCAGAGCCATCTTCACGCGGCGGGTAGAGGACGGGCGAGAGAACCTCGTCAATCTTCTCAAGCACTTCGGTGATGCGCAGCTCTGCCGTTTCGCCGATGGCCGCCGAGAAATCGCGCCAGAAGCGGGCGAGAACCTCTTTGTAATCGCGGCTGCCCGCCGAGATGTCATCAAGCTCTTCTTCCAGATCGGCGGTGAAATCATATTCCACATATTTGCGGAAGTAATTCACCAGAAAGACCGTCACCAGCCGCCCGGTATCCTCGGGGATCAGCCGGTTCTTGTCCTTGCGGACATAGCCGCGGTCCTGAATCGTGGTGACGATGCTGGCATAGGTCGATGGGCGGCCGATGCCCAACTCTTCCATGCGTTTCACCAGCGTCGCTTCGGTATAGCGCGGCGGCGGCTGGGTGAAATGCTGCTCGGGGCTGATGCTGCGCTTGTCGGCGGGCTCGCCCTGCATGATCTGCGGCAGGCGCGCGCCATCCTCATCGCCTTCGTCGTCGCGGCCCTGATCATAGACCTTGAGGAAGCCGTCAAACAGCATGACCTGACCGGTGGCGCGCAGTTCGACCTGCGCATCGGCGCTGGCGACATCGACGGTGGTCCGCTCCATGCGGGCGGCGGCCATCTGGCTGGCGATGGTGCGTTTCCAGATCAGGTCATAGATCTTGCGCTGATCATCCTCTACCCGCAGCTTGTCGGGCGAGGCGGCCATATCGGTCGGCCGGATGCATTCGTGGGCTTCCTGCGCGTTCTTGGCCTTGTTTTTATACATGCGCGGGCTGTCGGGCACATATTCGGCACCAAAGCGGCGTTTGATCTCATCGCGGGCGGCCATCACCGCTTCGGGGGCCATGTCGATCCCGTCGGTCCGCATATAGGTGATGTAGCCCGCCTCATAGAGGCGCTGGGCGGCGGACATGCAGGCCTTGGCCCCCATGCCGAATTTGCGGCTGGCCTCTTGCTGCAGGGTCGAGGTCATGAAGGGCGCCCACGGGTTGCGGCTGGCGGGCTTGGCTTCGACCGATTTCACCGTCAATGCGCGGGAAGTGACAGCCGAGACCGCCAATTCCGCAGCTTCCGCGGTGGGAATGTCGAATTTGTCCAGTTTCTTGCCGCCGAGCACGGTCAGCCGGGCCTCGAATTCCTGCCCGCGCGGCGTGGCGAGCACGGCGCCGACGGTCCAGTATTCGCGGGCACGGAACGCCTCGATCTCCATCTCGCGGTCGACGATCAGCCGCAGGCAGACCGATTGCACCCGCCCCGCCGATTTCGCGCCCGGCAGCTTGCGCCAGAGCACCGGCGACAGGTTGAACCCCACGAGGTAATCCAGCGCGCGGCGGGCAAGATAGGCCTCGACCAGCGCGGTATCCACCTCGCGCGGTTTCGCCATCGCCTCGGTCACGGCGGCTTTGGTGATCGCGTTGAAGGTGACTCGGCTGACCTTCTTGCCCTTCTTGATCGAGGAGGCGAGCGCCTCCTGCAAATGCCAGGAAATCGCCTCGCCCTCACGATCAGGGTCGGTGGCGAGGATCAGTTCGTCATCGTCCTTCAGCGCCTCGGTGATCGCGCGGATGTGTTTTTTGGAATCCGCCGCAATCTCCCATTTCATCGCGAAATCGTTGTCGGTGTCGACCGAACCATCTTTCGGCGGCAGGTCGCGGACATGCCCGAACGAGGCCAGAACGGTATAGTTCGACCCCAGATATTTGTTGATGGTTTTGGCCTTTGCGGGGGATTCGACTACAACAACGGCCATGACTTCCTCGTGCAACTTCGCGGGATCGCTTTGGGCGCGGAACATGTGGGGCAGCGGGGGGGAATGTCAATGCAGCATGGGAAGGGCGCTCTGGGTGGCCCGCGCCTGCTGTGTCCTGTGCCATCTGCCCGCAGGGACGGGCGCGCGTCAAAACACCCGGGCGATCAGCCCGCCGGGATGGCGCGAAATAACCCCCGCCATTTCGAGCAGCAGCAGCTCGGGGGCGATGGCGGCAGCGCTGACGCCGAGGTCGCGGATCAGCTGGTCCTCGGGCAGGGGGGTGGGGCCCAGATGGTCGAGCAGACGCAAGCGCAGGGTGTCAGGGCCGCGGCCATTTTCGGGGCTCGTGCCCTTGTGGAAGCCCGTGCTTTGACCTTGGGCGGGGCCTTCTGCCGTGGGCGGGGTCGCCAAGGCCGCGGTTGTTTGCGGGGGGGCGGATTTTTGAACGCGTACCGGCGCGGGCTGCGCCGCCTCCCGGCTCTGGCCCGTGGCGATGTGCGGTGTATGTTGCGGCCTGTCAGGGCCCGGGCGATGGTCGGGCGATTGCTGCGGCATCGCGTCGAGAATATCCTGAGTGTCGCGCACCAGCACGGCGCCATCGCGGATCAGCGCATTGCAGCCCGCGGCGCGGGCGTCGAACGGGTGACCGGGCACGGCCATCACCTCACGCCCCTGATCGAGCGCGGCGCGGGCGGTGATGAGGCTGCCCGAGCGCAGGGCCGCCTCCACCACCACCACCGCCTGTGACAGGCCCGAGATGATGCGGTTGCGCATGGGAAAATGCCGGGCCTGCGGCGCGAGACCCGGTGCATGTTCGGACAGGCGCAACCCTTTTTGGGCGATCCCGGCAGCAAGCGCTGCATTTTCCGGGGGGAAGATCACGTCGATTCCCCCCGCCTGCGCTGCAATCGTGCCGGTGCCAAGGCTTGCCTCATGCGCGATGGCGTCGACGCCCCGGGCAAGGCCTGACACGACGACATAGCCCGCCGCGCCCAACCCCTCGGCCAGCTTGCGCGCCATGCGCCCGCCGAGGGAGGAGGCATTGCGCGCGCCCACCAAAGCGATCATCGGCCGCTGCAAAAGCCCGAGATCGCCCAATGCCCAAAGCACCGGAGGCGCATCGCGGATTTCGGCCAAGGCGGCGGGGTAATCGGCTGTCCCGAAGAGCAGGAGCTGAGCGCCCGCCCGCGCGCCTGCGGCCATTTCGGCGCGGGCTTCGGATTCGCTGCAGGGGGTGTAATCGGAAATGCCTGCGGCGCGGGCGGCTTCGGGCAAGGCCCGGAGCGCGGCCTGCGCCGATCCATGTTCCGCCAGCAGTTTATGGAAGGTCGCAACCCCGACGCGACGTGAGCGAATAAGGCGGAGGAAGGACAATCTATCTTCTTCCGTGGTGGGTGGGGTGAAGGGGGTGGGGTAAGAAAACAAATCTGCTTCCATCCTGCCCTCCGCCTCATTCGCATCCCCAAATTGACGCGGTAACCTTAACAGAAAGTTACCAGCGCGCCGATTCGGCGGGCTTTGCGGCAAATTTTTTGGGATTACTTCGCGCCTTGGAAACCTTTTGGCGCGCTGGCGCACCAAAGCGCATCAAAATCGCGTCCTTCGCGCGGTTTTGTGCGGCGGAAGGTTAACAACTTCTCACGTCGGAGTGCGGGCCCCATCCGAGGTCAGAGGAAGGCGAGTCGCGCCGGGGGCGGCGGCCCGGCGCAACCTGGATCTGCCCCCGGCGCTTGCATCAGGCGGCGCTGCCGCCCACCGTCAGCCCGCCGATCATCAGCGTCGGCTGGCCCACGCCCACCGGCACCCATTGCCCCGCCTTGCCGCAATTGCCGATGCCGGGATCCAGCTTCATGTCATTGCCGATGGCGCGGATCTGCCGCATCGCGGTGGGCCCGTCACCGATCAGCGTGGCGCCCTTGACCGGTGCGCCGATGACGCCGTTCTGCACGCGGTAGGCCTCGGTGCAGGAGAACACGAATTTGCCATTGGTGATGTCGACCTGCCCGCCGCCAAAGCCCACGGCATAGATCCCGTCCTTCAGGCTGGCCACGATCCCCTCGGGATCGGCATCACCGCCCAGCATATAGGTGTTGGTCATCCGCGGCATCGGGATATGCGCATGGCTTTCGCGGCGGCCATTGCCGGTGGGGGCGACGCCCATCAGCCGGGCGTTCTGGCGGTCCTGCATATAGCCCACCAGAATCCCGTCCTCGATCAGCACGTTCTTGCCAGAGGGCGTGCCCTCATCATCCACCGAGATGCTGCCGCGGCGGTCGGGGATCGTGCCGTCATCGAGCACGGTCACCCCGCGTGCGGCCACCTGCTGCCCCATCAGACCCGCAAAGGCCGAGGATTTCTTGCGGTTGAAATCGCCCTCAAGGCCATGGCCCACCGCCTCATGCAGCAAGATCCCCGGCCAACCGGCGCCCAGCACGACATCCATCTGCCCGGCAGGTGCGGCCACCGCGCGCAGGTTCACCTCGGCGATGCGCAGCGACTCGCGCACGGCCGCCTGCCAATGCGCCGGATCCAGCAGTCCGGTCAGGCCAAAGCGGCCGCCACCGCCGGTGCCGCCGGATTCCCGCCGCCCGTTTTCCTCGAGGATGACTGAGACATTTAGTCGCGCCATCGGCCGGGTGTCCGAGACCAGACCGCCCTCGGGGCGCAGAATGAACACCTCTTGCAGGCTCGCCGCCAGGGTGGCCGAAACCTGCACCACACGCGGATCAAGGCCCCGGGCGTAGGCGTCAATCTCGCGCAGAAGATCGATCTTGGCCGAGAAGCTGGCGTCCTGCATCGGGTCGCGGTCGCCATAAAGCCGCAGATTGGTGCCCGGCGGGGGAGGGGCCATCACCCCGCCGCCCGCGCCCACCGCCAGCCGGGCGGTTTCGGCGGCGCGGCGCAGGGCGGATTCACTGATTTCAGTGGCATGCGCATAGCCCGCCACCTCGCCACGTACCGCGCGCAGGCCAAAACCCTCGGCGGCATCATAGCTGGCGTTGCGCAGCCGTCCGTCGTCAAAGACCAGCGCCTCCGAGCGTTTGCGCTCTAGGAACAGCTCGCCATCCTCGGCCCCGGCGGTGGCCTCGCGCAGAAGTTTCAGCGCAGCGGCTTCTTCGATCAGCGTCTCGAAGGGCGAAAAGCGGGCGTCATCCATGTCATGTCCTTGTCCCGCCGCGAAATGCGGCGATCGGTGCGGCGTTGGGACGGCGGAAGGGGGCCGTCCTTGATCTGGGTCAAAAAGCGGCAAGAGGCCGCACGGTTTTCCTTGTCCCTTACACGACAATATGATTTTAGAATGTGCCCATACAACAGGGGTCGTGACCCGTCGTCACGAAACCTGTGCGCGGCTGGGAGAGCCGGACTAGGGAACGGGAAAATATAGATGCGCTTTGCGACCATTCGTCACGGCCTCGCCGCCGCCACCACCTCGATCTTGCTGGCCGGGGCCGCTTTGGCTCAGGACGGGATCACCGGACTTGAAGTGGTGGGCAAGCCCCATCAGGGCGGTCTGGGCTTTCAGCCGGCAGCGACCGAACTGGCCCGCGACCAGCAATGGCTGGATCATGCGGTGCTGATCATCATTGCCGTGATCACCGTTTTCGTCACCGGCCTGCTGATCTACGCCATCCTGCGTTTCAACAAGCGCGCCAATCCGGTGCCGGCGCGTTTCAGCCACCACACCCCGGTGGAAATCACCTGGACTGTGGTGCCGATCGTGATTCTCGTGGGCATCGCCTCGTTCTCGCTGCCGATCCTGTGGAAATCGCAGGAAATCCCGGCCGGCGACATCACCATCAAGGTCACCGGCAACCAATGGTACTGGTCCTATGCCTACCCGGATGACGGCATCGCCTTCGACTCGATGAAGCTCGAGAAGGATCAGCTGGCCGCTTATGGGTATTCGGATGACGAATATCTTCTGGCCACCGACAATGCGATGATCGTGCCGGTCGACAAGACCATCGTCGTGCAGGTCACCGGTTCTGACGTGATCCATTCCTGGACCATCCCGGCCTTTGCCGTGAAACAGGACGGCGTGCCGGGCCGGACCGCGCAGCTGTGGTTCAAAGCCGAAAAAGAAGGTATCTACTTCGGTCAGTGCTCGGAGCTGTGCGGCAAAGACCACGCCTACATGCCGATCACCGTCAAGGTCGTGTCGCAAGAGGTCTATGACCAATGGCTGACCCGTGCGAAAACCGAATTTTCGGCCGATGCCGGGACGGTTGCGCCGCAGGCCATCCAGCTCGCCGCGAACTGAGACGCGCAGAATACGTTCAGGTGTCGCCGGGCCTTGCGGGTCCGGCGGTTCCCATCGGGAGGAAGCCATGACCGACATCAGCACCTTTGACGACAGCCGCGAGGGCGAGTTTGGCGATTATGTCGCCTTGCTGAAGCCGCGCGTGATGTCGCTGGTGGTCTTTACCGCGCTGGTCGGGCTGGCGGTTGCGCCGGTGCATGTGCACCCGCTGCTGGCCTTCATCTCGATCCTGTTCATCGCGCTGGGCGGCGGTGCCTCGGGCGCGCTGAACATGTGGTATGACGCCGATATCGACACGGTGATGCGCCGCACCAAGGGCCGTCCGATTCCCGCGGGCAAGATCGCGGGGGGCGAGGCTTTGGGCCTTGGCCTCGCGCTGTCGGGCATTTCGGTGATGATGCTGGGCCTTGCCTCGAACTGGTTCGCAGGCCTCTTCCTCGCCTTCACCATCTTTTTCTACGCCGTCGTCTACACGATGTGGCTCAAGCGCTCGACGCCGCAGAACATCGTGATCGGCGGCGCGGCGGGGGCCTTTCCGCCGATGATCGGCTGGGCCGTCGCCACCGGCGGCATCAGCCTCGAATCGGTGATGATGTTCGTGCTGATCTTCATGTGGACGCCGCCGCATTTCTGGGCGCTGGCGCTGTTCATGAACGATGACTACACCAAGGCCGGGGTGCCGATGCTGCCAGTGACGCATGGCCGCCGGTCCACCCGCAAACATATCCTCGTCTACACGATCCTGCTGGCACCGCTGGCGCTGGGTCTTGGCCTCACCTCGATCGGCGGCCCCACCTATATGGCGGTGGCGCTGGTGCTGAACGCGATGTTCCTGCGCGGCGCCTGGGCGATCTGGAAGCGCGACGAGGCGCAGTCCGAAGCCGATGGCTACAAGGTTGAGAAGCGTTTCTTCCGCTTCTCGCTGGCCTATCTTTTCCTGCATTTCACCGCGCTCCTGCTTGAGGCAGGGCTCGGCCACTGGGGCCTGGGGGGCTGGTGATGGCACTGACGCGCGAATCCGATATTCACAAACGCCGCTTTGGCCGCAACATGGGGCTGGGCGCAGTGCTGCTGGCCTTTGTCGTGCTGGTTTTCGGCATGACCATCGTCAAGGTCGAGCATGGCGCGCAGATGGAAGCGTTCGACCATCAGCCGCGCGCCTCTGAATTGCCGAGAGATCCGGTCCCCGCCGCACCGCAGGTGTCACAATGAGCGGGAATGCCAACGGCCGTATGGCACTGCGTCTTGTCGGCGTCGTCCTGTTGATGGGCGTTCTGGCCTGGGTCGCCGTGCCTTTCTACAGCTGGTTTTGCAAAACCACCGGCTTTGGCGGCACGCCAAATGTGGCCGAGGCGGAATCGGATGTGATCCTCGATGAGATGATCACCATCCGCTTTGACGCCAATGTCGAGCGCGGCATGCCGTGGAAGTTCAAGCCGGTGGTCAATGAAATGACCCTGCGCATCGGCGAAACCGGGCTGGCCTTTTATGAGGCGACCAACCCGACCGACCGCGTGATCGCGGGCACGGCAAGCTATAACGTCAGCCCCGATCAGGCTGGCTATTATTTCGACAAGATTCAGTGTTTCTGCTTCACCGAACAGGTGTTGCAGCCGCATGAGACGGTGCAGATGCCGGTCAGTTTCTTTGTCGATCCGGAATTGGTGAAAGACAAGGAAGCGGGTAGCATCCGCAACATCACCCTGTCTTACACTTTTCACGAAACCGAATTGCCCGAGGAACAGGCGGCATTGACGCCTGCCACCCCGGCTCCTTACAACTGAGGCCCTCAGGGAAACCGAAAGCGGACAAGATATGGCGCACGCAAAGAACCACGATTACCACATTCTGCCCCCCTCGATCTGGCCGCTCCTGAGCTCGGTCGGTGCTTTCGTCATGCTCTTCGGCGCAGTGATGTGGATGCACGGCATCACCGCCTATATGTTCTTCATCGGCCTGGCCCTCGTGCTCTATTGCATGTTCGGCTGGTGGTCGAATGTGGTGCATGAAGGCCAGACCGGCGATCACACCCCGGTGGTGCGCATCGGCCTGCGCTATGGCTTCATCCTGTTCATCATGTCGGAAGTCATGTTCTTCTCGGCATGGTTCTGGACCTTCTTCAAACACGCGCTCTACCCGATGGGCCCGATGAGCCCGCTGGTCGATGGCGTCTGGCCGCCGGAAGGGATCCAGACCTTTGATCCCTGGCACCTGCCGCTGATCAACACGCTGGTGCTGCTGCTCTCGGGCGCGACGCTGACCTGGGCGCACCACGCGCTGGTCCATGAGAACAACCGCAAAGACGTGGTGCAGGGCCTGATCCTGACCGTTCTGCTGGGGATGTTCTTCACCGTGCTGCAGGGCATCGAGTACAGCCACGCGGCCTTTGGCCTCGCGGGCAACATCTACGGCGCTTCGTTCTTCATGGCGACCGGCTTCCACGGCTTCCACGTCATCATCGGCACGATCTTCCTGTTCGTCTGCCTGCTGCGCGTGCTGAAGGGGCACTTCACCCCCGAAGCGCATGTGGGCTTTGAGGCCGCCGCCTGGTACTGGCACTTCGTCGATGTGGTCTGGCTGTTCCTGTTTGCCTCGATCTACATCTGGGGCCAGTAAAGCCTCCGACCACTGAATAACCGAAAGCGCGGGGATATTCTCCGCGCTTTTGCCGTTGAAGGAATGATGATGCGCCGATACGTGTTTCCGCTGCTGCTGGGTCTGTGCGGCGTGGCCATCCTGCTCTCGCTCGGGGCTTGGCAGCTTCGGCGTCTGGCCTGGAAAGAGGCGCTGCTGGCGGGGATCGAGGCGCAGATTCACGGCGCCCCCGAGGCTTTGCCCGCGCCCGGCACCGCCGATCCGCTGGTGCTGAAATACCGCCCCGTTGCCCTGCAGGGCACCACCACGGGCGAGGGGCTGCTGGTGCTGACCGGGCAAAAGGGTCTGGGCGCCGGCTATGAGGTGATCTCGGTCTTCGAGACTTCGGACAACCGCCGCATCCTCCTTGACCGGGGGTTTGTACCCGAGGCCGCGCGTGACGCGCCACGGCCCCCCGTCGCGCTCGATGTACTGGGTAATCTGCACTGGCCGAACGAAACCGACAGCTACACCCCGGCCCCCGATCTGAAAACCGGGCTGTGGTTCGCCCGCGACGTGCCGGAAATGGCCCGGGCGCTGAACACGGAACCGCTCCTCGTGGTGGTGAGTTCGGTGACGGGCGATGCGCAGGGGGTAGAGCCGGTGCCGGTGGGCATCGAGGGCATTCCGAACGATCATTTGGGCTACGCCATCACATGGTTTTCGCTGGCCGCCGTCTGGGCGGGGATGACAGCGTTCCTTCTGTGGCGTATCAGGCAACGACAGAATTAAGAGGCAGGCATGCGCTATATCTCGACCCGGGGGCAGGCCCCGATCCTTTCATTCGGCGAAGCGATGCTGACGGGCCTTGCCCGGGACGGCGGCCTTTATGTGCCCGAAAGCATCCCGGTGCTGACCCATGACGAGATCGCCGATCTGGCGGGGCAGAGCTATGAAGAGGTCGCCTTCCGCATCACCTCGCGTTTCACCGGCGACACCTTCTCGGAAGCTGAGCTGAAATCGGCGATCGCCAAGGCCTATGCCGGTTTTGGCCATGCCGCCCGCGCGCCACTGGTGCAGCTCGCCCCGGGCCATCACCTGCTGGAGCTGTTCCACGGCCCGACGCTGGCCTTCAAAGATTTCGCCATGCAGCTGATCGGGCAATTGTTCCAGATCGCGCTGGCGCGGGAAGGCCGCAAGATCACCATCGTTGGCGCCACCTCCGGCGATACCGGCTCGGCGGCGATCGAGGCGTTCCGCGGGCTCGACAATGTCGATGTCTTCATCCTCTTCCCGCATGGAAGGGTGTCTGAGGTGCAGCGGCGGCAGATGACCACCCCGTCTGAGGCGAATGTCCATGCGCTGGCGCTGGAGGGTGATTTCGACGATTGCCAGTCGCGCCTGAAGGACATGTTCAACCATTTCGAATTCCGCGATGGCGTCGGCCTTGCCGGGGTGAATTCGATCAACTGGGCGCGGGTTCTGGCGCAGGTGGTCTATTACTTCACCGCCGCCGTCAGCCTCGGCGCGCCGGGGCGCAAGATCAGCTTCACCGTGCCCACCGGCAATTTCGGTGACATTTTCGCGGGCTATATCGCGAAATCCATGGGCCTGCCGATTGATCAGCTGGTGATCGCCACCAACCAGAATGACATCCTGCACCGTTGCCTGAGCACCGGCCGCTATGAGATGAACGGGGTGAAAGCCTCGATCAGCCCGTCGATGGACATTCAGATCTCCTCCAACTTCGAACGCGCCTTGTTCATGGCCTATGGTCAGGATGGCGCCGCCGTCGCGCAGCTGATGGACGAGATGAAGACCACGGGTGGCTTCACCGTCAGCCAGGGCGCGCTGGAGGCCCTGCGCGAGATCTATGCCTCGGGCCGGGTGTCGGAAGCGGAAACCTCGGCGGAAATCACCGCCGAGCTGGCCCGCTCGGGCGAGCTTTTGTGCCCGCACTCCGCTGTTGGCGTGGCTGTCGCCAATGCGCAGATCGCCGCCCCGGTGCCGATGGTGACGCTGGCCACCGCGCATCCTGCGAAATTCCCCGATGCGGTCGAAGCCGCATCCGGCATCCGTCCTGCCCTGCCTGCCCGTATGGCCGATCTGTTTGACCGGCCCGAGCGGGTGACCCGGGTTCCCAATGACCTCGCAGCGCTGGAAGCGCTGATCCATGAAAGGCGCCGCGCTTGACCGTCCAACTCACCACGCTTCCCAATGGCCTGCGCATCGTCACCGAACGCATGCCGGGGCTTCTGTCGGCCTCGGTCGGCATCTGGGTCACCGCGGGCGGGCGGCATGAGCGGGCCGAGCAAAACGGCATCGCGCATTTCCTCGAGCACATGGCCTTCAAGGGCACCAAGCGCCGCAGCGCGCTGCAGATTGCCGAGGAAATCGAGGATGTGGGCGGCTATATCAACGCCTATACCTCGCGCGAGATGACCGCCTATTACGCCCGCGTGCTGGAGGCCGATGTGCCGATGGCGCTCGACGTCATTGCCGATATCGTGCTGAACCCGGTCTTTGACCCGCGCGAGATCGAGGTGGAACGCCATGTGATCCTGCAGGAAATCGGCCAAAGCCTCGACACGCCCGACGACATCATCTTCGACTGGCTGCAAGAAGCGGCCTATCCGGATCAGGCGATGGGCCGCACGATTCTGGGGCCGGCCGAGCGCGTCTCGAACTTCTCGCGCGAGGATCTGGCGGGGTTTGTGGCCGAGCATTACGGCCCGGATCAGATGATTCTCTCGGCCGCGGGCGCGGTGGATCACGATGCCATCGTGCGCGAGGCCGAGGTGATCTTCGGCCATCTGAAGCCGGTGGGCAGCACGCTCTTGCAGCCCGCGACATGGCGGGGCGCCGAGCGGCGCGAGGTCAAGGACCTTGAGCAGGCGCATTTCGCGCTGGCGCTTGAGGGGCCGGGCTATCACAGCGCCGATCTCTACACCGCGCAGGTCTATGCCACGGCGCTTGGCGGCGGCATGTCCTCGCGCCTCTTCCAAAAGATCCGCGAAGAGCGCGGCCTGTGCTATTCGATCTTCGCGCAGGCGGGCAGCCATGAAGACACCGGGATGATCACCATCTATGCCGGGACCTCCGCCGAAGAGATCACCGCGCTCTGTGGTCTGACGATGGACGAGCTGAAACGCGCCGCGGATGACATGTCCGAGGCCGAGGTGGCCCGTGCCCGCGCCCAGATGAAGGCGGGGATGCTGATGGGGCTGGAAAGCCCCTCCAGCCGCGCCGAACGCATGGCACGCAATCTGGCGATCTGGGGCCGCGTTCCCGGCATCGAAGAGGCGGCGGAAAAGGTCGAGGCGGTCACCCGCGACGCGGTGCGCGATTATGCGGGGCGCCTGATCGGCTCGGGCCAGTCTGCCCTTGCGCTCTATGGTCCGGTCGCTGCGGCCCCGGGGCTGGAGGCACTGCGCGACAGGCTTGCGGCCTGATGCTCACCCGGCGGCGGAAGCTCAGGATTGATACGGAGCGCATGATCCTGCGCTTGCCGCAACATTCCGATTTCCGCGCCTGGTCTGAACTGCGCGAAGCCAGCCGCGCGTTCCTGACACCCTGGGAGCCGGTCTGGGCGGCGGATCACCTCAGTCGCAAGGGTTTTGCCAACCGCGTTTACTGGGCGGCGCGCTCGCAGGCGGGCGGGGTGGCGGTGCCGCTCTTCATGTTCTCGCGCGAGACGGGCGAGATTCTGGGCGGCATCACGCTGGACAATATCCGCCGTGGCCCGGCGCAAACCGGCACGATGGGCTATTGGATCGGGCAGAAGTTCGCCCGTCAGGGCTATATGCGCGAGGCGATTCAGGCGGTGGTGCACCACGCCTTCAGTGTGCTGGACCTCAGCCGGGTCGACGCCGCCTGCCTGCCCGAAAACGCCCCCTCGCGCGGTGTGCTGGAAAAAACCGGCTTCAAATATGAAGGCGTGGCGCAGAGTTATCTGCAGATCAACGGGCGGTGGCGCAACCATGTGCTCTATGCCAATTTGCGCGGAGACCGGCGCGGCCGCACGGATATCGGCTGAGCCCGGGGGGGCAGAGCGCCCCGCGTCTGGAAAGCAAGGAACAAGGATGATGGCGATGCTGAAACCCGCGGATGCAGCTTTTCTGAACGCGTTGCAGGCGGCATTGCCTGCGCTGGATCTGGGAGAGGCCGAGCCGCGCTATCTGGAAGAGCCGCGCGGCCGCTGGACGGGCATCGCCGGGGCCGTCGCGCGCCCGCGGGACCTTGACGAAGTGGCGGGCGTGGTGCGGTTTTGCGCCGAAGCGGGGGTGGGGCTGATCCCCTATGGCGGCGGCACCGGCCTCGTCGGCGGTCAGGTCCTGCCCGAGGGCACGCTGCCGCTGGTGATCAGTCTTGAGCGGATGAAAGCGGTGCGCGAGATCGACCCGCGCGGCAATGTGCTGATCGTGGAGGCGGGGGCGACCTTGGCCGAGGTGCAGGCGGCGGCCGAAGGTGCGGGGCGGCTTTTCCCGCTGACGCTCGCCTCGCAGGGCACGGCACGGATCGGCGGTTGCCTCTCGACCAATGCGGGCGGGGTGAATGTGCTGCGCTACGGCAATGCGCGCGAATTGTGCTTCGGGGTGGAGGCGGTGCTGGCCGATGGCACCGTGCTGCGCGGCCTGAAGCGCCTGCGCAAGGACAACACCGGCTATGACCTCAAGGATCTCCTGATCGGGGCAGAGGGGACATTGGGGGTGATCACCGCCTGTGCTTTGCGCCTCTTCCCGCGTCCCGCCGCCGAGGGCACGGCGATGCTGGTGGTCGACAGCCCCTCGGCCGCGCTGGAGCTGCTGGGGATGGCCGAGGCGCGGATGCCCGGCTGTGTCTCGGCCTTTGAGCTGATCGCGCAGCAGGGCCTGCTCTTTCTCGATGCCACCATGCCCGATCTGCGCCAGCCGCTGGCGGAGCGCCCGGCCTGGTCGGTGCTGATCGAGGTGGGGCTGCCGCAGGGCCTCGACCCCGAAGCGGTGCTGGCCGAGTTGTTTGAGGCGGCGCTGGAGGCCGGTCTGGTCTCGGACGGGGTGATCGCGCAAAGTGCCGCGCAGCGCGACGCGATGTGGACCCTGCGCGAAAGCCTGCCGGAGGGGAACAAGCGGATCGGCGCGATCTCTTCGCATGACATTTCGGTGCCGCTGTCATCGCTGCCGCTGTTCATTGAAGAGGCGCGGGCGGCGGTTAATGCGATGGGCGATTTCCGCATCAACTGCTTTGGCCATGTCGGCGACGGCAATCTGCATTTCAACGTCTTTCCGCCCGAGGGGAAATCCAAGGCCGAGTTTGCAGGCCAGGCGCGGGCGATTGCGACGCGGGTGCATGAGGTGGTGGATGCCCTGGGCGGCTCGGTCTCGGCCGAACATGGCATCGGGCGGCTCAAGGTCGATGATCTGGAGCGGTTCGGCGATACCGGCAAGCTGACGGCGATGCGGGCCATCAAGGCGGCGCTTGATCCGCAGGGCATCATGAACCCCGGTGCGGTGCTGCGCGGCTGAGGCCGGGGGGGCCCTTTCCAGACCAGGGGCCGGAAATAACTGCGCCCTGCCGGGGGAAGGCAGGGCGCGGCACTTTTGGTTCACGTGTTTGCAAGCAGTCGAACCATCAGGCCCGCTCTGGTTAGCGTGATTCTTCTTACGAAGTGGTTAGCGGCTCAGCCGACCGACAGCTTGATCGCGCCGACGATCACAAAAAAACCGACCGAGATGATCAGCGCATGTGCCAGACCGTCATGCTCGGCCAGCATTTTCTTGGCGCGGGCGATCAGGTCAAAGCGGGGGAAGGCGGCGGCGGATTGGACGAGAGAGGACATGGGACCAGCCTTTGAAGCATGAATTTCTTATCCCCAATTTCGGTCTTTCTGCGTCTGCGAACAAGATGCTGCATTTGCATAACCTCCATGCGGGCGCTGCATGGCAGGCGTGCTGACCTATTCCCCCCCGCGCGGGCGGTCGCGCCTCAGGTCCCCTCAAACTCGCACAAAACATGCACTTTCATCCCCAGCTTTTCGAGCAGTTTGCGCCCCCCCAGTTCCGGCAGATCGACGACAAAGGCGCAGCCCACCACTTCGGCCCCCAGCGCCTCGCAGAGTTTGATCGCCGCTTCGCAGGTGCCGCCGGTGGCCAGCAGATCATCGACGATCAGCACCTTGTCACCGGGGGCGAGGGCATCCTCGTGGATCTCCATCACCGCTTTGCCATATTCCAGATTATAGCCCTGTGACAGGCACTTGCCCGGCAGCTTGCCCTGTTTGCGGATCGGCACGAAGCCCTTGGTCAGCTGATGCGCCAGCGCGCCGCCGAGGATAAAACCGCGCGCTTCCAGCCCGATGATCTTGTCGATCTTTTCGCCCGCATAGGGGTGCAGAAGCTGGTCAATCGCCATGCGAAAGCCGCGCGGATCGGCGAAAAGCGTGGTGACATCCCGGAACTGGATCCCCTCATGCGGGAAATCCGGGATGGTGCGGATATAGTCTTTGACCGTCTTTTTCATGCCGAGGCCCCCAGCATGCGCCCCGCAACGGCATCCAGCTTCGCCAGAACCGCCGGGTCGCGCCGCTCCGGCGCGGTCATGATCGCGTGCTCCAGCGCCCGATCGCAGCCATGCGGGCAGGGCGCGCGCGTGGCACCCAACAGGGCGGGCAGCCGGGAGATCAGCCCGCGCGCGTGATCCGCATTGCCGCCGAGCGTGGCAATGATCTGGCTGATGTCCACCTCGCCATGATCGGGGTGCCAGCTGTCGTAATCGGTGATCATCGCGACGGAAGCATAGCAAATCTCGGCCTCGCGGGCGAGTTTCGCCTCCGGCATCCCGGTCATCCCGATCACATCGCAGCCCCAAACCTCACGATAAAGCCGCGATTCGGCGAGGGTGGAAAACTGCGGCCCCTCCATCGCGAGATAGGTGCCGCCCCGGTGCACGCGCAAGCCTTCGGCGGTGGCGGCGGCAAAGCAGGCCTCGGACAGGCGCGGGCAGGTCGGATGCGCCAGACTGACATGGCCGACGCAGCCCGTGCCGAAGAACGATTTTTCGCGCGCAAAAGTGCGGTCGATGTATTGATCCACGATGACAAAATCGCCCGGCGCCAATTCCTCGCGGAACGACCCACAGGCGGAAACCGCGATGATGTCGGTGACCCCCAGCCGTTTCAGCGCGTCGATATTGGCGCGGTAATTGACGTCGGAGGGGGAATGCACATGCCCGCGGCCATGGCGCGGCAGGAAGGCCATTTCCACCCCGTAGAGCCTGCCGGTCAGGATCTGGTCCGACGGCATCCCCCAGGGGGTTTCCACCGTCAGCCATTCGGCGTTTTCCAGGCCGCTGATCTGGTAAAGCCCCGATCCGCCAATGACTCCGATCCGTGTCTGCATCGCCCGCTCCTTGCTGCGCCGCAGCCACGATAGGGCGAGCGGCGGGGCCTGCACAAGCGCGCAGCCGGGCGATTGCGGGCTTTCCGTAGGGTGAAAAGCTGCGGGGGCGGGCTTGCGGGGGGCGGGGCGACGTGCCACGGCTGGGCGGCTGAACTTCGGGAGGGTGGGCATGGACGGGAATCTGCGCGGGGCGATCCTGATGGTGCTGGCAATGGCCGGTTTTGCCTTTGAGGACATGTTCGTCAAATCCGCCGCCCGGCATCTGCCGGTGGGCGAGATCCTGATCCTGTTCGGCCTTGGCGGCATGTTGTGCTTCATGGTCCTGACCAAGCGGCGGGGCGAGCCGCTCTATCATCCGGCCGTGCTCTCCCGCCCGCTGCTGATCAAGGCGGCGATGGAGGTGATGGGGCGGCTGGGCTATACGGTCGCGCTGGCGCTGACGCCCTTGTCCAATGCCTCGGCCATTTTGCAGGCAACGCCCCTGGTGGTGGTGGCCGGCGCGGCGGTGATTTTCCGCGAGCCGGTGGGCTGGCGCCGATGGGCCGCCATCGCTTTGGGTTTCGCGGGCGTGCTGATCATCCTGCGGCCGGGGCTGGAGGGGTTTGAGCTGGCCTCGCTCTGGGCGGTGGTCGGCATGCTGGGCTTTGCCGGGCGCGATCTGGCGACGCGGGCGGCACCGCCGGTCCTGTCGAATGTGCAGCTGGGCATCTACGGCTTTTTGATGCTGATCCCGACTGGGGTGATCCTTCTCATGTTCACCGGCGGCGCGGTGATGCCCGCACCGCGTGAAGCGCTCGACCTTCTGGCGGCGGTCGGCTTTGGCGTGGGGGCCTATTACGGGCTGACGGCGGCGATGCGGATGGGAGAGGTGGGGGTGATCACCCCCTTCCGCTACACTCGGCTGGTCTTTGCGCTGATTCTGGGCGTGGTGGTCTTTGCCGAGCGCCCCGATGCGCTGACGCTGATCGGAGCGGCGGTGATCATCGGTTCCGGCATCTACACGCTGATCCGGGGGCGGCAGGTGGCCCGGGCGGCCGCGCGGGCGCGCGGCGCGGTGTGACCTCCAGCGGCGGGTCAGTCGCCGGGACGTGTCAGCTCGAACACCTCGCGCACGGTGGCATAATCGCGGTAGCCGAGCCGGGTGAGCAGGCCCGAGGGCGGCAGCATCACCCGGCCCTCCTGCAGACAGTCGGGGCGGATATGGATGCCGGTCACCTCGCCCAGCACCAGAAAGTTCGATTTGCCCGCCAGGGTGACAATCTGCGTCAGCTTGCATTCCAGGCTGAAGGGCGCATTGCCGACGCGCGGGCAGGGGATCGTTTCGCATTCCACCTTCGGCGCGCCGGAAAGCGCAAACTCGTCCACCTCGGCTGCGGCCGGGGCCGAGGAGGCATTCATCACCCCGATCTGGTCGCCCTCAACGATGTTGACGCAGAAGACCCCCGTCTCGCGGATATTGGCGACGCTGTCCTTGGTGCCCTCGCGGTCGGGCTTGGCCGAGGTGGAGGCAAACATCACCTGTGGCGGCACATAAGCCACGGCATTGAAGAAAGAATAGGGGGCCAGATTGTCGCCCAGACTGCCGCGCGTGGAAATCCAGCCGATGGGGCGCGGGGCGATCAGCGCGCCAAACGGGTTGTGGGGCAGGCCGTGGCCATCTTCGGGACGGTAAAACATCGGGTCACTCCGGGCAGATCGGTTTGAACGCAGGCTGCGTGCATGTTAGGCGCGGGTGCAAGGGGATTCGGGCGGGCGAGGCGGCCGGGATGTATCAGTTGGAAGAAGAGACCGACGCCGATTGGTGGGAGGTCGAGGCGCTCTATGACCTGTGCTTTGCACCGGGCCGTACGGCTTTGTCTTCATACCGTCTGCGCGATGGTGTCGCCAAGGTGGCCGAGCTGTGCCTCGTGCTGCGCGATGAGACGAACACGCTGGCGGCGGTGATCCGCTACTGGCCGGTGCTGGTCGGCGGCGCGCGCGTGCTTTTGCTGGGGCCGGTGGCGGTGCACCCGACCCGGCAGGGCGAGGGGCTGGGCGGGATCCTTATCCTCGAAAGCCTTTCCGAGGCGCGGCGGCTGGGCTGGGAGCGGGTGCTGCTGGTCGGCGATGCCCCCTATTACCGCCGCTTTGGCTTTACCAAGCGCACGGGCGTGATCATGCCGCCCCCCACCAACCCGGACCGGGTGCTGGGTTTGGAATTGCAGCCCGGCGCCTGGGAGGGCGTCGCGGGCGATGTGACGAAATTCCACGAATAAGGGCATTGGTAACCTTGTGCAGGCGGGGTTCGCGGTCTATGCGGTCGCTGCGAATTGTTTCGCTATTTAAAGAGGTTACTATGAAAGTTACGGCTATTTCCGCCGTCGCCCTGCTGGGCTTTGCGCTTCCCGCCGCCGCTGTTGAAGTGACCGGGGGGCAACTGAGCTTCTCCCGCTCGCAGTTCACCGATTATTCCGAGGCGGCCAAAACCACGCTGGAAGGCGCGGTCGAGTTTGGCTTTACCCGTGAATTTGCGGTTCAGGCAGACCTCGGGTTCAACGCGTTGAACTCCGCTGACGAGACGGTGACGGCGATGGCGCTGCACGCCATCTATCACGGCGATGAGACCAATTCTTACGGTCTCTTTATCGGCAACGAGCGCGTGGCAGGCGAGGATGTCACCTATTACGGCATCGAATATGGCCATGAATCGGGCCCGCTCAGCTTTGAGACCTTCCTCGCCCGGGGTGAAGAATCCGGGGTGTCGGGCACCGAGTTCGGTCTGAAGGGCCGCTACGCCGTGAACGATCGTCTGGGTCTGGGCGCGCGCTATGAAACCGTCGATTTTGAAAGCGTCATTGACGTCTCGGTGCTCGGGCTGACGGCAGACTACGCGGTTGTGCCGAATCTGCTGGTGACCGGCGAGGTCGGGAGTGCCGATCTGGACGTGAGCGGTGCCGGGTCGGCCTCGGAGACCTATGTCAAACTGGGGGCGACCTATACGTTCGGCGCCGCCCGGGGCGCAACCTTTGGCAAGCGTGGTCTGGTGAACCTGCTGCCGGGCTTCTGAGCGCAGACGGATGGCAAATCCAACCCGCCGGGCGCTGCCCCGGCGGGTTTTTTCATGTGAAATCCGCGGCGGGGCCTTTGCCTGCTGCGGCGCATCCCCATATCGGGAGGAACAGGAGGACGCGCATGTCTGATCAGGTCATCTTTCCGCCACTGCACGATCCCGCTGTGCTGACCGAACTCGGGTCCCTTGCCGCGCGGCACAAGGCGGCCAGCGGGCTGGGGATGCAGGTGCTGGGCTGGGTCGGCGGCAATGCCGAGACCCTGCTTGAGCGGCTGCCCGCGCCGGTCAAGGACCGGCTGGAGGCCGTGACCCGCACGGCGCTGGAAAACGCCTTCAGCGCCGCCGCCCGCTCGCGCGGGGTGGTGTCGGACCGGCCCGACTGGCTGAACACCGCGCTGACCACGGCGATGGGGGCGGCGGGGGGGCTTGGCGGTCTGCCCGGCGCGATGGCCGAACTGCCGGTGACGGTGACCGTGCTTTTGCGCGCGATTCAGGGCATTGCCGCCGAACATGGCTTTGATCCGGCGGAAGAAGAGATCCGGCTGGAATGCATCCGCGTCTTCGCCAGTGCCGGGCCGATGGCGGCGGATGACGGCACCGATCTGGCCTTTGTCAGCGCGCGGATGACGCTGACCGGGCAGTCGGTGCAGGGGCTGATCGCCAAGGTCGCGCCGCGTCTGGCGGGGGTGCTCGGGCAAAAGCTCGCGGCGCAGGCGGCCCCGGTACTGGGCGCGGTGGCGGGGGCGGCGATCAACTACAGCTTCACCAGCTATTATCAGGAAATCGCCCGCGTGCATTTCGGGCTGAAGCGGCTGGCGCAGACCGCGCAGCTGGACGAGGGTTTCCTGCGCGAGGAACTGCGCGCCCGCATCGCCCGAAAAAAATAACCCCGCGCGGCGCTATTGCCGCGCGAGGAAATGCGTGACGACAGAGCGAACGCTTTGCGCGCCGCTGTCGCGGGCCTCATCAATCACCGCCTTGAGGTTGGCAAGATTGGTGCGCCGGATCAGATGCTTGACCGGGCCGACCGAGGCGGGGCGCATCGACAGCGTCCGCAAACCCAAGGCTGCGAAGGTCAGCGCCTCAATCGGGCGGCCGGCATCTTCGCCACAGAAGGACAGCGGCGTATTTGCCTCGCGGCAGCGGGCGATGATCTGTTCCAGCAGGCCCAGAAAGCTCACATCCAGCGTGTCATAGCGGCGGCGCACCCGTTCATTCTCGCGGTCGGCGGCAAAGAAGAACTGCTTGAGGTCATTGCCGCCGATCGAGATGAAATCGGCCTGTTCAAAAAAGGCACGCGGCGCAAAGGCCATGCTGGGGGTTTCCAGCATCGCGCCGATCTCGAGCTTTTCGGGCACGACATGGCCCAGGGCCCGCTCGCGGTCCATCTCGTCCAGCGCGGCCTGACGGGCGGCGGTAAACTCATCCTGCGCCGCGATGAACGGGAACATCACCGACAGCGGACGCCCCTCTGCGGCACGGATCAGCGCCTGCAACTGCATGCGCAGCACACCACGTTTGTCCAGCCCCACCCGGATCGCGCGCCAGCCCATTGCGGGGTTCGGCTCGTCCTGCGGCTTCATATAGGGCAGCACTTTGTCCGAGCCGATGTCGAGCGTGCGGAAGATCACCTTTTTGCCCTGTGCCGCATTCAGCACCTGCGCATAGATCGAGGCCAGTTCGGCCCGCCGCGGCACCCGGCTGCGCACCAGAAATTGCAGCTCGGTGCGGAACAGCCCGACGCCATCCGCCCCGGATCCCGCCAGCGAGGGCAGGTCGGCCATCAGGCCCGCGTTCATCATCAAGGTGATGGTGGTGCCGCATTGGCCGGTGGCGGGCAATTCGCGCAGGCTGGCATAGCGGCTCTGCGCCTCGGCCTGCATGGCGATCTTGTCGCGAAAGGCTTTGGCCACGGTTTCTTCGGGCCGCAAATGCACAACCCCCTGATCGCCATCGACCAGAATCGCATTGCCGTTCAGCGCCTCGGAGGTGATGCGGGCGGCATGAATCACCAGGGGAATCGCCAGCGCCCGCGCAACCACCGCAGCGTGAGAGCCGACCGAGCCCTCCTCCATCACCACGCCCTTCAGCTTGCGGCCATATTCCAGCAGCTCGGCGGGGCCGATGTTGCGCGCCACCAGCACCGGGTTCTCCGGCATCTCGGCACCGGTATCCTTGCCCTGTCCGGTCAGGATCCGCAGCAGCCGGTTCGACAGATCGTCCAGATCGTGCAGCCGCTCGCGCAGATAGGGGTCAGGCACCTGCTCCAGCCGCGCCCGCGCGATGGATTGCTCTTTCTCCACCGCCGCTTCGGCCGAGAGACCGCGCGCGATATCCTCTTCCATCCGCTTCAGCCAGCCGCGCGAATTGGCGAACATCTTATAGGCTTCGAGCACGTCGAGCTGATCTTTGTCCGAGGTGATGCTGTCAGACAGCATCCGGTCCACCGATTGCCGCAGCTCATCCACCGCCACATGCAGCCGCGCGCTTTCCGCCTCCGGATCGTCGCCGACGGGGTTGGTCACCACCACGCGCGGTTCGTGCAGCCAGACGCGGCCTTCGGCAGCCCCCTCCTGACCCGTGGCACCCCGGAACATCACCGGGTTCTGATGCGCCGCCGAAAAACCGTCGGCCTCGGAGATGAAGGCGCCAAGCTCGGCCATTTCGGCCAGCACCATCGCCACGACCTCAAGGCCATAGACCTCATCTTCCGAAAACTGCCGCGCGGCCTTGGACTGCACGACCAGCACGCCCAGCCGCTCGCCCAGCCGCTGGATCGGCACGCCGAGGAAGGAGGAGAAGATCTCCTCCCCGGTCTCGGGCATGTAGCGAAAGCCCTTTTCGGCGGGGGCATCACCGGTGTTGATCGGCGTCGCCGATCGCGCCACGCGGCCCACGAGACCTTCGCCCAGACGCATGCGGGTCTGGTGCACCGATTCGGGCTTCAGCCCTTCGGTGGCGCAAAGCTCCAGCGTTTCAGGATCCCGGAAGAGATATATCGAGCAGACCTCGGTCCCCATCGAATCGGCGATCAGATGGGTTATGCGGTCCAGACGCTCCTGCCCTTTGGCGGGAGTCGCAAGGGTGTCGCGCAACCTCCGGAGGAGCTTGCGGCTATCAGTTTCGCTGCGTTCGGGCATGTGCCCTCCCAGCCCCCGTTGTTCATGCCGCGCGGGTTGGTCCCGCGCGGTCCGGTCTGTTGATCAGACCGCTTTTTCCAGTTCGAAGGCATCATGGAGCGCCTGAACCGCGAGTTCCATATATTTCCGGTCGATCAGCACCGAAATCTTGATCTCGGAGGTGGCGATGACCTTGATATTGACGTTTTCACGCGACAATGCCTTGAACATGGTCGATGCGACGCCCGCATGGCTGCGCATCCCGATGCCGACAACCGAGACTTTCGCCACTTCGGTATCGACCACGAGGTCGTCATAATTGATGGTGCCCGCGGCTTTCGCGTCTTCCATCGCCTTTTTCGCCCGCGCGACCTGATTGATCGGGCAGGAGAAGGTCATGTCGGTCACGGCGCCGTCATGGCCCTCGTAATCGCGCTCCGAGATGTTCTGCACGATCATATCGACATTGACGCCCGCTTCCGACAGCGGCCCGAAGATCGCGGCGGCGATGCCGGGGCGGTCCTCGACGGTGACCAGGGTCATTTTCGCTTCGTCGCGCGAATAGGCGACGCCAGAGACGACTTTCGATTCCATGATTTCATCCTCGTCGCAGACCAGGGTTCCAGAGTTTTCGTCGGTATCCTCAAACGAGGACAACACCCGCAGACGCACCTTATAGCGCATTGCCAGCTCGACCGAACGGGTTTGCAGCACCTTGGCCCCGAGCGAGGCCAGTTCCAGCATTTCCTCAAACGCGATTTTCTCGAGCTTGCGGGCCTTTTGGCTGATGCGCGGGTCGGTGGTGTAGATGCCGTCGACATCGGTGTAGATGTCGCAGCGTTCCGCGCCAAAGGCCGCGGCAAAAGCGACGGCGGTGGTGTCCGAGCCGCCGCGGCCCAAAGTGGTGATCCGGCCCTCCGGGCTCACGCCCTGAAAACCGGCGACCACGGCCACCTTCATGCCTTCGGCGAATTTCGCGTCGATATTCTCGCGCGGAATGTCGACAAAGCGGGCGGCCGAATGCGCAGAGGTGGTCTTGATCGGCACTTGCCAACCCTGCCAGCTGCGCGCGGGCACGTCCATCTCTTGCAGGGTCAGCGCCATCAGACCGGCGGTGACATTCTCGCCCGAGGAGACCACGGCGTCATATTCGCGCGCGTCAAACATCGGCGAGGTCTGCTCGACCCAGCCCACCAGCTCATTGGTTTTGCCCGACATGGCCGAGACGATGACGATCACGTCATAGCCGCGTTCCACCTCGCGTTTGACCTTCGCGGCCGCATTCTTGATGCGCGCGAGATCCCCGACCGAGGTGCCACCGAATTTCATAACAAGAAGCGGCATGGATACCCCCCTGAACCGCCCGACAGAATTGCGCGCTTCCTAGCGGCTGGGGGGCAGGCTTGCAAGGGGAGATGGCGGGCCGGTTGGGTGGGCAGGCTGGCGTTGCGCCGGGGGGCGAGTGCGGAAGGGGGGGGGGGGGGGGGGGGGGGGGGGGGGGGGGGGGGGGGGGGGGGGGGGGGGGGGGGGGGGGGGGGGGGGG
>NZ_JBGQOG010000031.1:0-35933 GCF_052113705.1 Phaeovulum sp. W22_SRMD_FR3 | reverse complement strand
ATGAAGCCCGCCATCCTGGTCTCCCGCTGCCTTGCGGAAGCTTACCACAGAACAGCGTTTTCACACAGCCTCGGCCGGAAGCACCAACGCGGTTGGTCCGTCCGAATGGTAGAAAGCTCCGCGCTGTTACGGTCTACCTTGCTTGATTACCAAGTTTAGGGCGAACAGGTGCGTCAGGTCTCGGCATGGCGGCATGCATTCGCATTTTCCAAGATCGGATCGCGCGGCGTAGGGTGCCACGGCTGGGGCGCTTCGGGCAGTTCATGAACATATCCAAGTTTGACCGCCGACTGTCCGCGCAGTATCCATCCAGGGCAACCGACACAGGTGAGATGCTTTGCAAGAGCCGGGACCCAAGCAGGCGAAGGACGAGGTGAGCCTGCGGTCCAGACCGGACCTCTACGGGATCGAAACCCTGTCCGCGCGCTACCACCAGCAAAGCTTCAAGCCGCATGCCCATGATGAATACCTCTTTGGTGTGATCGATGGTGGCGTGCATGCCGTCTGGTGCCGGGGTGAGATGAACCGCGTGCCGCAAGGGTCGGTGGTGACCATGCGGCCGGGCGATGTGCATCATGGTGGGGCAGGGGATGCGCAGGGCTGGCGGCAGCGGATGATCTATATCCCCGAGGCCGGGATGCGGTCGCTTTTGGCCGATACCGCGGACCGTGAGCCGACCGGAACGCTGGATTTCGGCGCCGCCTTTCACGCGCGCCCGGGCCTTGCCGCGCGGTTCGCGGCGCTGCATGAGGTCTTGCACAATTCCCCGCAAAGACTGTCGCGGGATGTGGCGCTGGAGAGCTTGCTGGCGGCGCTGTTGCGCGAACTGGCACCGCAATTGTCGCAGCCCGAGCCGCGTGAAGCGGGGCGCATCGCGGAGGCGATCGACTATCTGGAGGCCCGTGTCGAAGAGGATGTCTCGCTCGATGATCTCTGCGCCGTCACCCGGTTGCAGCGGCGGCAGACCATCGCGGCTTTTCGCCGTGCCACCGGCCTGCCGCCGCACGCCTGGCATCTGCAAAAGAAGATCCTGCAGGTGAAGCGCCTGCTGCGCACGGGCCTCACCCCGGCCGAGGCCGCCGCTCAGACCGGCTTTGCCGATCAGAGCCATATGGGGCGGAACTTCCGGGCCATCCTCGGCATCACCCCCGCGGCCTATGCCAAAGGCTGACACTGCGTTTTCGTTCTATATCTCCCGGCGCCGGATGACCTATCCCGCAAGGATTGGGTCGGAATCCGGGGATGGCTATGGCGGTATCAGAGAGTTTCAGGGCAGGGCGATCACCGCTTTGGGCGGATATTGCCGTGCTCGGGGTGGCGATTGTCTGGGGGGCGAGCTACCCGGTGGCCAAGGGCGCGCTGGCGCATATGCCGCTGTTGCTGTTGATTTTTTACCGCTTTGCGCTGGCCGCGCTGATCCTTGGGTCTCTGGCCGTCCGCGACCTCGGCGCGGCCCGGCGGCGGGACCTGCTGGCGGCTGCCTGGCTCGGCGGCATCCTCTTCGCGATCTTCCAGGCCGAAACCTGGGGCGTGGCGATGACCACGGCCACGAACACCGCGCTGATCATCTCGCTCTCTACGATCTTCACCCCGTTTCTCGAGTTCGGAGTGCAGCGGCGGCTGCCCCCGGCCGGGGTGATCGCGGGTGCTTGTGTCGCGGTGACCGGCGTCGCGGTGCTGGCGGGGGGAATGGGCGCGCTTGGCGCCGGGGACCTGCTGGTCCTCTGTGCGGCCTGCCTGCGCGCGGTGATGGTGGTCTCGACCAAGAGGCTGATGAACGGCAGCACCCTCTCGTCCGCCGCGCTGACGGCGGTGCAGGCGGCCACAGTCGCCGGGCTGACGCTGGCGCTGCTGGTCGGGCAATCCGGACCGGCGGGGCTCTACGTCGCGGCAAGTGCTGCGGGTTGGGCCGCGGTGGGGTTTCTGGCACTCTTTTGCACGGTCGGGGCCTTCTACGTGCAGAACGCGGCAGTCCGGCGCACCAGCCCCACGCGTGTCGCCTTTCTGATGGGGACCGAGCCGCTGTTCGGCTTTGCGCTGGCTTGGGCCCTGTTGTCCGAACCCGCCACGCCGCATGCGCTGATCGGGGCGGGGCTGATCGTTGCGGGCACCTTCCTCGGCCTTGCGGTGGAGCGGCGGCGCTGAGCGGCCCCTGCACGCGGACAATGCCGGGCGTGGCCATGTTTCTTGCACCGTTCTCTTCTGCACGGCCGAGGGGCAGGAATGGGCACTGGCCGCCCTGAAGTATTCTCAGAGGCTGCGGTCCAGTTCCGTTTGACGTTTCAGGTTCTGAAGGCGCTGTCCTTGTCACCAAGGCCGGACTGGTGGCCAGCCCGTCAAACGTGGTGGACTTGGACGTGGCCTTGCCCGACCAAACAACGCTTTGTCGATCGCAGATCGAGGCGGACCGCGGTGCGAAAGGCACCGCATCAGACCCCCGGTGGCAAGCGGGTGGATAACGCTGGGATCAGCGGCGTTGGTGTTGGCGCGTGGTCAATCGCCGGCAAAGCGATGATCTTGTACGTTCCAATCTTCGCTTTCGTGCTCGGTACCTGTCTTGGAACGCTCTCGGATATCCTGTTGAACCGTCGACAAGGCTCCTGAAATCAAAATCCTCTGCCAATGGTCTTATCGAAATGGGGGCAGAGCATGAACAAGCTTCGGGATTTTCTTCGGGATTCAAGGGTTAGAAGTGTTCCGAAGCAGCGCCAAATGTCCGTTTGTTCTACAGAGGCCTCAAAAACGAAAAACCGCACGATGGCGATAAGTCATTGCGTGCATTTATATTTTCGGGGGAATTTGGAGCGGGTGAAGGGAATCGAACCCTCGTATTCAGCTTGGGAAGCTGCTGCTCTACCATTGAGCTACACCCGCGACTGGCCGGAGGAATAGGCGAGCGGCGGGGCGGCGTCAAGCGGGGATGCAGGGAATTTCTGCCCGGCCGCTTCCTGCGCATATCTGCGGTCGCGGGGCAGCGCCGATCCTGGCATCGGGCAGGTGGGCCGTGCCTTTCGGCTCTGGTCTACTCTGGCTTCGGTCTGTCAAGGCAAGGTCTGGCAAGGTCGGGTTGCGGCGGGGCCTGTCAGGGGCCCGGCGTCCTGTCGCGGGCGCTGAACGGCGCCGCCGGTCACGGCGCGTGGTGGCGGGGCGCACGCATCGGCGCAGCACATCTCCGGGCTCCGTGACGCTCATCCGCCCCGCGTCTTGCGGCGGGCCGCACGGGCACTCCCTCAGGCCACTCAAACGGGCCTCTCACTCGTTCGCCCTCTCTGGCGGCGGAGGCCTGCGCCCGGTTCCGGGTTTTGCGCAATGAAGAACGGACCGCTCGGGGGAACGGTCCGTTCAAGCTGCCCTGACCGGAAGTGCGGGGGCTGATAACAGTCCAACCGGCGGGCATCCCCCGTTCCCCCGACCGCATTTTGCCTGCGGGCAGGGGGCTGGGCGGGGTCTTACATCTTCGGCAGCATCACCGCGTCGATGACATGGATCACGCCGTTCGACTGTTTGACATCGGCGATGGTCACATGGGCCTTGTTGCCCATCTCATCTTCCAGAACGATCATGTCGCCTTCATACGAGGCCTGCAGCGTGCAGCCGCCCAGGGTCGGGACCGGGTGCTTGCCGTTGTCATCCATGATCATGCCTTTCAGCGCGTCCGACATGACCTCTTTGCCCACGACGTGGCAGGTCAGGATCTTCGTGAGCTGATCTTTGTTTTCCGGCTTCAGCAGGGTTTCAACGGTGCCGGCCGGGAGTTTGGCAAAGGCTTCGTTGGTCGGGGCGAAAACGGTGAACGGGCCTTCGCCCGAGAGCGTATCGACCAGACCGGCGGCTTTCACAGCGGCCACCAGCGTGGTGTGATCGGCCGAGTTCACGGCGTTTTCGACGATGTTCTTGTCTTCATACATCGCGGCGCCGCCCACCATCGGGTTTTCGGCGAAAGCCGGAGCGGTCAGCGACAGGGCGAGAGCAGCGGTCATCGTGGCGAAACGGATCATTGGGGTTTTCCTCCGGAAGGGTGGGAAAGGCTCGTCCTCTCCCTTGCCCCCAGAGCTACGAGGGCACGGGGCGGGAAGTTGCGGAAAATCGCCATCACGAAAGCGTGAGTGCTGTTTCCCGTCCGCATCATCGGCCAGCCGCCGGTTCATGTCGGGCGCGGAGGGGCCATTAACACGATGGCCCCAAAGAAAAACCCGGAGCCTGTGCGGGCTCCGGGTCTGGTTTTGCGCCGGGATTGGCTTTGCTGCGGGATTGAGGCGTCAGAGCGATTGCAGCTCGGCCGCCACAAGGACAGGGCCGGTGGGCGCGCTGCCCGGGGCGCCGCCCGTGGGTTCCAGCGAAATGGCCAGCGTGACGCCGGGTGCCAGCAGAGCGGCAGGCACCACCAGATCGCCGTCGCGCAAAAGACCGGCCGAAACCGGCGCGCCGCCCGGTGCGATCACCCAGGCCTCATAGTCGCGCCCGTCCGGCGCGGCGGGGCCCTCGGCACGCGCGAGCACAAGCTGGCCGCTTTCCGGGTCGCGCAGGGCGGCGACGACCAGCGCCTGTCCCTCTCCGGTCAGGCGGGCCAGCGTTTGGCGTTCGGGCACCTGCACCGTGCCATCGGGGCCGACGGACAAGGGGCTGAGCGGCGAGAGCACGAGGAAACCCGCCACGCCCGCCACCGCAAGCCCGGCCAGACTGCCGCCCAGCACCGAGGGCCACCAGTTGCGGCCCGGGCGCGGGTTGGTGCCGAAAATCCGCGCCTCGATGCGCGGCAAGAGCGCCGCGGGCGGCGTCACCTCGGGGAATTCGGCGTTCAGCGGGGCAAAACGCTCTTGCCAGGCCTCGACCAGCGCCGCCACATCGCTGTCGCGGCGGATGCGGTCGGCGACATAGGCGCGCTCACCTGCCGGCAGGGTGCCCAGCACGTATTCAGCCACCAGGGCTTCGGTCTCGGGCAGGCCACCGTCGTCGCCGCCGCCAGCACCGGGCAGATCGCGATCAGCCGTCATTGCAGGTACTCCTTCACCCGGGCACGCTTTCGCCCAGACAATCTTTCAATTTCTGCACCCCCCGCCGCAGCCAGGAGCGCATCGTGTTCAGCGGCACCGCGAAACGCGCGGCCAGCACCTCATAGGTCAGCCCATCGAGATAGGCCCCCCGGATCGCCGCCGCCCGGTCCGCCTCAAGCGTGCCGAAACAGGCCGTCAGCCGCGCCGCCGCATCGCCCGCCAAAAGGCTGGCCTCGGGCGTCGGGGTCTGGGCCACCAGATCCTCGAGCGCCGCGGGACCGGCATCCTGACCGGGCCGGTTCTCCATCGGGCGCCGCCTGAGCCGGTCGATGCACAGATTGCGCGTCACCGCAATCGCCCAGGTCATGCCGCGTCCTTTGGCAGGGTCAAACCGATGCGCGCCCGTCCAGATGCGGGTCATCGCCTCTTGCAAGACATCCTCTGCCTCGCCCCTGTCCCTCAGGATACGCAGGCAGGTGCCGAATAGTTTCGGGCCCGCCGCATCATAAATTTGCGCAAAGGCCCGGCGGTCGCCGGAAGCGATGCGGGTGAGCAGCGCCGCGATGGGATCGGGCGCGCTCATCCGCGCCGCCTGCGGCGTCCGCCGCCGCCCTCCGCACCGCCGCCATTGGCGTTAAAGCTGACCTCGGGAAGGGTGACGATTCTTGCCAGCTCTGGGAAAGGGTCGCTGGCATGCGGAATGGCATTTGCGGCCACGAAATGCTCCTGAAATTTAGGCTCGATTGCTGTTTCAACCTTGTGAATATGGTGGACCTGACGCTCGATGCCGCGCCGGGCGAGGCGGGAACACAGCGCCATCCGTGCCCCGGTTCCCGCGGCATTTCCGGCGCTGGTCACCGCGGCCAGAGGCACATCGGGGATCATCCCCAGCACCATGGCATGTTTCGGGCTGATATGCGCGCCAAAGGCCCCGGCGAGCACCACCCGGTCGACTTTTTCCACGCCCATCTGATCCATCAACAGGCGGGCGCCCGCATAAAGGGCAGATTTCGCGAGCTGAATCGCCCGGATATCGCCCTGTGTCACGCTGATCCGCGCGGCGCCCGACGCATCCGCCTCTTGCAGCACATATTCATGCGTGCGGCCCGTCGCCTGACAGCGCTCACTGCCCACCTGCTCGGCCGAGCCGATCAGGCCGGAGGCATCGAGGATCCCCGCCATCCGCATCTCGGCCACCGCCTCGATGATGCCCGAGCCGCAGATGCCGGTGACGCCGGTGCTGGCCGTCGCCTCGGCAAAGCCCGGCTCATCGGACCACAGATCCGAGCCGATGACCCGGAACCGCGGCTCTTTCGTCACCGGATCAATCTCGATCCGCTCGATCGCGCCCGGCGCGGCGCGCTGACCCGAGGAGATCTGCGCCCCTTCAAAGGCGGGGCCGGTGGGCGAGGAACAGGCCAGCACTTGCGTGGAATTGCCCAGAAGGATCTCGGCATTGGTGCCGACATCCACGACAAGCGAGAGATCTTCGCGCAGTTCCGGCGCCTCCGAGAGCGCCACGGCGGCGGCATCGGCCCCGACATGGCCCGCGATCAGCGGCAGGATATAGGTGCGGGCGGCCGGGTTCAGCGCGTGCAGGTCCAGCTCACGCGCCGCGAAGTTCAGCGCCTGACCCGTGGCCAGCGCGAAAGGCGCCTGACCCAGCTCGACCGGGTCAATCCCAAGGAGAAGATGGTGCATCACCGGGTTGCAGACCACCACCACCTCGACGATTTCGGGGCCGGAGATGCCCGCCTCACTGGCCAGCACGCCCGCCAAAGTGTTCAGCCCCTCGCGCACGACGCGGGTCATTTCCGCATCGCCACCGGGGTTCATCATCACATAGCTGACCCGGCTCATCAGATCCTCGCCAAAGCGGATCTGCGGGTTCATCAGCCCCGAGGAGGCCAGCACCCGCCCGTCATCCAGCGCCACCAGATGCCCGGCGATGGTGGTGGAGCCAAGATCAATCGCCAGCCCGTACAGCGGCGCTTCGCGCAGCCCCGGCCAGAGATCGATCAGCCGCGTGGCATAGCCATCCTGCGAGACGGCGAGGGTGACCTTCCAGCCGCCCTTGCGTAGCACCGGCTGCACTTTGCGCAAGACGCTGAGGTCGGCCTCCAGCCCGGAAATCTGCCACTGGCTTTCCAGCGCGGCTGCCAGCCGGTCGAAATCCGAGGAGGGGTCGTGCATGTCCGGCTCGGCCACTTCGACGTAGTAAAGGCGGCTGGCGGGGTCCATCTCCATCACCCGTTCGGTGGCGGATTTGCGGATCACCTGTTTATGCACCTGACTTTCCGGCGGCACATCCAGAACAACATCGCCCTGAATACAGGCCTGACAGCCCAGCCGCCGCCCGGGTTTCAGCCCGCGCACGCGGTCATAGCGCTCTTCGACCGCATTCACCGGGCTCAGCGCATCCTCGGCCACGGTCAGCCCGTGCTTGGCAAATTCGCCAAAGCCCGGCGCGATCTGGCATTTCGAGCAGATGCCGCGCCCGCCGCAGACGGAGTCAAGATCGACCCCCAGCTGCCGCGCGGCCTGCAGCACGCTGGTCCCCAGCGCCACCCGCCCGCGTTTGCCTGACGGCGTGAAAATTACCAGCGCGTCGTCGGTCATGATCTCTCCCTCGGTCTCCCTGCCTTGGTTGTAGTCGCTGGCCCCCGCCAGACAAGTCCACAAGCGACCGCTGACAGGTGGGATGCGCCCCGCTGGTGCGGGCGGCATCCCGGCCTGCCACGGGCCGGAGAGGGGCGTGACGCCTTGCCTAGCCGATCCGGGCCTGCGCCGTAACCGGGGAAGCGGCGTTTCACGGCATCCCGCCGGGGCGTTGCGCGAAACTTCGCCCGCCGGGCGCCGCCGGGCGGGGGAAACCGCCGAACGGGCCGCCGCCGGGGGCGTGGGGCAGGGGCCGCCGGTCTCAGCGCCCCTGCCGCCGCGCCATGAAGGCCAGCCGCTCGAACAACGCCACATCCTGTTCGTTCTTGAGAAGCGCGCCATGCAGCTTGGGCAGCATCGAGGCCGGATCGCGCTTCAGATCCTCGGGTCCCAGATCCTCGGCCAGCAAGAGCTTCAGCCAGTCGAGCACCTCGGAGGTGGAGGGTTTCTTCTTCAGCCCCGGCGTCTCGCGCAGCTCATAAAACTGGGTGAGGGCGGTCGCCAGCAGGTCTTGCCTGATGCCGGGGTGATGCACTTCCACGATGGCGCGCAATGTCTCCGGCTCGGGGAAGCGGATGTAGTGAAAGAAACAGCGGCGCAGGAAGGCGTCGGGCAGTTCTTTCTCATTGTTCGAGGTGATGATGACCACCGGGCGGTGCAGGGCGCGGATCGTCTCGCCGGTCTCATAGACAAAGAATTCCATTTGATCGAGTTCCTGCAACAGGTCATTGGGAAACTCGATATCGGCCTTGTCGATCTCATCGATCAGCAGCACCACCTTGCCGGGCGCCTCGAACGCCTGCCACAATTTGCCCTTGCGGATGTAATTGCGCACATCGCCCACCCGCGCATCGCCCAGCTGGCTGTCGCGCAGGCGGCTGACCGCGTCATATTCATAGAGGCCCTGCTGCGCCTTGGTGGTGGATTTCACATTCCACTCGACCATCGGCAGCCCCAAACTGGCCGCCACCTGCCGCGCGAGTTCCGTCTTGCCGGTGCCGGGTTCCCCCTTGACCAACAGCGGCCGCTCCAACGTCACCGCGGCGTTGACGGCCATCACCAGATCGGCGGGGGCGACATAGCTTTCGGTCGAGCGGAACTGCATGCTGTGGCCTTTCGGGCAGGGTCGGGCAAAGCCTAGCGTCGGGGCCTTTGGGCTGCAAGGCGGGCACTGCGCGCAGATTCCGTGAAAACGGAGTAGTGACAAGCTCCTGTCCATCGGGTAAGTGACGCGGCAAGGAGAGTGCCGGATGACAGAGACTGACATCAATGCCCGGCCCGAGCCGCAAAGGGAACGCCTTATGAAACCCGAATCGTTTCTTCCCGAAGATTACCGGCCGGCCGAAGACGAGCCGTTCATGAATGATCGGCAGCTGGAATATTTCCGTCGCAAATTGATTGCCTGGAAAAATGAGCTGCTCGAACAATCCGCCGAAACGCTGGAAGGTCTGGCGGAATCGGCGCGCAACGTCCCTGATATTGCCGACCGTGCATCCGAGGAAACCGACCGCGCACTGGAATTGCGCACGCGCGACCGCCAACGCAAACTGGTCTCCAAGATCGACGCGGCGCTGCGTCGGATCGACAATGGCGAATTCGGCTATTGCGAGATGACCGGCGAGCAGATCAGCCTGAAACGGCTGGACGCGCGGCCGATCGCCACCATGACGCTCGAGGCGCAGGAAAAGCACGAGCGGCGCGAGCGGGTGCACCGCGAGGACTGATCCCGGGAGAGGCCGGGCTTCGGGGTGGCGATGGTTTCGACCCTCCCCGGGCAGGCCGCGCGGCACGCCGCGGGGCGCTCCCCGTCGCGGATGATCAAGTGTCATAACGGCGCGAAGCCCTTGGCTTTCGCTGGAAAATCACCACCGGTGCCGTTAGGCTCCGGTGGTGTCGTTTCAGGAGGGTGCCATGCTTTTGGGTCGCAGGATTACCGTGCTGGGGGCCGGCGTCGGCGGCCTGGCGGTGGCGCGGGCGCTGGCCTTGCGCGGGGCGCAGGTGACGGTGCTCGAACAATCCGAGGCGATCCGCGAAGTCGGCGCCGGATTGCAGGTCTCGCCCAATGGGGCACGGGTGCTGCGCGCCTTGGGACTGGGGGCGGCGCTGGACAGCGCGGGCCCGCAGGGACGGGCGGTTGAACTCTGGGACGGTCCGGGCGAGCAGCGGCTGTTGCGGATGACGTTGCCGCCGCGCCATGCCGGGCAAAGCGACGTGCATTATCTGCACCGCGCGCGGCTGATCAGCATTCTGGCCGAAGGCGCGCGCGAGGCGGGGGTGACCATCCGCCTGTTGCACCGGGTGGAGCAGGTGACGCTCGGCGCGCATCCGCCCCGGCTGACCACGGCGCAGGGCGTTGAGATGGAAGCGGATCTTCTCATTGGTGCCGATGGGCTGCATTCAAAACTCCGCGCCGCGATCAACGGGGCCGCGGCACCGTTTTTCACGCATCAGACCGCCTGGCGCGCACTCCTGCCCGCCGAGGCGGATGCCGAGCCGGTGGCGCAGGTCTTCATGGGGCCGGGGCGGCATCTGGTCAGCTATCCGTTGGGCGGCGGGCTGCGCAATATCGTGGCGGTGCAGGAGCGGCACAAATGGGTGGAGGAAAGCTGGTCGCTGACCGACGATTCCATCGCGCTGCGCACCGCCTTTGCCGATTTTGGCCCCAAGGTGCGCGGCTGGCTGGACCAGGTCGAGGCCCCGGGCCTCTGGGGCCTGTTCCGGCATCCGGTCGCCAAAAACTGGCACGCACCGGGGGCGGTGCTGTTGGGGGATGCCGCGCATCCGACCCTGCCGTTCTTTGCACAAGGTGCCTGTCTCGCGCTCGAAGACGCCTGGGTCCTGGCCGAGGCTTTGGCGGGCCATGACAGCGATGCCGCGGCCTTTGCCGCCTATCAGCAGATCCGCGCGGCCCGCGTGGCAAAAGTGGTGGGGCTGGCCAATGGCAATGCGCGCAACTACCACCTGAGCGGCCTGCCGCGCGCGGTGGCACATATGGGGTTGCGGGCGATCAATGCACTGGCGCCGGAGCGCATGCTCAAACGCTTTGACTGGGTCTATGACCACGACGTGACCGCAGGGGCGTGACAGCGGCTCATTGCTTCGGAGAAATATCCCCGCCGGAGGCTCTTCAGGCCGACCACAGAACGCTCCGCGGGGGATATTTTGAACGAAGCAAGCCTCAGGCGGCCAGATCGACCCAGACCGGGACATGGTCCGAGGGTTTGTCGCCCGCCCGCACCTCTTTGTCGATGCCGCTGGTTTGCAAGAGGTCCGCGGCCTGCGGCGACAGCAGCAGATGGTCGATGCGGATGCCGTTGTTGCGCTGCCAGGCGCCCGCCTGATAATCCCAAAAGCTGTAGAGCCCGGCCTCGGGGTGCTGGGTGCGGATGGCCTCGGTGAAGCCGAGGTTGAGGATCCGGCGGAATGCCGCGCGGCTTTCGGGCAGAAAGAGCGCGTCTTCGGTCCAGGCTTCGGGCTTGGCGGCATCCTCGCGCTGCGGGATGATGTTGTAATCCCCCGCCAGAATGAACGGCATTTCGGTGGCGAGCAGCGCTTTCGCGTGGTCGCGCATCCGCGCCATCCAGGCCAGTTTATAATCATATTTCGGGCCGGGCACCGGATTGCCGTTGGGCAGATAGAGGCCCGCCACGCGCACGGCCTGGCTGTCGCCGATCACCGTCGCCTCGATCCAGCGGGCCTGTTCGTCCTCGGCGTCGCCCGGCAGGCCGCGCGTCACATCCTCCAGCGGCAGGCGCGAGAGGATCGCGACGCCGTTGAAGCTTTTCTGGCCATGGGTTTCCACCCGGTAGCCCATATCCTCAAACATCTCGCGCGGGAAATTCTCGTCGATGGATTTGATTTCCTGCAAGAGGGCCACATCTGGCTTTGCCGCCTCAAGCCAGGCGGGCAGGGCTTCGATCCGGGCCTTGATGCCATTGATGTTGAACGTGGCAATCTTCATCGGCGGCGCTCCCTCAGGTTTTCCCCGTTCTAGGCCGGATTGCCGCCCGCTTCCAGCCAGATCGCGTCCAGCGCGCGGAGTTCGGCGGGATCGAACCGCGCGATCTCCTCCCAATAGCGGCCCGAGGGGACGGTGTAGCCGAGGGCCGCCTCGCGGGCGCGGGCCTCGGCGGCGCGGACGGTATCATGGGGGGCGGCGGTGTCGGGCAGGGTTTCGGGCGTGGCGCGGGGCAGGGCGAGGCGGCTGGGGCCATCCGAGAGGTTCACCAGCGCGCAGCCCTGATCGGCGGCAAAGATCCGCAACCGCGCCGATTTCGCCTCAAGGCTTTGCAGGGTGATGTCGGCGCGCAAGGGATCCGGCGTGCCGGTGCCGTAGAAATGCGTGGGGCCGCTGGCGGGGTAATGCATGTCGCAGCCGAGAAAGGCCAGCACGCGGGGGCGGTATTCGGCCAGCACCCAATAGGCGGTGGTGAAGGCCATCGTGGCCCCCGCATAGACAAAACCGCCATAGAGGTTTTGGGCGGGAACGAAATCATCTTCCGTCACCAGACGGCCGCGCGGGCTCTCGGGCAGCCGGTCGGCGGGGAAATCCCACGGATAGACCAGATCATCCCAGTCGTCGCGCACCCGCCAGGCATTGTTGATCGCCACCACCCGGTCAAAGGGCGCACGCGGCCAGGGGGCGCAGTGGACCACGCCCGGGCCGGAGCCGAGAAGCAGGATTGCCGTCATTTCAGATGGAGAAGGAGGTGCCGCAGCCGCAAGAGGCGGTGGCGTTCGGATTTTCGATCACGAAGCGCGCGCCGATCAGTTCTTCGGTGAAATCGATCACCGCATTGGCCAGAAACGGCAGCGAGACCGGATCGATCAGCACCTTTTGCCCCTCGCTGGCCAGCACAAGGTCATCCTCGGTCGCGGCATCGAATTTGATGTCGTATTGAAAGCCCGAGCAGCCGCCGCCTTCCACGGCAACGCGCAACGCCTGCGGTTCGGCCGCATCGGCGTTGATCTCGGCCAGACGCGCGAAGGCGCGCGGGGTCACTTTCGGCGGCAGTGTGAGATCCATGGCGGCACCCTGTATTCTTTCCGTATCTTACCGGATATAGGGTGGGGGAAAACCGGGGACAAGAGAGCGGAACGAGGAATGATGCTGAAACCCTATGCCTGCCATCCCGAAGCGAGCCGTGGGCGTTTGTTTGATGAGAACATGTCGACCTTTCGCTCGCCCTTTCAGCGCGACCGCGACCGGATCATCCATTCCAGCGCTTTCCGGCGGCTGAAACACAAGACGCAGGTCTTTGTGGAGCATGAGGGCGATTATTACCGCACCCGCCTGACCCATACGATCGAGGTGGCGCAGGTGGCGCGCACCATCGCGGGGGCGCTCGGGCTGAACACCGATCTGGCCGAGGCGGTGGCGCTGGCGCATGACCTCGGGCATCCGCCCTTTGGCCATACGGGCGAGGATGCGCTGCATGTGCTGATGGAGCCCTTTGGCGGCTTTGACCATAACGCGCAGGCGCTGCGCATCGTCACCCGGCTGGAAAAACATTACGCCGATTTCGACGGGCTCAACCTGACCTGGGAGGCGCTGGAAGGCATCGCCAAGCACAATGGTCCGGCGATTTCGGACCGGGGCGGCTCGCACAGCTATCCGACGCGCGAGGCGATGCCCTATGCGCTGAAAGAGGTCGATGCGATGTGGGATCTGGAGCTTGAGACCAATGCCAGCGCCGAGGCGCAGGTGGCGGCGGTGGCCGATGATGTGGCCTACAACCACCATGATCTGCATGATGGCCTGCGCGCCGGGCTTTTTACCGATGATGATCTGTGCGAATTGCCGGTGATCGGCGAATGTTACGAGGTGGTGGACCGGTTGCATCCCGGGCTTGATCCCAGCCGGCGTCGGCATGAGGCGCTGCGCCGGGTGTTTGGCGTGATGGTGGAGGATGTGATCGCGGTGGCCGAGAATCGTCTTCTGAGCCTGCAACCCGAACGGGTGGAGGATATCCGCGGGATGGAGGGGCCGATCATCCGCTTCTCGAAGCCGCTCTATCAGAACCTCAAGGCGATCAAGGGCTTCCTCTTCACCCGCATGTACCGCGCCCCTTCGGTGGTGGCCGAACGCCAGCGGGTGACGGCGATGATCAACCAGCTGTTTCCGCTTTTCATGGACGATCCGGCGCTTTTGCCCGAAGATTGGCACGAGGATGTGGCCCGCGCGCGGCTCTCCGACAACATGCGGGTTGAGCTGGCACGGGTGGTTCTGGATTACGTGGCGGGGATGACCGACCGCTTTGCCATTCAGGAATTCCATCGGCTGATCGACCCGACGGCCTGATCAGTGATCTGCCTGATGCGGGCGGGAACGCTCTGCGCCCCGCCCGCGTTGCCCCTGCTGAATGCAACCCGCTGCTGAATGCAATCCGCGCAGTTTGATCGAGGAGATTATCATGAGTGTGAAAACCGGCTCTGCCCATTGGACGGGTGATCTGAAGGACGGCAAAGGCGAGATTTCGACGCAGAGCGGCGCGTTGAAGGATCTGCCCTATGGGTTCAACACCCGGTTCGGCGACACGCCGGGCACCAACCCGGAAGAGCTGATCGGCGCGGCGCATGCCGCTTGTTTCTCGATGGCGCTGGCGAATATGCTGGCGGGTGCCGGGATCGAGGGGGTCGAGATCAAGACCGTGTCGAAGATCAGCCTTGAGAAAAACGACGAAGGTTTCTCCATCACCAAGGCGCATCTGGTGACGGAAATCAAAGGCGATGCCGAGGCCGAGGACCTGCTGGAATTTGCCGATGCGGCGAAAACGGGCTGCCCGGTCTCGAAGCTGCTGAATGCCGAAGTGACCATGGACGCCACGGTCGTCTGACCCAAAGCTGCGCGGCGTCCGGTCCACGGGCGCCGCGCAGACCATTCCCGCAGGCTATTTGCATGGCGGGCGCCGCGCGCAAAGACGTGCCGTGCGCCCCGGTCCGGCAGATGCCAGCGGAGGCGATCAGCCCGGCAGGGTGACGATGATCGCCCCGCGCTCGGTCGCCACCACCGTATGTTCAAACTGCACCACCGGCGCGGGCGGCTCGGCGTAAAGCGTCCAGCCGTCGGTGCCTTCGGTAGCCCAGAGGCCGCCGGTGGACAGGAAGGGCTCAACCGTCAGCACCAGCCCCTTGTCGATCCGGCGCTTGTCGCGACGGGTGGGCCAGGTGGCGATTTCCTCCGGGTATTCATGCAGCGCCTTGCCGACGCCGTGGCTGGCCAGATTGCGGATCAGCGTATAGCCGCGCTGGGCGGCAAAGCGCCCGATGGCATTACCGATCCCGGCGAGGGGCTTGCCGCTGCCCACCTGCGCAATGCCCACCTGCATCGCACGTTTGCCGTCGCGACACAGCCGGTCCTGCGCGGGGCGCACCGGACCAAAGCGGAAGGTCGCCCCGGTATCGGCGAAATAGCCGTGTTTCGAGGCGGAAACGTCGATGTTCACCAGATCGCCGCGCACCAGCACGCGGTCGCCCGGTATCCCATGCGCGATTTCCTCATTCACGCTGATGCAGGTGGCACCCGGAAAATCATAGGTGGCCTCTGGCGCAGAGACCGCGCCCTCCTGCGCGAGCAGATCGCGGCCAATCGCATCCAACTCGCGCGTGGTAATGCCGGGTTCCATCGCTTTCGCCATGCTCTGAAGGGTGTTGGCGACGATGCGGCCGATCTCTTGCAGGCCGGTCAGCTCATCCTCTTTGGTGATTGTCATGGTCCCGTGTCGTCCTTTCGATGGCCGGACCGCTTCGTCAGCAGAGAGGCCCCGCCCGGTCCGGGGGCCTGCGCGTCCGACTACCGCGGGCAGGCCCGTTCAGAACACGATACCCGCCAGAGCGCCCCGCGGGCCAGCACAATCTGGGCGGCGCCGTGAAAGGGCAGCCGATTGGGGTCGGATGTTTCTTGATGTTGGTTGAAGGCCCCATTTTGAAGGCGCGATCTCTGGCGCCCGATCCGGGAGCTCTGGTGCTTTCGGCACGGCGCGACCCCTTGCCACAGGCAAGAGGCCGACGCCTGCCTCAGACCATCATTTCTTTCGTCGCCGTCAGCTTCAGCTCGGGGAAATCGCGCTGCACGCGGTCGATGTCCCATTGCAGGCGGGTCATAAAGACCACATCGCCGTCGTGGTCGGTCGAGATATGACCCTTGTTGATGTTCACAAAGCGCTCCACCTCGGCCTTAGGGCCCGCGACCCAGCGGGCTGAGGTGAAATGGCTGCTCTCGAACCGCACGGGCAGGCCGTATTCAATCTCGATCCGGCTAGCCAGCACGTCAAATTGCAGCGCGCCGACGACGCCGACGATAAAGCCCGAACCGATCATCGGTTTGAAGACCTTGGCGGCACCTTCTTCGGCGAATTGCATCAGCGCCTTGTCCAGATGCTTGGCCTTCATCGGGTCGAGCGCGCGGACGGTGTTCAGCAATTCCGGTGCAAACGACGGAATGCCGGTGAAGCGCAATGCCTCGCCCTCGGTCAGCGCGTCACCGATGCGCAGCTGCCCGTGGTTCGGGATGCCCATGATATCGCCCGCCCAGGCCTCTTCCGCCAATTCGCGGTCGGCGGCCAGGAACAGCACCGGGTTCGAGACCGCCATCGGCTTTTTGGTGCGCACATGCGTCAGTTTCATGCCGCGCTCAAAATGCCCCGAAACGAGGCGCACAAAAGCCACCCGGTCGCGGTGTTTGGGGTCCATATTGGCCTGCACTTTGAAGACAAAGCCGGTGACCGGAGTTTCGTCCGGTGCCACGGAGCGCTCGGTCGCCTTCTGGATCTGCGGCTCGGGGCCGTATTCGCCGATGCCGTCCATCAGTTCCTTGACGCCAAAGGAGTTGATCGCCGAGCCGAACCAGATCGGGGTCATATGCCCCTCCAGGAAGCTCTGGCGGTTGAAGGCGGGCAGAAGTTCGCGCGCCATCTCCAGCTCTTCGCGGAGTTTGGCCAGCTGATCGGCCGGGACATGTTCGGCCAGTTTCGGATCGTCGAGACCGTTGATCTTGATGCTTTCCGCCACTTTGTTGCGGTCGGCGCGGTCCATCAGCTCCAGGCGGTCGTGCAGGATGTCATAGCAGCCCAGAAAATCGCGGCCCATGCCGATCGGCCAGGAGGCGGGGGCGACGTCAATGGCGAGGTTTTCCTGAATCTCGTCGATGATCTCGAATGTGTCGCGGCTCTCGCGGTCCATCTTGTTGCAGAAGGTCAGGATCGGCAGGTCGCGCAACCGGCAGACCTCGAAGAGCTTGCGGGTCTGGCTTTCGACGCCCTTGGCGCCGTCGATCACCATGATCGCCGCATCCACCGCCGTCAGCGTGCGATAGGTATCCTCGGAGAAGTCCGAGTGGCCTGGCGTGTCGACGAGGTTGAAGCGGAAGTGACCATATTCAAAGGACATGGCCGAGGCCGAGACCGAGATGCCGCGGTCCTGTTCCAGCTTCATGAAGTCCGAGCGCGTGCGCCGCGCTTCGCCCTTGGCGCGCACCTGACCCGCCATCTGGATGGCGCCACCGAAGAGCAGGAACTTTTCGGTCAGCGTGGTTTTACCGGCGTCGGGATGCGAGATGATCGCAAAGGTCCGGCGGCGGGCGATTTCGGCGGGGAGGGCGGGGCGGTTGCTCATGCGCGCGGTTTACCGCTTGCCGGGCGGGCGCGCAATCCACCTGTTGGTCCGGCGGGCAGGGAGGAAGGGGGGCGCTGCCCCCGGCCTGCGGCCTCCCCCGAGGTATTTTGGCCAAGAAGAAGGGGCGGCGGGTTCTTTTGATCTGCGTCGAAAGGGGGGACCCGGATGCGGCGGCGGGGCTATTCTTTGTCGCGTTTGCGGAAGATCGTGTTGCGGCCGATCTGGTCGAGGGCGGCGCGGGTGGCTTCGGTGCCGAAATGCGGATGCTGGTTCAGGCCGGGCAGGCGGGTGCGGACTTCGGCCGCCAGATCTTCGGGCAGGAGTTTCAGCGTGGCTTCGCTGACAAGCAGGCTCTCGCAGGGGATGCCTTCGGCATAGATGATCTCGTGATGGTCGAAAACCAGGGCGTAGTAATCGACATAGCCGCCTTCGCGGCGCCAGACATGTTCGCCATCGACCAGATGTTTGGCCTGCACCAGCAGTTCGGCAGTGTCGCCGAGGCGGTTCTGGCCGCGCTGGTAGAGGAACACCCGGTGATGCGGGCTGACCACCAGATCGCCCTCATTGCCCAATGTGCCCGCGCCGATCACCACCGGGGCAAAGCCGCCGAGCGCGCGCATCGTCGCCTTGCCGACAAAGCGCAGGGGCTGCGGGCCGTTGTCGCGGGTGAGCACCCGGTCACCGGGTTGGAGGGTTTCGATCGGGCGTTGGGCGCCGCCGGCGAGGGTGATCTGGGTGCCGGTGGTGAAGGCGACGCAGACGAGATCCGAGAGCCGCGCGGTGCCCGCATCTTCATGCGCCTCGATCAATGTGTAATCGATGCGCGGCGCGATGGGCGAGAGCGGCAGGGCGTAGTCGCGCTGGCTTTCCAGATGCCGGATCAGGAGCACCACCACCGTATCACCATCGGGGGCGATCAGCACGTGCCGGGCGCGCAGCTCGATCCGGTCGCCGGGGCGGCCGATGTCCGACTGCTCGGCCACCGTCTGGCGGCCTTCGATGTCTTGCGTGTGCAGCATCAGCCGCAAAGGTTCGGCGTCGCGGTCCAGCTGGTAGACGTCTCCCGGTTCGCAATGGCCCGCAACATCCAGCCCGTCCCCCTGATTTGCCCCCGACGTGACCCAGAAAGCCTCGGCTTCATAGACATGGGCGGCGTGGCTGGGAAATTCGGACATGGATTACCTTGACGGGCGCAGCAGGATATGGCGCAGCGGAACGGAGGTCGACGCTTTCGTAAACCACGTTTCTTGCGAAAAGGTCAAGCAAGGCGGGCCGCCCGGAGATTGGGTGGTTTTCAATGCCGCAGACGGATGTTAGCCCTTGACCCCAAGCGATGCGACACCGGGACAGGGAGTTTTGACATGGATCTGGGGATCAAGGGAAAACGGGCGCTGGTCTGCGCCGCGTCAAAGGGGCTGGGCCGGGGCTCGGCCGAGGCTCTGGCTGAAGCGGGTGTTGATCTGGTGATCAATGCGCGGGGCGCCGAGGCGCTGGAGGCGACGGCGGCGCATTTGCGCGAGACCTATGGCGTGCAGGTCACCGCGGTGGCGGCCGACATCACGACGGAGGCGGGACGCGCGGCGGTGCTCGCCGCCTGTTTTGCGCAGGGCGGGATGATCGACATTCTGGTGACCAATGCGGGTGGCCCGCCGCCGGGGATGTGGTCTGACTGGTCGCGCGATGATTTCATTGCCGCACTCGATGCCAATATGCTGACGCCCATCGCGCTGATGCAGGCCTGTCTGCCTGCGATGATGGAGCGGGGCTGGGGCCGGGTGGTCAACATCACCTCGCAATCGGTCAAGACGCCGATCGCGGTGCTGGGCCTCTCCAATGCCGCGCGCACCGGGCTGACCGGCTTTGTCGCGGGCACTGCGCGGCAGGTGGCGCCGAGCGGGGTTTGCATCAACAACCTGCTGCCGGGGATCCACGCGACCGACCGCGCGGTCAGCCTTGACACCGGGGTGGCCAAGGCGGGCGCGATCAGTCTGGAGGAAGCCAAGGCACAGCGCGAGGCGACGATCCCGGCGCGGCGCTATGGCACCGCGGGCGAGTTCGGGGCGATGTGCGCCTTTTTGTGCTCGCAGCATGCGGGGTTCATCATCGGGCAGAACATCCTGCTGGATGGTGGCGCCAGCAACGCGACCTTCTGATACGGTCTCAGGCCCCCGGCCGGGGGGCGGCGCCCTTGCCGCGCCCCCCGGCCGGGTGCTATCCCGCGCGAAATTCCCTCTGCGAAGGCCCGCCCCTTGTCCCACAGCCTGCCGCCCCGCCTCAAGGTTGACCGTCTGACGCGCCAGTTTGGCGGCCGTCTGGTGGTGGATGATGTGAGTTTCGAGATCCCGGCGGGGCAGGTCACCTGCCTTCTGGGGCAATCGGGCTGCGGCAAATCCACCACGCTGCGGATGATCGCGGGGGTGGATATGCAAGACACGGGGGCGATCTTTGTCGACGGGCATCTGGTCTGTGACACGGTCTTTCGGGTGCCGCCCGAGCGGCGGCATATCGGGCTGATGTTTCAGGATTTTGCGCTGTTTCCCCATCTGAGCGTCGCCGATAACGTCGCCTTCGGCCTGACCGGCACCAAGCAGGAAAAACGCGAGCGGGTGGTTGAATTGCTCGACCGGGTGGATCTTTCGCGCCACATCGACAGCTTTCCGCACGCGCTTTCGGGGGGCGAGCAGCAGCGGGTGGCATTGGCCCGCGCGCTGGCACCGCGGCCGCGGATCCTGCTGATGGATGAGCCCTTCTCGGGGCTGGATGAGCGGCTGCGCGATGGCATCCGCGATGAGACGCTGGCGCTCCTCAAGGAAGAGGGCACGGCGGTTCTGTTGGTCACGCATGAGCCGCATGAGGCGATGCGGATGGCCGATGAAATCCTGCTGATGCGCGACGGCAAGATCGTGCAGCGCGGCGCGCCCTATAACATCTATAACGCGCCGGTGGACCGGGCGGCGGCGCAATTCTTCTCGGATATCAATATCCTGAAGGGCAAAGTTCAGGGCGCGCTGACCGATACGCCCTTTGGCCAGTTTCTGACGCCGGGGCTGGAAGATGGCACCGAGGTTGAGATTGGCATCCGCCCGCAGCATCTGAAGATTGACTTTGACCGCGCCGGGCGCGGCCCCAATCCCACCGCACAGGACGGCACGCCGGCGCGGGGGCTGGTCGAGCGGGCGCGCTTCATGGGGCGCGAAAGCCTGGTGGAGTTTCGGATGGATTTCGACGGCTCAGTCCTGCGCGCCACGGTGCCGAATGTGTTCCTGCCCAAGGTCGGGACCCCGATGTGGCTGATGATCCGCCGCGACCGCTGTTTCGTCTTTTCAAAGAAAGCCTGACATCATGCCCCCCGCCGCCCCCGGACTTGCCGAAGCAACATGGGTCTGGGCGCGGATCGCGGCGCTGTCGTTCGGCGGGCCTGCCGGGCAGATCGCGGTGATGCACCGGATTCTCGTCGAGGAGAAACGCTGGATCGGTGAAGCCCGGTTTTTGCAGGCGCTGAATTTCTGCATGCTTTTGCCGGGGCCGGAGGCGCAGCAGCTGGCCACCTATATCGGCTGGCTGTTGCATGGGGTGCGCGGCGGCCTGATCGCGGGGTGCCTTTTCGTGCTGCCGGGGATGCTCGCCATCATGGGCCTGAGCGTGCTTTACGCGCTGCATGCGGATCTGAATTGGGTGGCGGGGCTGTTCTTTGGCCTGAAGGCCGCGGTGCTCGCCGTGGTGGTGCAGGCGGTGGTGCGCATCGGCAGCCGGGCTTTGCGCAATGGCGTGATGCGGGCGGTTGCCGCCCTGGCCTTTGTGGCGATTTTCGCGGCTTCGGTGCCGTTTCCGCTGATCGTGCTCGGGGCGGGCGCGCTGGGCTATCTCGCGTCGCGCGCGGGCAGCACGGCTTTCGCGGGCGGCGGGCATGGCGGCTCTGGCGCGGGTCTGGCCGAGGCCGACAGCTATCTCGGCACCCTTGGTCCGCTGGGGTCCGACGCGTTGCGCGGGGCGCGCCGCGCGGGCGGGGTGGCGCTCTGCCTCTGGCTTGTGCCGGTGGCGGCGCTCTGGGCGGCGGGGCCGTCGGTTTATGCCGATATTGCGGTATTTTTCAGCAAGATGGCGGTAGTGACTTTTGGTGGCGCCTATGCGGTGTTGGCCTATGTTGCGCAAGAGGCGGTGACGGTGCGGCACTGGCTGGCGCCGGGCGAGATGCTTGACGGGCTGGGGCTGGCCGAGACGACGCCGGGGCCGCTGATCATGGTCACGCAATTCGTGGGCTTCATGGGCGGCTTTCGCGCGGGCGGGCTGTGGGCCGGGGTGCTGGCGGGGCTCCTGACCACCTGGGTCACCTTTGCGCCCTGTTTTGCCTGGATTTTCCTCGGCGCGCCCTGGATGGAGCGGTTGCGGCATCACCGCGGGCTGGCGGCGGCCTTGGCGGCGGTGACGGCGGCGGTGGTGGGGGTGATTGCCAATCTGGCGCTGTGGTTCGCGCTGCATTTCCTCTTCACCGGAACGCAACTGGTCTGGGGGATCGAGCTGCCCATGCCCGGCACGCTGAACCCGGCGGCGGCGGCACTGTCGCTGATGGCGCTGGGCATGGTCTTCGGGCTGCGCTGGGGCGTGATGCGGGTGCTGGCACTTTCGGCGCTGGCGGGAATGGTTTTGCGGCTGACGGGGCTCAGCTGACCCCCAAAACGGCGGCGGTCAGCACCAGATAGCGCCCGGTTTTCGCCAGTGTCACCAGCGCCAGAAACACCCAGAACGGTTCGCGCAACACCCCCGCCATCACCGTCAGCGGATCGCCCACCACTGGCACCCAGGCCAGAAGCAGCGACCATTTCCCCCAGCGCCGGTACCAGCCCTCGGCCCGCGCCAGCGCCGCAGGGCTGGCCGGAAACCAGCGCCGGTCGCGGTAGCGGGTGATGCCGCGCCCCAGCCCCCAGTTGATGACCGAGCCGAGGATGTTGCCGACACTCGCCACCGTCACCACCGCCAGCGGCGCGTGACCGCCGAGCAGCATCGCCGCCAGCGCCGCCTCGGATTGCATCGGCAGGATCGTTGCCGCGATCAGCGCCGCCGCAAAGAGCGCGGCATAAAGCGCGAGATCGGTCAGCATGGGGCGTCAGACGCGGCCGTCATGCCCGCCGCGCCGCTTGCGCAGGCGGGGCGCGCGGGCGGCAAGGGTCAGCATCACCGCGCGCCGCTCGGCCTGCGACATCAGCGACCAGCGGCCGATCTCATCGCGGGTGCGCAGGCAGCCGACACAGATCCCCTCAACGGGGTGCAACGCACAGAGCTTGACGCAGGGGCTTTCCACCTCGTCGCGCTTCCAGAGGTCATCGGTATCGCCGGGGCCAGGCCGCCGGGGTTTGCCGGTTTCCGCGTTCATTGCTGCCTCGCAAGATGCGCCAGCCGATCCAGCGCTCCTTGCAGGATATACCCGGCGGCAACATGGTCGATCACCTCGGCGCGACGCTTTCGAGACGTATCCGCCTCCAGCAGCGCCCGTTCGGCGGCCACGGTCGACAGACGTTCATCCCAGAAGGTGATCGGCAGCGGGGTGAGTTTCTCCAGATTGCGCGCGAAAGCCCGGGTGGACTGGCAGCGCGGCCCCTCGGAGCCGTCCATGTTGAAGGGCAGCCCCAGGACGATGCCGCGGATCTCCCGCGCATCGGTGATTTTCAGCAGTGCCGCGACATCCAGCGTGAATTTCTCGCGCCGGATGGTCGAGAGCGGCGTCGCCACATGGCGGAAACTGTCCGAAACGGCAACGCCGATGGTCTTGGTGCCAAGATCCAGCCCCGCCAGCGCGCCGAAGGCCGGCAAAGCGGCGGCGAATTCTTCCATCGTTGCGCAGATCATTCCGCCACTCCTGCTTGTTCGGCGGCGGCTTTCAGCGCGGCCAAGGCCTCATCCTGTCCGGCAAAACTGCCCTGCGCCTCGGCATAGATCGCGCGTGCCCGCTCTGTCTCGCCCAGAACCCCCAGCGCGCCGATCAGCCGCGCCCATTCCTCCGGGCTGCCACCGCTGGTCGCCAGCCGGTCCGAGAGCCCCTCGACCATGGACCGGATCATCGCCTGACGGTCCTCGGCGCTCATCGCGGCGGCGTTGTTCACATCCTCCGACGAGGGGCCGGGCAAATCCGCCGCAGGGGCGCCCAATGGCTGCAGTTCGAAATTCGCATCCCCCGCCAGCCAGGCCAGATCCTCGATCCCGGCGCGGATCGGGCCGATCCAGGGCGCATCGGCGGGCCCCTCTTTCAACAGCGCATTCCACAGGGTGAAGGCGCGGTCGGGGCGGCCATTCTGCGCCATCATCAGCCCGACATAATAGCGCGCGGTGCCATTGGCGCGATCGCGGGCCAGCGCCTCGCCCAGAACCTGCTCGGCCTCCGGCGTGACGAGGCCGCCCGAGGCGAGGATCATCAGATCCGCCTGATCGGCATAATCCTGCGCCCTGGCCCCTTCCGGCGTCGCGGCTTTGGCGGCGACCAGATCGCGCTGCGCCTCCCAGGCGGCGCGGTAATTGCCCAAGGCCGCCTCGTTATGCGCGAGGAGTTTGAGCCCCTCCGGATCGCCCGGATGACCGGCCACGGCCGCGCGCAATTTTTCCATCAATTCCAGATATTTCGGGTCTGCGGCGGGCAGGGCAGGGCGGTTGCGTGCGGCCTCGGCCTCTGCGGTCGTCTGATCGGGGCGGGAATTGTAAATCTCATCCGCCAAGGCCAGACGGCCCTGCATCGGCTGATCGTCATAGCCCGGCGCACCCAGCCAGACATAGAGCCCGACCGACCCCGCCAGCAGCACAACGCCCACCGCAATCCCGCCCCAGCGCGCGGCAGCGGGCAGGGGGGTGGCGGCCCCGGCGGTCTGGATCTTGCGGTCGGTTTCCAGCACGCGGCGCGAGATTTCCAGCCGCAGCCGGTTGGCCTCGGCCCCGTCGATCACGCCGCGCGCCGCATCACGCGCCACCTCGGCCAGCTGGTCGCGGTAGACCTGCATGTCATAGGCGGCGGGATCACTGCTGACCTCGGCGGCGCTGCTGGTGGCGCGGCCGGTCGCCCCCCCCGCAGCCCCCCGGCCCCGGGCGGTCCAAAGCGTCACGCCCAAGGGCAGCGCGACAAGGGCGGCCAGTGCCGCGGCAGAGATCCAGAACAGCATGTTTCCTCCTGCAATCCGCTTCATTTAGGGGCAAGCGGGGCCGCGCGAAAGCCCCAAGCGCCCCACGGCACGAGATGTCGCAGGCATGATGTCGCGTTTTTTCCCCATTGTGCCGCTTGAAGCGGGGTGACGGGCCTTGGCGCAGGCCATGTGTAATGCGACAGATCAGAGGGTCGCCGGGATTCGGTGCCGCTCACCCCGACCAGACGCCGTGCCGAACCAGACCTCAGATTCCAGACCCCAAAAGGCCCAGACCACAGAAGGAAGCCCCGATGAAACGTTATTCGGTTTTTGCCGTCGCCCGCGAGGCCTTGCGGCATCACACGGGCTGGGAAAAGGCCTGGGCCTCGCCGCAGCCGAAAAAACGCTATGACGTGGTGATCATCGGCGCGGGCGGCCATGGCCTCGCCACCGCCTATTACCTCGGCAAGAACCACGGCATCACCAATGTGGCGGTGATCGAAAAGGGCTGGCTCGGCGGCGGCAATACCGGGCGCAACACCACGATCATCCGCTCGAACTATCTGCAGGACCCTTCGGCGGCGATCTATGAAAAGGCGCGCAGCCTCTATGAAGATCTGAGCCAGGACCTGAACTATAACGTCATGTTCTCGCCGCGCGGCCTCCTGATGCTGGCGCAGACCGAGCATGAGATCCGCGGCTACAAACGCACCGTTTACGCCAATAACCTGCAAGGCGTTGAGACCGAGTGGATCAGCCGCGAGCAGGTCAAGGAACTGGTGCCGATCATGAACATCGACGGGCCGCGCTATCCGGTCCTCGGCGCGCTTTACCAAAAACGCGGCGGCACCGCGCGGCATGATGCGGTGGCATGGGGCTATGCCCGGGCCTGCTCGGCGATGGGGATGGACATCATCCAGCAATGCGAAGTCACCGGCATCCGCAATGTGAACGGCCGCGTGCAGGGCGTGGACACCACCAAGGGCGCCATTGACTGCGGCAAGCTCGCAATCGTCGTTGCGGGCCACAGCTCGGTCATGGCGGAAAAGGCGGGCTTCCGCCTGCCGATCGAAAGCCTCGCGCTGCAGGCCCTCGTCTCCGAGCCGATCAAGCCCTGCATGGATGTGGTGGTGATGGCCAACACCGTCCACGGCTATATGTCGCAATCGGACAAGGGCGAGATGGTGATCGGCGGCGGCACCGACGGGTTCAACAACTACACCCAGCGCGGCTCCTGGCAGCATGTCGAGGAAACCGTCCGCGCGTTGATCGAAACCTTCCCGATGATCAGCCGCCTGAAAATGCTGCGCCAATGGGGCGGTATCGTTGACATGACCGGCGACCGCTCGCCGATCCTGTCGACCACCCCGGTCGAGAACATCTTCGTCAACTGCGGCTGGGGCACCGGCGGCTTCAAGGCGATCCCCGGCTCTGGCTGGGCCATGGCGGAACTGGTGGCCAAGGGCCAGCCCGGCCCGCTGGCGAAAGACTTCGGCCTCAACCGCTTCAAAGAGGGCCGCTTCATCGACGAAAGCGTCGCCGCCGGGGTGGCGCATTGATGGGGGACGCGCGCGCTATGCTCCGCAAGACGGGTCTCACCGGCGTGATGCTGGTGGCGACGGTCTTGCCTGCGACGGCACAGGAGTTTAGATTTTTGCCGATGGTGGGTGATTACATGATCGCTCGATCTGCACAGGACAAGCTGTGCATTGCGTCGCTCAGCACCAAATCCGTCAATGGTACCCCGGCTAATCTTTCCTACTATCAGCTCGAAGGCGATCCGCTTGGGATGATTTATATGGGATTGAAACCCGATGTGCCGGCCAAACCGGCGCAGGACAGAATCTCGGTGCAGATCGATGGCGTGGAGCAGTTGTTTGGGAACATCGCGTTTGATCCGACTGGAAAATTTGAGCTGCCGGTGAAATCGGAGGCCGAGTTCAGTGGTTTGATCGAGGCGATGGACCACGGCAAGCAATTGGTCCTGCTTTTTGATAAGCGGCAAGATGCGATACAGCTGGATCTGCTCGCGTTTCAAGAAATGCGGGCGGGGCTTGTCGCCTGCCTGAAAGGGGTCAGCTGAATGATCCGCAACGTTTTACAGGGCTCCCGTTCCCGCCACATCCGCCCCGGGAACCATAACTCTTCCGCCCAAGTTATCCCCCTGAACATATCATTTCAGGAGCCTTTCACATGGCGGAAGCAAACAGCAACAACACGGCAATGGGGTTCATTCTGGGCGCCGTCGTCGTCGTCCTCGGTGGTCTCATCTGGTACATGGCCACAGACGGCAACATGTTCGGCCATGAAAACAAAGCCGAAATCACCATCGACCTGCCCAACGCAGGCAACTAACCCGGCGCGCATCCCCCTCATGGCGCGCCTGACGGAGTGCGCGCCATGCTGACCCTGACTTGCCCCTATTGCGGGGTGAAAGCCGATGAAACCGAACTCAGCCCCGGCGGCGAAGCGCATCTGAAACGCTTCGGCCCCGGCTCGAGCGATGGCGATTTCGAGGCCTATATGTTCGCGCGCGCCAACACCAAGGGCGTGCATTTCGAACGCTGGCGGCATGCCTATGGCTGCGGCAAATGGTTCCTGGCCGCCCGCTGCACCGCCACTTTGGAAGTGTTCGGCACCTATGCCGCGCAAACCACCGAACCCACCCCTGAAATCATCTCCGCCGTTCTGGCGAAACGTCCCGGCTGGGAGGGTCTGAAATGAGCACGCGTCTCAGCAAGGGCGGTCGTCTGATCGACCGCACGAAATCCCTGAACTTCTCTTTCAACGGCAAGAAACTGCGCGGCTTTGCGGGCGATACGCTCGCCTCGGCCATGCTTGGCGCCGATCAGATGCTGATGGGCCGCAGCTTCAAATACCACCGCCCGCGCGGCGTGGTCGCCTCGGGTGCCGAAGAGCCGAACGCGCTTGTCGGTCTCGGTTCCGGCGCACGGTTTGAACCCAACCAGCGCGTCACCACCACCGAGCTTTTCGAGGGTGCGGAAACCGCCAGCCAGAACCACTGGCCGAGCCTTGAGTTCGACATTGGCGCGATCAACAACAAACTGGCCCGCTTTCTGCCCGCCGGTTTCTACTACAAGACCTTCATGTTCCCGCGTTTCGCCTGGAAACATCTCTTTGAACCGGTCATCCGCAACTCGGCCGGTCTGGGCAAAGTGCCGACCACGGGCGACGCTGACCGCTACGAACAGGCCTATGGCTTTGCCGATGTGGTCGTGGTCGGCGGCGGTGTCGCCGGTCTGACCTCGGCACTGGCGGCGGGCCGCGCGGGCAAGCGCGTCCTGGTGCTTGAGCAGACCGCGACTTTCGGCGGCCGCGCGGTGGTTGATGCTGCCTCGGATGGCGCGCTGATCGACGGGATCCCGGTCGAGGAATGGGTGAAGAACGCGGTCGAAGCGCTTGAGGGCATGGAGAATGTCACCCTGCGCACGCGCTGCATGGCCGCCGGTCTGCACGACCATGGCCATCTGATTGCCTATGAGCGTCTGGGCGATCACCGCCCGAATGACGGCCTGCCGCGTCACCGCCTCTGGCGTTTGCGCGCCGGTGTGACCGTGACGGCGACGGGCGCAATCGAGCGTCCGCTGTCCTTCGCGGGCAATGACATTCCGGGCGTGATGCTGGCCGGTGCGGTGCGCGACTATGTGGTCAACTGGGCGGTCTCGCCCGGCGACCGTACAGTGATCGTGACCAATAACGACGACGCCTATCGCACGGCGCTGGTGCTGCTCGATGCCGGTCTCGTGGTTTCGGCGGTGGTCGATGCGCGCGCTCAGGCAACGGGCGCGCTGCCCGAGGCGGTGCGTGCGCGTGGCGTGCGCGTGCTCGAAGGCCGGGGCATCTCCAAGGTGCAGGGCGGCAAGCGGGTGACCGGTGTGGCGATCTGTGCGCAGGCGGGCGAAGGCTCGGTGCTGGAAACCATTCCCTGCGACGCGGTGGCGATGTCGGGCGGATGGTCGCCGGTGGTCCACCTCTGGTCGCATTGCGGCGGCAAACTCCTCTGGGATGAGACCTATTCGATGTTCCGCCCCGATCCGGCCCGGCCGCCTTTGGGCGATCAGGGGCAGGGGATGGCGGTGGCCGTGGGCGCCGCCAATGGCGCGCTCGGCTTTGCCGACTGCCTGGCGGATGCGCATGGCAGCGCGGAAGGCGCCGCGCCGCAGGGCACCGCCCCGGCCGAGGCGCCGATGGCCGCCGTCTGGGTGATGCCGCAGGGTGCGGGCGCTGCGCTGAAATCGAAAATGTGGCTCGATTATCAGAACGACGTGAAGGTCTCGGATGTGCAACTCGCCGCGCGCGAGGGCTATGAATCGGTCGAGCATACCAAGCGTTACACCACGCTCGGCATGGCGACAGATCAGGGTAAACTCAGCAACATCAACGGCTTGGCGGTGCTTTCGGATGCTTTGGGTCAACCGATCCCGGCCACCGGCACCACCACTTTCCGCCCGCCCTATACGCCGATCAGCTTGGGCGCGATTGCGGGTGAAGCACGGGGCGAGATCTTCCAGCCCCTGCGCCGCACGCCGATCCACGAATGGCATGACGCGAATGGCGTGGACTGGGAGCCGGTCGGCCTCTGGCGCCGCCCCTATACCTATCTGCGCGCGGGCGAGAGCAAGCACGAGGCGGTGCGGCGCGAGGTGAAGAACACCCGCACGGCGCTGGGTCTTCTCGATGCCTCGACGCTGGGCAAGATCCTGGTCAAAGGCCCGGATGCGGGCAAGTTCCTCGACCTCATGTACACCAACATGATGTCGACGTTGCCGGTGGGCAAATGCCGCTACGGGCTGATGTGCAACGACAACGGCTTTCTGATGGACGATGGCGTGGTCGTGCGCCTGTCTGAGGACAGCTGGCTGTGCCACACCACCTCGGGCGGCGCGGACCGCATTCACGGTCATATGGAAGACTGGCTGCAATGCGAATGGTGGGATTTCAAAGTCTATACCGCCAACCTGACCGAGCAGTTTGCGCAGGTGGCCGTGGTCGGCCCGAATGCCCGCAAGCTTCTGGAAAAGCTGGGCGGCATGGATGTCTCGAAAGAGGCACTTCCCTTCATGACCTACAAGGAAGGCGAACTCGGCGGCTTCCGCGCCCGGGTGTTCCGCATCTCCTTCTCGGGCGAGCTGAGCTATGAGGTGGCGGTGCCCGCCTCGGAAGGTCTGGCCTTCTGGGAGGCCTGTGTGGCGGCGGGGGCCGAGTTTGGCCTGATGCCCTATGGCACCGAGGGTCTGCATGTGCTCCGCGCCGAAAAGGGCTTCATCATGATCGGCGACGAGACCGACGGCACCGTGATCCCGCAGGATCTGGGTCTCGGCTGGGCGATCTCGAAGAAGAAGGCAGATTACCTCGGCAAGCGGGCGCAGGAACGCAGCCATATGGCTGACCCCGAGCGCTGGCAGCTGGTGGGGCTTGAGACGCTGGACGGCTCGGTGCTGCCCGATGGCGTCTATGCGGTGGCCGAGGGCTATAATGCCAATGGCCAGCGTCTGGTGCAGGGTCGCGTCACCTCGACCTATTTCTCGCCCACTTTGGGCAAGGGGATTGCGATGGGGCTGGTGAAACACGGGCCCGCGCGGATGGGCGAGGTGCTGGACTTCCCGGGCGATGCCGGGGTGGTGCACAGGGCGCGCATCGTCGATCAGGTCTTCTATGACAAAGCCGGGGAGAAAAACGATGTCTAAGGCAGTCAGCGCCCTGAACGGGCAAAGCTATGACGGGTTTGTCCGGGTGGCAGAAGCGGGTCTGAACGGCATGATCACCCTGCGCGGCGATCTCGGCTCGGCGGCATTCGCGGCGGCGATGCTCTCGGCCACCGGCTGCGCGGTGCCCGCCCAGCGGCAGCTGGTGACGGCGGGGGGCAAATCTGCCCTCTGGATGTCGCCGGATGAATTGCTGCTGCTGGTGCCCTATGCCGAAGCCGCGCCGACCGTGGCGGCACTTGAGGTCGCATTGGCGGGCGAGCATGCGCTGGTGGCCGATGTCTCGGATGCCCGCGCGCTCTTCCGGGTGACCGGGGCGAAAGCCACCGAGGCTTTGTGCAAGCTTTGCCCGGTGGATTTCGCCATGATGGTGCCGGGTGAGGTCCGCCGGACCCGTGCGGCGCAGGTGCCTGCGGCGCTCTGGCACTCGGGGGAGGCGGAATGGAGCCTGATCTGTTTCCGCTCGGTCGCGGGCTATGTGATGGGCCTGTTGACCGCCTCGGCGCAAAAGGGATCGGAAGTGATTCCGGCTTGACCCGCGCGGTGTGATCTTTTCAATAGAGCCAGTTATTCAATTGGCTCTATTGGAGAAAATACTTGGTCCTGAAATATGTATTGGGCGGTGCCCTGTTGGCATCTGCCTGTTTTGTGCAGGGCGTTGCCGCCAAAGAATTCAAATGTGACTTTGTTGAAAAAGGCTCAACCGGCTGGGTGCCGAAAGTCGTTTATCTGAGCGACGAGGCGGGCGAGATCCTTGTTTTCGATCCGATCATCAAGCATTTTATCGGCGAGCCGGTGACCGGCCGCATTCAGCGCGAGAACAAGCGTGTGGTGTCCTATGAGTGGACGTTGGATCAAACCACCAATTCGGGTGGTCAATATGTCACCGCGTTTGATTACCGCATTCTGATGCAGAAAAGCAGCGCCAAGGCGACGTTGACCGCGGTGCCGCTGGGCTACGACAGCACCTATCATGCGGATGGAACCTGCGCGGAGCTAAAAGGGTGAGGCGGGTTCTCGCGATGGCCCTTGTCGCGATCTGCGCGGCACAGGCGGCGTTTGCGCGCGATACCGTTTACGACTGCACCTTCAAACCCGGTCCGCGGGACTACTGGATCCCGTCGACGCTGACCATTACCGATCCGGGGCCGGGATCGCACCCCATGGTCTGGGACGAGATGATCGAGAAAGCCGTGGGACGTCCCGTGGTGGCCGAGGTGAAAGTCAACAAGTCCCGCCGGAGCTATGCCTGGGAATTCGGGCCGGTGGATGTGTCTTTCATCCCGGGGGGCGCCGGTGTGAGGGTGAGTGAGATTTATTACACGCTGGTCTTTCTGCCCGGGTCCAACGTCGTGCTCAGGGCCTATCTCGGAAGCATGAGAAACCACACCCCGCATCTTTTCGGGAGCTGCACCGTGCAGCAATGAACCAGGACCTTCGCGCGGGAAATGTAGATCGACTCCCGTTTCGTCCGGGTTGGAAAATGCGGTCACAGCATCTTTTCCCGGGCGATCCTTCCCCCCGGCTGTTCCGCCCGAAGCTACGTTCAATGATGGCCGTTTTCAAAGCCAGAATACGAAAGACAAACCATATGAAAATCAGCTTTCTGGCCGCATCCGCTTGGCTCATGGGGGCCGCTGTTGCCCAAGCAAATGTCTATATTTGCACCTTCAAGCCCGGCCCGCGTGATCACTGGATGCCGACAACGGTGACCATCACCGATCCGGGTGCCGGTCCCCTGCCAACCGTCTGGGATGATATGATTGAGAAAGAGGTCGGACGTCCGATCATTGCCGAGGCGAAGGTGACGCAAGCCCGCCGCTCTTATGCCTGGGAACTGGGGCCCGTGGATACGTCTGCCCTCATGCAGGGGCAATTTTATCCGACCGGCAAGATATTCTATACACTGTTCATCCGTGCCAATAATCAGGCGACGCTGTCACAGGGCACGCCCGGATATGGCGGATTGACGGATAATCAGCTTTTTGGCGCCTGTTCGCAGCAGCCCTGATCGGCCGGACGGCGCGGGGGTGAAACCACCCCCGCACCGCCCCTTGTGCACCACAGCCCCTTGACCTCCGGAACTCACGCTCTTCTATAGGCGTTAGACAAAGACACCCCGCGAAAGGATATTTCCGATGGCTTTTGAACTTCCCGATCTTCCCTATGCTCATGATGCGCTGGCATCGCTCGGCATGTCGAAAGAGACGATGGAATATCACCACGACATCCACCACAAGGCCTATGTCGACAACGGCAACAAGCTGATCGCCGGCACCGAGTGGGAGGGCAAGTCCCTCGAAGAAATCGTCAAGGGCACCTATGTGTCGGGCGCCGTGGCGCAATCGGGCATTTTCAACAATGCCAGCCAGCATTGGAACCACGCGCAGTTCTGGGAAATGATGGGGCCCTCGGGTAAGACCATCCCGACCGAGCTGGAAAAGGCGCTGGTCGAATCGTTCGGTTCGGTGGCGAAATTCAAGGAAGACTTCGCCGCAGCAGGCGCGGGCCAGTTCGGCTCGGGCTGGGCTTGGCTGGTGAAAGACGCCGACGGCGCGCTGAAGGTCACCAAGACCGAAAATGGCGTCAACCCGCTCTGCTTTGGCCAGACCGCGCTCTTGGGTTGCGACGTGTGGGAGCATTCCTATTACATCGACTTCCGCAACAAACGCCCGGCCTACCTGACCAACTTCCTCGACAAGCTGGTCAACTGGGAAAACGTCGCCGGGCGCCTCTGAGCTGCCGCGCGACGCCGAAACAAAGGCCCGGGGGGAAACCTCCGGGCCTTTTGCGCTGAGGGGAAGGGGGGCGACGCCACGCCCTGCGATTTTGCTGCAGATGCGAATGTGGCTGTTCGGCGCGGCGGCCAGAGGCCATACTGGCCGCAACCGGGGGGCGCTTTGCGCTTTTCCGACGCGCCCAAAGCCCATGCCAGCCTTACCCCATCATCCCTGCACCCCATCATCCACACACCCCATCGTCCCCGCACCCAAACGTCCCCGACCCGATTGTCCTAGCCGGAACTGGAGCCTGCCCATGCTGAACCTGACCCCGGAGGGGAGCCGGATCGTGGCCGATATCGCCGGACGCTACGGCGTCTCGGTCAACGCGGTTGAGACCTTGCTGGCGGCGGTTTCGGCGGGCAATGGCATGCAGGCGCAGTTCAATCACCCCGAGTTGGGCGGCATGGGGCAATGGTCCTCGGGCGGGATGACCATGGTGGGGGATATGTTCAACAACGGGCTGAAGGCGACGGTGGCCGGGCTCTGCGCTGAGCTGTCCTATGCGTTGGGCGGAGGGGCGGCGATCTTCATGCCGCTGGCGTCGGGCCAGAGCGGCGGTGGGTTCGGCACTGGGTTCGGCGGCTTTTCCCAAAGCGCCTGGCCTGCGGAACTGGGTCAGCCCGCGTCCAGCGGCGGGCAGAACAACATGCGCTACGCGGTCTTTCCCGACAGCCGCCGTCTGGCCATCGACACCGGCGGCCGGATCGAGATTTTTGACACCGGCGATCACTGGATCTCCGGCGTGTCGCAGCAGCAGGGCGGCGATCAGTCGCTGAGCTTCACCAGCCAATATGGCACTGTGCGGGTGCATGACCTGCCGCGCGTGCAGGCCGATGCACCGCTGGCATCGCCCGCCGATGTGTCGCAGTTTGCGCGTGCAGCCGTTGACCCTGCACCTCTTGACCCTGCGCCGATGGCCGCAGCAGAGCCGGTTTTCGTGCCGCAGCTTGAGGTGCCCTTTGACATGCCACAGGCGAGATATGCCTCGGCCCCCGCCGCGCCCGGGCCCGAGACGGTGCTGGGGCTGATCCGGCAACTGGCCGAACTGCGCGACGCGGGCATCCTGACCGAGGATGAATTCGCGGCGAAAAAGGCCGAATTGCTGGCCCGTTTGTAACTGACCGCCCCGGCACAAGCCCGGATTGTGGTCTGTCCGATGGCGTCCGGCCGGGGCAGGGCTGCCCCCGTGCCGCCGGACCCTGCGGCGGTGGCCTCCGCCCGGGCCGCCGAACTTCATGCCGCCGGATCTCGTGCCGCCGGATCCGGTCCCGCCGTGCCCCTCTCCTCCGGACCTTAACTGCCGCCTCCGAGCTGTCGGACCCGAGCTGCCAGACCCGGTGGAACCCGGGGCGATTGTGCCGCCGCCGCCCTGGTGGTGCCTGCGTCCTGTCTTGTGGCGGCCTGCGCCGCCGCTTAGGGTCCGCGCAGCCCTGATGCGGGGGCGGGTGCGGCGGGCCGTGCGGCGGCGATGCCGGGGTGCTGCGCCGCGGCGCAGCACATCAAGGCAAAGTCCAAAGGAGCGACAGGATGTCTGAGGCGGCAAAAGGGTTCTGGGCGATGGTGCTGGCCTCGACCATCTGGGGGATTTCCTCGCTCTATTACAAAGCTCTGTCGATGGTGCCGCCGCTGGAGATACTGGCGCATCGCACAATCTGGACGCTGGTGTTCTTCGGACTGATTCTGGCCGCGCAGGGCCGTCTTGGTGCGCTTGGCCAGGCGTTGCGGGGGCGGCAGGCACGCTGGCTGGTGTTTGCGGCAGTGATGGTGTCGATGAACTGGTTCATCTTCATCCGGGCCGTGCAGCAGGGGCAGGCGGTCGAAGCCAGTCTTGGCTATTACATCTTTCCCTTGCTGCTGGTGGTGGTCGGGGCGGTCTTCTTCCGCGAGAAAGTCGGCGTGCTCAAATGTCTTGCGGTGGGGCTGGCGACGCTGGCGGTGCTGGTGCTGACCTGGGGCCTGGGTGCCGCGCCCTGGATCGCGCTGATTCTGGCCACGTCATTCGGGCTTTATGGCGTGGTGAAGCGGCAGGTGGCGGCGGGACCAGTGGTCTCGGTCGCTGCCGAAGTGTTGCTGCTGTCGCCCTTTGCGCTGGCCTATCTGGTGGCGACACACAGCGGGCATCTGCCCGCCTTTCTGCACGACGGCCAGATCGGGGGCTATTTCGGCTCGAGCCTGCCGATCAGCATCGAGCTGGCCTTTTCCGGCCTGCTGACCGGCGGCCCGCTGATCCTGTTCTCTTATGCCGCGCGGCGGGTGGCTCTGGGCACGGTGGGGCTGGTGCAATATGTCAATCCAACGCTGCAATTTCTCTGTGCAACGCTGGTCTTTCATGAACCGGTGACGCCCTGGCATATTCTGGCCCTCGGGCTGATCTGGCTGGGGCTGGCGCTCTATTCCTATGCCAGCCTGCGGCGCGTGCCGCCCGCGGTGCCGGTCTAGGCCGATCCGTCAGGCGGCTGGATGGCCTCAGCCAAAGGCCAGACCAAGCGCCGCCTCAAGCGCCGCCACATCGGGCACCGAAGTCAGAAAGTCGTGCAGGCTGGCATCGGCAAAGCCTTCGCGCACGATCTGGTCGATCATGGCGAGCAAGGGATCCCAATAGCCTTCGGTGTTCAGCAGGAAGATCGGTTTTTGATGCAGGTCGAGCTGGCGCCAGGTCAGCACCTCGAACAGCTCATCCAGCGAGCCCGCGCCGCCGGGCAGTACCACGATCGCATCGGCATTCATGAACATGACCTTCTTGCGCTCATGCATGGTCTCGGTGATGACGAAAGTGGTCACATCGCGCTTGCCGACCTCGCGCTGAAAGAGATGCACCGGGATGACGCCAAACACCGGGGCATCGGCCTCTTGGGCGGCGCGGGCCACTTCGCCCATCAGCCCGACATCGCCCGCGCCATACACCAGCCGCCAGCCGCGCCGCGCCAGCAGCGCGCCGGTGTCGGGGGGGGGGGGGGGGGGGGGGGGAAGAGAGAAAAGGGGAAAAAAAAAAAAAAAAAAAAAAAAAAGCCTGGAGGGTGGGTGGGGTGGGTGGGAAAAAGGCGGGGGTGTTGTTTT
>NZ_JBGQOG010000030.1:0-38043 GCF_052113705.1 Phaeovulum sp. W22_SRMD_FR3 | reverse complement strand
ACCCCGTTCGAGGCGCGCAGCAGCATCTGCGTCATCACATTCGGCATCCGCTCGCGGATGTCGCGCAGCCGCTGCCAGGGGCATTCCTGCAAGAAGCGGTAGGCCACGTCAAAGGTCGCCCCGCCCCAGCATTCGACCGAGAAAAGCTGCGGCAGATTGGCGGCATAGGAGGGCGCCGCGCGGACCATGTCGATCGAGCGCATGCGGGTGGCGAGCAGGCTCTGATGCCCGTCGCGCATCGTGGTATCGGTCAACAGCAGCTTTGTCTGCGCCGCCATCCAGTCGGCCACCGCCTGCGGGCCCTTCTCCTCGAGGAGGTTGCGCGTGCCATAGGCCGGTTCCGCCTTCACGGCGGGGGGCTTGGGTTGGCGGACCTCGGCGGCGGGTTTCGGGCGGCCCGCCGTCTCGGGATGCCCGTTCACCGTGATGTCGGCGATATAGGTCAGGATTTTCGTCGCCCGGTCGCGCCGCTTCTTGAAGGTGAAGAGGGCAGGCGTCGTGTCGATGAATTTCGTCGTATAGGAGTAATCGAGGAAGGTCGGGTGTTTCAGCAGGTTGATGACAAAGTCGATGTTGGTCGAAACGCCGCGGATGCGGAATTCGCGCAGGGCGCGGTCCATGCGTGAAATCGCCTGCTCCGGCGTCTGCGCATGGGCGGTGACCTTGACCAGCAGACTGTCATAATAGCGGGTGATCACCCCGCCCGCATAGGCGGTGCCGCCATCGAGGCGGATGCCCATGCCGGTGGCCGAGCGATAGGCGGTGATGCGGCCGTAATCGGGGATGAAATTGTTCTGCGGATCCTCGGTGGTCACCCGGCATTGCAGCGCATGGCCGCGCAGATGCACATCGGCCTGGATCGGGGTGCCGGTCGCCTCGGCCAGCGTCATGCCCTCGGCGATCTTGATCTGGCTTTGCACGATGTCGATGCCGGTCACCTGTTCGGTGACAGTATGCTCCACCTGAACCCGCGGATTGACCTCGATGAAGTAGAATTTCTCATCGTCCATATCCATCAGGAATTCGACGGTGCCCGCGTTCTGATAGCCAACCGCGCGGCCGATTTTCAGCGCCAGTTCGCAAACCTCGGCGCGTTGCGCGTCGGTGAGGTAGGGGGCGGGGGCGCGTTCCACCACCTTCTGGTTGCGGCGCTGCACGGTGCAGTCGCGCTCATAGAGGTGATAAAGCCCGCCATGGGTGTCGCCCAGAAGCTGCACCTCTACGTGGCGCGCGCGCAGGATCATCTTTTCCAGATAGCCTTCGCCATTGCCAAAGGCGGCCTCGGCCTCGCGCCGGCCTTCGCGGACCTTTTCGATCAGCTCCTCGGCGTTCAGGATCGGCCGCATCCCGCGCCCGCCGCCACCCCAGCTGGCTTTCAGCATCAGGGGATAGCCCACCTCGGACGCCTCGGCCTTGATCGCGTCGAAATCCTCGCCCAGAACGGCGGTGGCGGGAATGACCGGCACGCCCGCCTTGATCGCCACCTGACGGGCGCTGGCCTTGTCACCCAGCGCGCGCATCGTCTCGGCCTTGGGGCCGATGAAGGTGATGCCGTTCGCCGCGCAGGCTTCGACGAAATCGGGGTTTTCCGACAGGAGGCCATAGCCCGGGTGGATCGCATCCGCGCCGGATTCCTTGGCCACCCGGATGATCTCGTCAATGCTGAGATAGGCGCCCACCGGCGAGAGGCCCGCACCAATCCTGTAGGCCTCGTCCGCCTTGAAACGGTGCAGCGACAGCTTGTCTTCCTCGGCATAGACCGCAACGGTCTTTTTGCCCAATTCATTCGCGGCACGCATCACGCGGATGGCGATCTCGCCCCGGTTGGCGATCAGGATCTTACGGAACATTTTTGGTTTCCTCAGGAAAAAGTGACGCCCGGGAAAAGGGACCCGGGCGCCAGGGAGGCGAGGCATAGAGTAGCCCCGAATTTTGCCGGTGCGGGAGGCTGCCCCGGCAATTTCACCGGGCTGGGGAGGCCCGGTGACAACGGCTCAGTCAGCAATTTCTTTCCATTGACGCTGGGTGGAGCTGTGTTGGATGGTCTCGACGAGAGTCTGGATGCGCAGACCCTTCCGGAAGTTGAACGGCTCGGGCGCCTCTCCGGCAATCGCCGCAATGTAGCCGGCAACTTCGATCGCCTTCAGATCATTGAAACCTAGTTGATGGCCGGGTGCCACGCAGAAACGCCCATAGGGCGGGTGATCGGGGGCCGCCTCAATCCGGCGGAAACCCCGGCGGCCGGGCAAGTCCGAGGTGGTGTAGAAATGCAACTCATTGAAGCGTTCCTGACTGAAGCAAAGCGCGCCCTTGGTGCCATAGACCTCAAAGTCATGCTGCATCTTGCGGCCGGTGGCTATCCAGTTGCCCTCAATCGAACCCTGCGCGCCATTGGCAAAGCGCAGGAAGGCCCTCCCGACATCATCCACAGTGACCTTGCGCAGGCCGCCCTTGCCATCGGGGCGTTCGCCGATCATCGTCACGCAATCGCCCATCACCGCCGAGATCGGGCCGAGCAGCATTTCCGCCGTCGCTAAGGCATGGCTGCCGATATCTGCCAAAGCGCCGCCGCCCGCCGGATCATGGCGAAAGGTGAAGGGGCTGGTGGCATCTGCCATATAATCCTCGGCGTGAAGGCCGCGATAGCCGCGAATTTCGCCCAATTCGCCTGCCTCGATCATCTCTTTGGCCAGACGGATCATCGGGTTGCACAGATAGTTGAAACCCACTTGGGTCATCACACCCGCCGCTTCGGCAGCTTCCGCCATCTCGCGTGCATCCGCCGCCAGTGGTGCCAACGGTTTTTCGCAATAGACGTGTTTGCCTGCTGCAATCGCCGCGAGCGCCATTTCCTTGTGTAGGGCATTGGGGGCGGTGATATCGATGATGTCAATGTCCGGATTGTCGATCATCCGGCGCCACTCGGTGGTGGCATGTGCAAAGCCGAAGTCTGATGCTGCGCGGCTGGCGGCGGCCTCCGTGACATCGGCGACTGTGTGCAATTCAATTTGCAACGGCAGGTCGAAAACTTTTTGTGCCGATGCAAAGCCGAACACATGCGCCTTGCCCATGAAGCCGGTGCCGATGAGGCCGATGCGCAGTTTACGTTTCGCTGACATGCAGCATCTCCTTGTTGACGATCAGGTTGGGATCAAGCCTGCCCGCGAAAAAGTCGAGTATGTTTTGCGCCGAGCCAAGGGCCATGCGTTCGGCCGCGCCATCGGTCACCCCGGCGATATGCGGCGAGAGCAGTACCTGGTCGAAACCGGCGAGCGGGTTGTCGCGGGCGGGCGGTTCTTGTTCAAAGACATCGAGACCGGCAGCACCAACCTTACCAGAGCTGAGCGCGGCGATCAGCGCCGTCTCATCCACCACGCCACCGCGCGCGGTGTTGACCAGAACCACACCATCCTTCATCTGCGCGAATTCGGCGGTGCCGATCAGCGGCTTTCCGGCGCGGGGCACGCTTACCGATATGATATCGGCCCAGGCCAGCCCCTCGGCCAAATCGGCGACCGGAGTAACCGGTCCCGGCGGCCACCCTTGTCCCAGCAAATAGGGATCATAAGCGCGGATGGTCAGGCCAAAACCGCCCATCATTGTCGCCGTGTGGCGACCGATCCGCCCATAGCCGAGCAACAGCAGATTTCGTCCGCGCAGATCCTGACTTTCCAGCCCATTGCGCCAATCCCACGGACCTTGGCGGACCGATTTGTCCGCCCGCAGCGCGCGTTTGCTTGCGGCCAGGATCATCATCGCCGCATGTTCTGCAACCGAGGTGGAATTTACGTCGCCGCAGACAGCGAGGGCGATCTGGCGTTGGTTCAGCGCGGTCAGGTCGACGGCGTCATAGCCAACGCCGTGGCGCGAGACGATCTTCAGTTGACGGGCCTGCGCAATCGTCGTTGCGCTCATCGGCTGCGTGCGGATCAGAAGGGCATCCGCTGTATCGATATACGGGGCGTAGCTTTCTTCCGAGACTTCCTCGATATAGCGTACACTGACGCCCGGGGCAGCATCCAGCAAGGCGCGCCCCAACGGGTGCAGCTTTCCCGCAACAAGCACATGTGGCATCAGTAGCTCCCCTTGTCAGTCTCGGCACCGGATTGGCCTTGGGTCAGGTCGCGCCAGATGTTCACCGAGGCTGCCGCTGCACTCGCCAACAGTCGGGTGTCACCAGATACTGTGGTCATGTCATAGCCCCAACCGATCGCCCGCGCCGCATATTCAGGGGTGCCGCAATGGATGGCGGCCTTGATACCGTTCCGATGGCAGGCTTCGCGGATTTTCTGGATGGCGGCAATGACCTCGGGCTCCTCGCGGTCGAAAGCCGGGGTCAGCGCACCGTTTGACAGGGAAAAGCTCAGATCGGCCGGGCCGACATAGATGCCGTCGAGACCAGGCGTTGCTGCGATCTCTTCCAGATTGTCCATCGCCTCTGCCGTTTCGATCATCGCGAAGGCAAGAATCTCGCCATTGGCTTCTGCTGCGTAATTGGCCCCGGCCGGATAGATGGCGCGGGTGGGGCCAAAGCTGCGCTCGCCCAGCGGCGGATAGCGCATGTAACGCACGAATTGCTCTGCTTGAGCTCGGGTGTTGACCATCGGGCAGATGATGCCATAGGCACCCGCGTCGAGTACCTTCATGATCCAGCTCGGGTCAAGCCAGGGAACGCGCGCCATGATCACGGTGTCAGAGGCGCGCATGGCCTGAAACATGCCCAGCACATCTTTGTAGTCAACTGCGCCGTGTTGAATGTCTATTGAGATTGCATCATAGCCTTGCGCCGCCATTATTTCGGCACCAAAGGGGCTGGCCATCGACAGCCACCCATGAAGCACCGGGCGGCCTTCAGCCCAGATTTGGCGAAGTTTATTCTTTTTCATCTGGGCTCTCCTCAGAATACGATCTGCGCAAGTTTGGTATCAAGATAGTCCTCGATACCTTCGATGCCGCCCTCGCGCCCCATCCCCGAGAAGTTGGTGCCGCCAAAAGGCGCCTCGGCCGCCGCCAGAGCAAAGCTGTTGATGCCGACCATTCCGGCTTTCAGCGTGGCGACTGTGCGCCGCGCTCGCTCTGGCGAACGGGTGAAAGCATAGGCCGCTAGACCCATGTCGCAGGCATTCGCGCGGGTGAGTACTTCCTCTTCGGAGGCAAAATGAGTGATCGCAGCAATCGGACCAAAGTTTTCCTCGGCAAAGACCTTCATGTTGTCGGTGACATTCGCCAGCACGGTCGGTTGATAGAAATGCCCGGCATTTTGTTCAACCACCCGGGCGCCGCCTGTGAGCAGCCGTGCCCCGGCCCGCACCGCGTCCTGCACGATCGCGTCGATTTCCGTCAAACGGCCTTCGTTGATCAGCGGTCCCATGCCGGTTTCCGGATCCAACCCATCGCCTACCTTGATGCGGCGGGTGCGGGTGACAAACCCCTCCAAAAAGGCTTTATGCAGGCTATCGTGCACGAAAATTCGGTCGGGCGTTACGCAGACCTGACCACAATTGGCGAATTTTGTCGCCACGGTCAGATCGAGGGCAAGCTCGAGATCCGCATCCTCATGGATGATCAGCGGTGCGTTGCCGCCGAGCTCCATTGAAACCTTTTTCACCGTGTCGGCGGCATCGCGGATCATCTGCTGTCCAACTCGGGTCGAACCGGTCAGTGAGACCTTGCGCACCCGCTTGTCGGCCATGATAGGCGCATAAGTCTGTGAGGTCGCACCGACGACAAGGTTGACCGCGCCTGCGGGCAAGCCGCAATCGCGCAGACAATCCACCATGATCATGGCAACCCCAGGGGTCTGCGACGAGGGGCGCAGCACCACCGGACAGCCCGCCGCCAACGCCGGCGCCAATTTGCGCGCGGGCAACGCGGCCGGGAAATTCCAAGCGGTAAAGGCGCCCACTACGCCCACCGGCTCGCGAGTCACTTCAAAGCGGCCGCCTGGCACTCGGCTGTCGATGATGCGGCCATAGATGCGGCGGGCCTCTTCGGCAAACCAGCGGAATTGCTCACATGCAAGCACCCATTCGCGCCCGGCTTGCGCCACCGGCTTGCCGGTTTCGGCGGCGATCATCTGCTGTGCCTCTGCGGCGCGCGCCAGCATTGCATCGGCGGCCTGATGGAGCGCCTCGGCGCGGGCGAAACCGCTCATTGCCCGCAAGGGTGCTAGCGCGGCAGTGGCGGCGTCAATGGCGGCCCTTGTTTCGTCTGCCGTCGCGTTGGGTGCGGCGCCCAGTGATTTGCCGGTGACAGGCGAGATAACGTTGGCTGTGGCGCTGGCGTCCTGCCACACACCACCAATCAGGAGACCAAATTTCTCATACATTTTAAGCAACCTCGCTCGTCAATACCGTGCGATTTTCCTGCACGGATTTCAGCGCGGCTTCGGCCAGTAGCAAGGCCTGACGGCCATCCTCGAACCCAACCTCCGGTGCCACATTGTTCTCCACCGCATCGACGAATGCGTCGATTTCGGCGGCAAAGGCTTCGGTGTAACGTTCAATGAAGAAATTCTGTAACGGCGCGCCCTGACCGGTGAAATCGGCGGAATAGAGCTGCATGTTATTGATCCGACGGTTTTCCGACACCGCCATGCCCGCATCCCCGAGCGCTTCGACACGTTGGTCATAGCCGTAGACTGCGCGACGCGAATTCGTGATGACGGCCTGGGTCCCACTCGCGGTGGTAAGGGTCACCACCACAGTGTCATAATCCTCATACTTCGACATCAGCTCTGGCGCGACAAGGCGCGAGGCGGACGCGGTCACCGTGGTCACCTCTTCTCCCAGAATAAACCGTGCCATGTCAAAATCATGAATCGTCATGTCCCGGAAAATGCCGCCGGACTCGGCAATATATGCTTCGGGAGCCAGACCAGGGTCCCGAGAAGTGATGGTAACCTGATGCAGCTTGCCTATCCGCCCCGTCGCAATCGCTTGCCGCACCGCCCGGTGGCCCGGGTCAAAACGGCGCACAAAGCCCAACATGATCGGCACCTGAGTGCCGGCAATTGCCGTGGCGCAGGCCTCGACGCGCGCCAGCGACAGATCGATCGGTTTTTCGCAGAGCATCGGTTTTCCGGCAGCGACGGCCTCTTCAATGAAATCTGCATGTGTCGGTGTCGAGGTGGCGATTAGCACCGCATCCACTTCGGGCGAGGTTAGCAGCGCTTGCGCGGTTTCGAATCGGGTGACTCCCAATTTCGTCGACACCTCGATGGCGGCCCGATCATAAACGTCAAACACCCCGGCCAGCGTCGCCCGCGGATGTTTCGCGATATTCTCGGCATGCATGCGGCCAATCCGTCCACAGCCCAGTACAGCAATCTTCAACATGAATTCCTCCCAAAGCAGCTATTGCAACATTCATTGCTAAACAGATGTTTTGTCAATAACCATTTCCGCATATCGGGCATAAGTATGCAGAGAAGGGGGCGCGCTGCCATCAAGCCTCTGTGCCGGGCCTTACCCTCGCCGGCGGGCCCACAGGTGGGCCGAACAGGTTTTTCGCAATTAAAGAGTGGGTTGTTTCGGCAACCGCATCGGGGGCGCCCCATGGTTGCCGTCGGAAATGTTAGCCTCTTGCCTTTTCGGTTGAGGTCCCGGTCAGCGCAGCCCACCAAGGGGGGGTGGGCCGCGCCATTTTACTCAATAGGGGCTGTCGGCATTATAATATTGCGCCGCATTTTCCTTGGTGACCGTGGGGCTGTCCAATTGGAAGGTCCCCTCGATCGGCATGCCAAGGGCAAAATGCATTGCCGTCATTTCAATAGCAGGAACGATAAGGCTCGGGTGATACAGTACATCCGCATCGATCATATCGTTCGTCCCGTCTGCGATGCCTTTGAGAATGTCTTTCATGCCGCCGCCGCCCAGAACCACAATACCCTTGCGTCCGTCTTGCCGGATGGCTTCCATCGCGCCCAGTGCCGGATCATCATCCCCTGCCCAAACTCCGTCAATCTGAGGGAAGCGCTGCAGAAAATCTTGCATCACTTCAAAGCCCTTGTCGGGGTTCCAATTGGCGTATTGCATGTCGAGCACCTCGATGCCCGAGCCCTCGATGGCGGCCGTGAAGGCATCAACCCGAATGTTGTCGATGGTAGTGGGCAAGCCGCGCAGAACAACGATTTTGGCGCCTGCGGGGAACCGTTTCACAAAGTATTCGCCCGCCGACGTTCCATATTGTGTGTTGTTGCCTGCAAGATAGAAATCCTCGATACCCGCCTCCGCAAGGCCGCGATCGATGACGGTGATAAAGCTCCCATTCTGTTTGAGCTGTTTGACGGGCTCGGTCAGTGGATCCGATTCCATCGGCAACACGATGATCGCGTCGACATTGCGTGCCGCGAGGTCTTCTAGGTCGTTGACCTGATCATTGACATCTGAGGCGGTTGCCAGCACCCAATCGATATCTGGGAAGGTTGCCTCCATTTTTTTGATCGTGTCTTCGGCAAAGAAATTCAGTCCGCCCGTCCAGCCATGCGTGGCGGCGGGAATGGAAACGCCGATAGTAAATTCGGCGGCCCCAACCGGATGACCGGTTGCCGTGAGTGCGAGCAGGCCTGCAATTAAGTTGAGCTTATTGAACATTTGTTCCTCCCTGATTGAATTTCCTCTGATCCGCTCAACCTTGCGAGCGGTCGCGTTGCAGAACCACGGCGATGATGATGATCGCGCCTTGAAAAGCCCCGTTCAGATGGGGGCTGACATAGCCGGTCAAGTTGAGAATGTTGGAGATGAAGCCTAGGATCAGCACGCCCGCCACCGTGCCCCAGATGCGGCCAAAGCCTCCTCCCAACGCGGTGCCGCCGATGATCACGGCGGCGATGGCTTCGAGTTCCCACATCAATCCGGTCGAGGGTGTCGCTGTGCCCAGGCGCGGAATGTAAATCGCTGCCGCAATCCCTACGGCGACGCCCTGGATCACGTAAGTTGCGATCCGCACGCGCGTGACCGGCACCGCAGAATATTGCGCCACCTGCCGGTTTGAGCCGATCGCCGCAACATGGCGGCCAAAGCGCATGCGCCGCAGTACCAGCTCACCCAGCACCGCTAAAGCTGTGAAGATGAGAATGGGCAGCGCAACGCCGAAAGGCGCGGCGTAATAGATTGGCCGTGCCAAGGTCCGCAGGCCGCTTTCCAGCGAGATTGAGCCACCATCAGAGAGCCAGGTGAGCAGCGACCGGAAGATGCCCATCGCGCCGAGGGTGACGATAAAGGCCTCGACGCGGCCCTGAACGATCAACAAACCCGACATCAGGCCCGCCACCGCCCCGATCCCGCAGGCGAACAGGACGCCTGCGGCCACCACGATCATGCTTGCGCCCCAAGTGCTGACTAGGGCGTTCATCACCATGATCGTCAGCCCCGCCACTAGTGCCGACATCGATCCCACCGAGAGGTCTAACCCCCCCGCGGTGATAACAAAGGTCGCACCAATCGCGATGATACCGATGATTGCTGAGCGGGTGAGTACGTTGGATAGGTTAGCGGCGCCCAAAAAGGTGTCGCTGGTGATTGCCCCTGCTGCGACGAGTAACAGTAGTGCCAGAAGCGGCCCCATGCTCGCCAGTACAGCGCGCGGGCGTATGCCAGAGTTTTGCGATGTCTGTGTCGCTGGCGGTGTTTGTGTGGTTTCAGCCATGATGCGCGTCCTCCAGACCCATTGCATAGCGGATGATGTTTTGCTCGCTGATCTCGCCCGAAAACTCGCTGCTATGACCCAATTCGCCGACGATTCGACCGCGGTAGAGGACCAGCACTCGGTCACTGAGCCCGACGATTTCCTGCATTTCAGACGAGATCACGACGATGGCCTTGCCCGCCGCGGCCAGGGCGGCAATCAGCGCGTAGATCTGCTGCTTTGCTCCGATGTCCACGCCGCGCGTTGGCTCATCGAGGACCACAAGATCAGGGTCACTCGCGAGTGTTTTGGCGATCAGCACCTTTTGCTGGTTACCGCCGGAAAGTCGACCCACTGCTGCTTTACGATCGCCGCTGCGAATGTCGTAACGCGCAATCGCGGTTTGCAGATCGCGGTCCTCGCGCGTCCGGTCTATCCAGGCGCGGCCAGTCAGTGCGCCACGGGTGAGGGCAATATTTTCCGACATCGGCTTTGACAACAGCAGGCCCTTGCCTTTGCGGTCTTCGGTCAGATAGGCCATGCCCAGACGCCATGCCCGGCGGGCCGAGGGCAGGGGGCGAGTGGTTCCATCAAGCTGAAAGAGATCACACTGCGCTTTGCGCAGGCCCAGCAACGCCTCGAACAGTTCGGTGCGCCCAGCACCCACCAGCCCGGAAATACCCAGTACTTCGCCTCGGTTGATCGTGAAACTGGCGCATTTGATCTGGTCACCCGAGGTCAGATTTTGCACAGAGATATAGGGTTTGTGCCTCTGCGGAGGGTGTCGCGGTGGATAGATTTCATTCAGAGGGCGACCAACCATGGCCTGGGCCATGTCATGCTCTGACAGGGTGTCGGCCTTATGCAGCGCAACGATTTTGCCGTCGCGCAGCACGGCGACTCGATCGGCAATCTCGCGCACCTCATCCAGCCGGTGTGAGGTGAAAATGGCGGCCCCACCGGCACCGGTGAAGCGGCGGATGCGTGCGAAAAGCTGTGCGGCCTGCGGGGCCGACAGGACTGCCGTGGGCTCGTCCATCAGCAAGACCGACGGTGCCCGGGCGAAGGATTTGGCCAGCTCCACCATCTGCCAGTCGGACACTGGCAGATCGCGCACCCTTGCCTGCGGCGCGATATGGGCACCAAGGTCACTGAGGTATTCTCTCGCGCGCTGCGCCATGGCTTTGTCGTCGGTGAAAATTCCGCGCAGTATTTCCCGGCCCAAGAAGATATTTTCAGTAACCGTGAGATGCGGCGCGAGGCTGAATTCCTGATGCACCATCACGATTCCCGCTGCCTCGGCCTCAACCAATGTGCTTGGTGCGGGGGCGCTGCCGTAGGTGATGTTGCCCCGGCTGGGTGACTGTAGCCCCGCCACAATGCGCATCATCGTTGATTTGCCGGCGCCATTTTCGCCGACCAGAGCCAGAACCTCGCCAGGCTGCAGGCATAGATCGATACCGCTTAGGACTTCGACAGTGCCAAAGGATTTGGTCACATTAGCTAGCGTCAGATTGGGCATGGCGCTTCTCCTCCCCAGGATACGAGCGCTGCGTTCGGCGCAGATGACTACACACCTGTCATTGCAAATAAAATTGCAAAATCATTTATGTGTCAATATTTAATGCATGATTCGATTCGAAAGGGCTGTGCGAGGCAGGCATCGATCGGAAGGCTGCCCCTCCCTTGGCATTGCAAAGGGGGGGGACCGTTATCGGGGCGATGGCCTCTTTTCAAACCGCGATTGGCGTGAGCCAGACTGGGTTTTCACTCTGTGCGCTGTCCACGACGGCATCGACAAAGGCAACGCCCTTAAGGCCATCATAGGCCATGGGAAGGTTCTGCCCCAAGGGCGACGGCTCTCGATTTTCCAGTCGGGCGTTAAGCGCCTCGGCAAACCCTGCATACAGGTTGGCAAAGGCTTCCAGATAGCCCTCGGGGTGACCGGGGGGCGTGCGCGAACGCAGTTTGGCATCGGGCGACATTTCGTCCGTGCCGCGCTTCAACGTTTGCACGTGGCCGACCAAGGGCGCATAGATCAACTCGTTCGGTTGTTCCTGATACCATTGGAACGAGCCAGTTTCGCCAAAGACCCGTAAACGCACGCCATTTGAATTACCCAAAGCGACCTGGCTGGACCACAAGAGCCCGCGCGCGCCACCTTTGTAGCGCATCATCACATGGGCATTGTCATCCAAGGCGCGGCCGTCGACAAAGGTTGCTAGATCCGCCGTCAGGCTTTGTAGGGTCAGTCCACTCACGAAACCCGCCAGATGATAGGCATGGGTGCCGATGTCGCCAATGGAACCGCCGCGGCCGTTCTTCTTGGGGTCCGTACGCCAGGCGGCTTGAGCGTTGCCTTGGGTTTCGATGGCGGTGGCCATCCATTCGAGCGGATATTCCACCTGTATTGAACGCACCTTGCCAATCTCGCCAGCCGCGATGCGCACCCGGGCCTCATGAACCATCGGATAGCCCGAGTAGGTATAAGTCACCCCGACAAACCGCCCCGACCGGCGCGCGAGTGCCTCTAAGGCTACCGCATCTTCGAGCGTGGCAGTGAGCGGCTTTTCGCAAATCACGTCAAAGCCAGCCTCGATCAGCGCCTTGGCAATCGGGTAGTGGGTGAAATTTGGGGTGCAGATGGCCACCGCGTCGACACGGTCAGCGCGCGTGGTTTCCCCAGCGATCAACTCATCGACCGAGCCATAGGCGCGCGCTGCATCAATCCCTTGGCCAAGCGCGAAATTGCGGCCACGGGCGGCGTCAATGTCAAACGCGCCGGCAACCAAGTCCCATGCGCTATCCATGCGTGCCGCAATTCGGTGAATATTGCCGATATAGGCGCCTTCACCGCCGCCGATCATGCCCAGACGAAGTTTACGTGCAGCTGTCATCTATCTCTCCAGTCCGAGCATTGCCCGGTTCGCACCCCGGTCTGCACCCGATCTGACAAAGTCGTCAAATGCGCGTTGCGACACATTGATGATATGATCCTTGATGAACTGTGCACCCTCTCGGGCGCCGTCCTCGTGATTTTTGATGAAACATTCCCATTCGAGCGTCGCCCAACCTTCGAAGCCATAGGTCGACAGTTTGGTGAAAATCGCGCCGAAATCGACCTGCCCATCGCCCGGCGAGCGAAACCGCCCTGCCCGTTTTGACCACGGCATAAAGCCGCCATAGGCACCCGATTTGCCGTCGGGGCGGAACTCGGCATCCTTAACGTGGAACGCTTTGATCCGGTCGTGATAATGGTCGATGAATGCCAAATAATCCAGTGATTGCAGCACAAAATGACTGGGGTCGTACATGATATTGGCGCGCGGATGCCCGCCCAGCTTTTCGAGGAAATATTCCCAGGAATGGCCGTCATGCACATCCTCACAGGGATGAATTTCAAAGCAGGCATCGACGCCATGGGCGTCAAAATCATTCAAAATGGGCGTCCAACGGGCCGCCAATTCGCTGAATCCCTCGTCGATGAGCCCCTCGGGCCATTGCGGGTAGGGGTAGAGATAGGGCCAGAGCAACGACCCTGTGAAGGTCGTATGGGTGGTGATCCCAAAGCGCTGGGATGCTCGCACTGCAAGGCGCAGTTGCTCCTCTGCCCAAGCGCGGCGCGCGGTCGGATTGCCGCGCACCACTTCGGGTGCAAAGCTGTCCATGATTTGGTCGTGCGCGGGATGTACCGCCACGAGCTGCCCCGTGATATGCGAGGCAAACTCGGTCACCACCAGACCATTGTCGGCCAGCATTCCCGTAATTTCATCGGCATAAATCGCACTAGTCGCCGCTTTGTGCATGTCGATCAGGCGGGTGTCCCATGTCGGGATTTGCACGCCTTTGAAGCCTTTTTGCGCGGCCCATTTGGCCAGACCATCCAACGTGTCATATGGGGTCTCATCAGCCGCGAATTGCGCCAGATAGACTGCGGGTCCCTTAAGTGTACGCATGGATTTAGGCCTTGAGCTTTTCCGCGGGTGCCGGCGCCTGGCCGTCATAACCGCCCCAGACGGATTGATCGAAATGCACCACCGATCCTGTCATCATGCCGCTGTCGTCAGATGCCAGGAACAGCACCGCCTTGGCCACTTCTTCGGGCTCGAGCAGGCGGCCGAACGGCAGCGTTGCGGCCTGTTTATTGATGAAATCCGGATCGCCGGACTCGGCCTCCTGCAACTTGCGTTCGTGGTCTGAATTCATCCATCCGATATCAAGCTGATTTACGCGGATGCGGTTGCGCATAAGAGCATAGCCAGAATTGCGCGTAAGTGTCGCCAGAGCCCCCTTAGAGGCGCAATAGGGTGCAATGAACGGCTGGCCCGCGCGCTCGGAGGCCGAGCCGATGTTGACGATGGTGCCGGTAATGCCTTCGCGTTCCATCAGCTTCACCGCATCCTGCATCAGGAAGAACGGTGCCCGTACGTTGACGGCAAAGATACGGTCGAATAGTTCGGGCGATGTATTGAGTAGGTTGCCCCGGTCCGTCAGCCCAGCGGCGTTCACCAGAATATCCACCCGTCCAAACAGGCGGTCGGTTTCGCCCATGATGCGGCGGACGTCGTCGATGCTTTCCAGATCCGCAGGAACCATTTCGGTGTGCACGCCAGTCTCGGCGGTAATCTGCGCGGCTTTGGCGCTGCCTTTTTCAACTCCCCGCCCCACGATGACAATGCCCGCAGCCCCCGCCTTGGCAAACAGCAGTGCGATGGCCGCACCAAGTCCCTGGGTGCCGCCGGTGACCACGGCGATTTTTCCTGCAATAGAGTTCATTGCGACACCTCATATCCAGCTGCGTCCATGACGCGTTTCAATTCAGCGCGCCCTTTGCGCGCCATGATGAGCGGCGGGTTTTTGATCGGGTCCTGTTCGGCCTCAATCACGAACCAGCCTTCATAGCCCTTGTCCGCCAGCGCTTTGACGATAACCTCGAAATCCAGGGTGCCGTCGCCGGGCACGGTAAAGGCGCCCTTGATCACCGCATCCAAAAAGCTTTCGCGGCTGCGATCGAGGCCGTTGATCACGTCCATGCGCACGTCTTTGGTATGAACATGAGAGATGCGTTTTGCGTGGGTGTCGATAACGCGCAGGTTGTCGCCGCCGGCAAAGGCCATGTGGCCTGCGTCAAACAGCAGCGGAACCGAGCTGTGTTTTAGGAACAGATCAAGCTCTTCCTCGGTTTCCACTGCGGCGGCCATGTGGTGGTGATAGGCGAGGGGCATCCCATTGGCCGCGCACCAATCGGCGAAATCCGACATCTTGCGCCCGTAGGCGGCCATCTCGGCTTCGCTCAACTTGGGTTTGGCGCAAAGCGGAGTGTGACGTTCGCCCTGCACCGAACGCGCGGTTTCGCCATAAACGATACAGGGTGCGTTGGCCGCTTTGAAGAACGCGTGCTGTTGCGCGATGCGTTCCTTCTCAACCTCGATATCTCCGTCCAGAAGCAGGCCCGAAAACCAACCGCCACAGACTGAGATCCCGTGACGGTTCAAGATCGGCCCAAGTTCGGCCATGTCCATTGGAAAGCGGCGGCCAGTTTCCATGCCCGTCAAGCCAGCCAATGCGGCCTGACGCAGACATTCTTCCAACGACACATCATCGGAGAGTTCCGCAAGGTCGTCGTTCCACCATGCGATGGGGGCAATGCCCAATTTAGCTTTCAGCACCATCAAATCCCCCGACGCTGTTTTTCACGGAATTTTTCTTGATTTTTCCGCGCGGTACGGATGCTCTCTCGCGCGCTGACTTCAGGCGCGCCCACATACCAACCCGCGCCACCTGCCGTCCAGGCATAGGCATCCGAGTTGATCGACAGTACGGTGGTGCGGTCTGTTTCCTGCGCCCAGGCCATCGCCTCTTCGAGGTCGGCGAGGCTCTCGCAATGCCGCGCTTCGGCCCCCATCGCACGGGCATGGGCCACGAAATCCACATGCGGGAAGTTTTCTTTGTCGAGAATACGCGAGTCTTTGAGCAGGTTGTTGAACCCTGGCACGCCCATGTTGGTCTGTAGCCGGTTGATGACGCCAAAGCCGCCATTGTCGCAAACCACCACGATCATTTTGTGGCCGCTCAGAACGGTGGAATAGATATCGGAGTTCATCATCATATAGGAGCCGTCCCCCAGCATGACGATTGGCACGCCCTTCCCCGCCTTGGCCATGGCATGTCCCCAGCCACCCGCAATTTCATAGCCCATGCAGGAAAAACCAAACTCAAGGTCATAGGTATTGGGAGATTTGACGCGCCAGTTTTTCGCGGTCTCTCCCGGCAGGCCTCCTGCTGCTGTTACCATCGTGTCCTCGGGTTTGGCCATTTTGTTGACCACCGCGATCACTTGGGCATAGGAAGGTACCTGTGCATTGCTGGGGGCCTGACCGGCATCGAGCGAGACGTTCCATTCGGCATAAAGCTTTTGAGCGTTTGCCATTTGCGCTGGATCGCAGGCCCAGTCGTCCAGAGCGTCGTCGATTTCGCGCAGGCATTCTAGCGCATCGCCAACGACCGGCGTGGCGAAATGCTTGGACGCATCAAATCGCGCGGCGTTGATGTTCAGGAATTTGGCCTCAGGCGAAAACGTCGTCCACGAACCGGTGGTGAAATCCTGCATCCGGGTCCCGACGGCGATGATTACGTCGGCGGTCTCCGCCAGTTCACGCGCGGCCTCGGTCCCCTCGATCCCCATCGCGCCAACATAGGCGGGGTGGTCATGCACGACGGCGCCTTTGCCGGCGATGGTTTCGGTCATCGGAATTCCGCGCCGCATTGCAAAATCGGACAGGAGGTCGTTTGCGCCCGAATAGCGCACGCCGCCGCCTGAAATGATCAGGGGCTTCTTCGCGCTCTTAAGCAGTTCAACCGCGGCGCTGATTTCGTCGCGCGCTGCGCGCGGACGCGGGATCGCCCATACCTTCTCCTCAAAGAAACGCACCGGGTAGTCATAGGCGATTTCCTGAATGTCTTGCGGCAGGCCGATGAACGCTGGGCCACAATCCGCTGGATCGAGCATGGTGGTCAGTGCCTGAGGTAGGGATGACAGAAGCTGCGCGGGGTGGACGATTCGATCCCAAAAGCGGGACACGCAGCGAAAGCCGTCGTTGACGGTGATCGAGGGCGTGCCGAAATGCTCAACCTGCTGTAGCACAGGGTCCGGCAAGCGGTTCACATAGGTATCCCCCGCCAGAATCAGCACGGGCAAGCGGTTCGCATGGGCCACACCGGCAGCGGTGATCATATTCGTTGCGCCCGGCCCCACGGAGGATGCGGCAATCATAATCTGACGACGCAGCTTGGCTTTTGCGAAACCCACAGCGGCCAATGCCATGGATTGCTCGTTTTGACCGCGCCAAGTGGGCAGCTGATCTTGCACCTGCTCAAGCGCTTCGGAAAGGCAGGTGACGTTGCCATGCCCGAAAATTCCAAAAACCCCAGCAAAAAGCGCGACGCGATCGCCGTCGATAACTGTATACTGGTTGCAAAGATACCGCACTAAGGCCTGCGCCATAGTTAGACGGATGGTTGTCTCGGTCATCGTGGTTTCCTCCCGCCGATGGATTTTCGCATTCATGAAGCGTATATTGACAAAATTACGCTTAAGCAATAAAAATTGCATTGTCAGATTCAAGTGAAAATGAAGTGCCGCGTTGCAGTGGCACCTTTGCAGATATTGGTTGATTTCGACCCAGAGGCGACCCGGGTGTGGAGTGAACACCATCGGTTGGAGCACCGAGGCTGAAGATCTGATATGCGAGACGGGCCTTGCATGGCAAAAGCAACATGACGTCCCGAGGTGCCTATCGTCGACATTCGACACCGTTAAAATTGCGGCTCTGCCAGGATGTTTTGTCTGGCATCATCAGGCGGCGCGTTGCGCAACACAGCCACAATATCTCAGCCAACCTCTGAGCTAATGGGATGAACTGCCTTCCCGCCAAACCGCCGCTATGAGGTGGTCCCCGAAAACTGGACACTGACGTAAGCTCTGATTTGCTGTCTGTTGATCTTCACCACGAAGGAGATCGAAGATGTCGAAACGAAAGCAGCATGCCCCTGAGTTCAAGGCGAAGGTGGCGCTGGAAGCGCTGAAAGGCGAGTCGACCGTGTCGGAGCTGGCGAGCCGGTTCGGCGTGCATCCGACGATGATCAACCAATGGAAACGTGCGCTGCTGGATGGCGCGTCCGGTGTCTTTGAACGAGGCAGCCGCAAGGCACCAGTCATCGATGAAGACCAGGTCAGGGACCTGCATGCCAAGATCGGAGAGCTGGCGGTGGCCAACTCTTTTTTGGAAAGAAAGCTCAAGCCTTGGGGCGGGAAGTGAGGCGCGCCATGATCGAACGTGACCATTCGGACTTGTCGATCGGTCAGCAGTGCGCGCTGCTGTCGATTCCCCGGTCGTCGTTCTATTACACGCCGCAGGGTGAGACCGAGCAGAACCTCGCGCTGATGCGGCTGATCGACGTGCAGTTCCTCGACACGCCGTTCTTCGGCGTTCGCCAGATGACGTGGCACCTGCGCAACGAGGGCCACGCGGTGAACGAGAAGCGCATCCGTCGGCTCATGCGCCTGATGGGGTTGATGCCGATCTATCAGAAGCCGAACACCAGTAAGCCAGCGAAGGGGCACAATGAGCTGCTGCCGGTTTCGTGGACTGCGGGTGGACAGGCCAAATCAGGTTTGGTGCGTGGACATCACCTACCTGCCGATGCGCCGCGGATTCCTCTATCTGGTGGCGATCATGGACTGGCACACCCGCATGGTTCTGTCGTGGCGGATCTCGAACACGCTGGACGCGGAGTTATGCGTCGAGGGGCTGAACGAGGCCATCTATCGGTTCGGACCGCCGGACATCATGAACAGCGATCAGGGATCTCAGTTCACGTCGTTTGCGTGGACAGACCGCCTGCGGCGGTCGGGCATCCGCATCTCAATGGATGGCAAGGGCCGCTATCTGGACAACATCTTCATCGAGCGTCTGTGGCGCACGTTGAAATACGAGTGCGTTTATCTGCATGCCTGGGAGAGCGGGTCACAGGCCCGCGCGGGTGTCCGGAAATGGATGGAGTTCTACAATCACCGCCGCCCGCACAAAGCCCTTGGCGGACAGCCACCGGCAGTGGTCTACTCACTGCAAATCGAAGCAACGCAACCCGATCAGCCGGAGCGGATCAGAGCTTGAAAATCGCCAGATCCTGTCCAAGGAATGGGGAGCACCTCAGTTGACACCTGCTGTCGCTTCATGCAGTTGAAGGCGCCGGTTCCTAGGTCAACACCGAAGATCGCGACGTGTTTCATGATGGGTGTCCCCCTGATCTTGACCGGATCCCTTGGGCACATTGGTGCCGCCAGCAGGGGCCACGCAACCCATCATCCGTGCTCAGACCACCTCCGAAAGTCGGACATTTGCGCACGATCAAGCATTTTCGATCCGGTCACCCAACGCAGTCGCCGCAGTTCCGGAACCATTTCCCGTGAACTCCGCGGCCAGTGCCTGCCCGGCTTTCAGCGACAGCGCCGCAATCGTCAGGGCCGGATTGACCGCGGCCGAGGTCGGTAGGACGGAGGCATCGGTGATCCAGAGATTGCGCACCTGATGGCTGCGGCAATCGAGATCGACCACCGAGGTCGCCGGGTTGTTTCCCAGCCGCGCCGTACCGCATTGATGCGAGGTCGTCTTGCGCCCAAACGTGCGGACCAGAACCAGCGGAAATCCGGCGCGCCGCATCACCGCCTTGGCGCGCGCAATCAGCGCCGCATGCGCCTTCATGTTCGAGCGTTGCCAGTCGACGATAATATCCTCGTCGCGCACCATGACCCGGCTGGACGGGTTTGGCAGATCCTCGCTGGTCAGGAACCAACCAAAGGCCCGGTCGGCGATCATCCGCGCCAGGGGCCTGGGCAGCAGGGGCACCTGGGCCTTGAGGATATTGCCGGTGATCCGGCCCAAAAGCTGGACATTGCCCAGAGGGGCCCCGGTTTTGGGATCGTCGTTGTAAAAATCGTTAAAGCACAGCGTCTTTTGATAGACCGACGTATTCTTCAGCCGCGGATCGACGGCGATCAGCGCGCTGGTGTTGTGGTTCATGAAATTCCGGCCCAGCTGGTCGGATCCATTCGCCAGCCCGGTCGGATGCGCCGCATTGGCCGAGCGGAGCAACAGCGCCGCGGTCTGCACCGCCCCGGCGGCCACCACGAAATGCAGCGCGGTAACCCGTTCCTCGCCTCTCGGCCCCTGCACGACCGCGGCCAGAATGCGGCCGCCCTCGGCATCGGTTTCGAGCCGGACCACTCTGGCACCGGTGCGCAGCTGCACATTGGGGTGCCGCAATGCCGCGGCCAGCGGCCCGACTTCAGCGTCGATCTTGCCCGCGCCGCCGGTATTGGGGAATGCATCCCATCCGGTCTGCCCGCGCGCGAGCCAAGCCGGAAGATCGATGGCCAGCGGCAGGCTCGACGGCGTTACCCCGGCCTTGGTCAGTCGTGCCCGCACCTTCTGCAAGGCAGGTTCATCCGGCACCGCCGGATGCGGAAACGGCCCCGAACGCGGCGGGTCGCTTGGATCCTGACCCGCGGTGCCGCAGACGCGGAACAGCGCCTCGGCCCGGTCATACCAGGGGGCCAACGCCGCATATGCCATCGGCCAGCCCGGCGAGGTTCCCTCCAGATGCGGGCGCGGCGTAAAATCCTCGGCGCGGTAGCGATACATTACCGCGCCGTAGAATTTTGAATTCCCCCCGACATAGTAATAATTTCCGGGCAGGAAACGGGCACCATCGGTGCCGATCCATGCCTCGGACGATCGATAGACACCCTTTTCGAAGATCGCGACATCGTCGCGCGCTTCGGGGCTGTCGGGCAAATGCTCGCCCCGTTCCAGAACCAGGATGCGGCGGCCGGTGGCGGCCAGGGCCGAAGCCATGGTGCCACCGCCGATCCCGGACCCTATGATGACGACATCGGCGGTCAGGTCGCTCATGCTGTCAGTCAATCCGGGTTTCGCTGTCGCGATCAAAGAGCACGACCTTGGCGACATCCACGGTGAGCCGCACCTTCTGCCCGGCATCCACCGCTTGCGGCGCCAGACGCGCGGTCACCTCGGCACCATTCAGCGAGAACATCGCCAGCGTATCGGGGCCGGTCGGTTCGACGACATCGATCCCGACCTCGACGCCTGCGGCCGCCGCATCGCCGATCGAGAAGGCTTCGGGACGGATGCCGACGAAGACCGGCTTGCCATCATAGCGGCGCAGCGCCTCGGCGCTGAGCGCGACGCCCGGCAGGCGGGCTTCCGTGCCGTCGGCCTGCGTGATCTCGACCACCGGGGCGCCGCCCACCACCGTCAACCGGCCGGGGATGATGTTCATCGACGGCGATCCGACGAAGCGGGCCACATAGACATTGGCCGGGCGGTCATAGACCGTCTGCGGGTCGGCAAGGTGCTGCACGATGCCGTCCTTCATCACCGCGACGCGGGTCGCCAGGGTCATCGCCTCGATCTGGTCATGCGTCACATAGACGATGGTGGTGCCCAGACGCGCGTGCAGACGCTTGATCTCGGTGCGCATATCGACACGAAGCTTCGCATCGAGGTTCGACAACGGCTCGTCAAACAGGAACAGTTTCGGCTGCCGGACGATGGCGCGGCCCATCGCCACCCGCTGCCGTTGCCCGCCCGAAAGCTGCGAGGGCTTGCGATCCAGCAGATGGGTGATCTGCAGCATCTCCGCCGCGGCGGCGGTGGCGCGGTTGCGCTCGGCGGCGGCGATGCCGCGGATCTTCATGCCGAATTCGATGTTCTCGCGCACCGTCATCGTCGGGTAGAGCGCGTAGGACTGGAACACCATGGCGATGTCGCGGTTCTTGGGAGAGCGGTCATTGACGATCTCGCCGCCGATGCGGATCTCGCCTGCGGTGACTCCCTCCAAACCGGCGATCATGCTGAGCAGGGTGGATTTTCCGCAACCCGAGGGCCCAAGCAGCACGAGGAAATCCCCCGCGCCGATGGAAATGCTCACTTCCTTGAGGATCTCGACGGAACCGTAGGATTTGCGAACACGGTCGATTTCAAGAGTAGACATGGCGGTCAGCCTTTCACAGCGCCGGCCGTCAGACCGCGCACAAAATAGCGGCCCGCGACGACATAGACGATAAGGGTGGGCAGGGCGGCGATCATGGCGGCGGCCATGTCCACGTTATATTGCTTGCGCCCCATGGTGACGTTGACGATGTTGTTCAGGGCCACGGTGATCGGCGAACTGTCCCCGGCGGTGAACGAAACCCCGAACAGGAAGTCGTTCCAGATCTGGGTGAACTGCCAGATGCAGGACACGACGATGATCGGCAGCGCCGCGGGCAGCATGATCGAAAAGAAGATCCGGAAGAACCCGGCGCCATCGATCTGGGCGGCCTTGGTCAGCTCGTCCGGGATGGTGATGAAGTAGTTGCGGAAGAACAGCGTGGTGAAGCAGATGCCATAAACCGTATGCACCAATACCAGCCCCGGGATCGTTCCCGAGAGGCCCAGCCGACCCAGCACCTGCGCCATCGGCAGTATCACCGCCTGAAATGGCAGGAAGCAGCCAAAAAGTATCAGCCCGAAGATAAAGTTCGACCCGGGAAAGCGCCATTTCGACAGCACGTAGCCATTGACCGCCCCGATCCCGCTCGACAGCAGAACCGCCGGGATCACCATCAGGATCGAGTTGATGAAATAGGGCTTCAGCCCGGTGCAGGCAGTGCCGATGCAGGCCTGCCCCCAGGCTTTCGCCCAGGCCTCGAAGGTGATGACCTTCGGCAGACCGATGAACGAGCCGCCGTAGATCTCGTCGAGCGATTTCACCGAGGTGGTGATCATCACCCAGAGCGGCATCAGATAAAGCGCCGCAATGAACACTAGGCAGGCATAAATCACGGTGCGGCCGATACGCCGCGCGCGGGTGGCAGAGCCGTGTTCAATGGCCATGACGGCTCTCCTTTAGCTCGGAGTAGAGATAGGGGATGATGATCGCGGCAACCGTCATCAGCATCATCATCGCGCTGGCTGCGCCGACGCCCATCTGGTTGCGGCGGAACGTCGCCTGGAACATGAAGGTCGAGGGAACTTCGGTCGCATTGCCCGGCCCGCCATTGGTCATCGCCAGCACCAGATCGAAGTTCTTGATCGCGATATAGCTCAGCAACACGATCACCGACATAAAGGCGGGACGCAGCATCGGCACGATGATCTGCATGTAGATCCGCGGCAGGGTCGCGCCCTCAATCTGCGCGGCCTTGATGATCGAATTGTCGATGCCGCGCAGACCCGCGAGGAAGATCGCCATGGCAAAGCCCGAGGATTGCCAGACCGCGGCGATGACGATCGTGTAGATCGCGAAATCGGGTTTGGTGATCCAGTCGAAGACGAAACTGGCCCAGCCGAGGTCGTTCACCACCTTCTGGATCCCGAGCGCCGGGCTGAGGATCCATTTCCAGGCGGTGCCGGTGACGATGAAGGACAGCGCCATCGGATAGAGATAGATCGCGCGCAGCGCTCCCTCGGCCCGAATGTTCTGGTCCAGCAGGATCGCCATGAACAGGCCGATCACCACCGCCACGGCCAAAAATAGCGCCGAGAAGATGAAGAGGTTGGCCACTGCCGTATGCCAGCGCGGCGTTGCCCAGAGCCGGGCATATTGCTCGAGCCCGACGAAATCATATGCCGGGACCATCTTTGACGACGACATCGAGATCCAGCCAGTCCAGGCGATGAACAGATACACGCCGACAAGGATGACTAGCAGGCTGGGGGTAAGAACGAGTCTAGGCAGCCACTGCGCCAGCCGGTCAGAAAGGGGTTTGGGTCGTGACATGGCGTTTTCCTTGCGCACGCATCTGGGTCGAGGGCGGTGCCGCCGGGGCCGGGGAAGAGGAGCCCCGGCGGCACCGCCGGGAGGTCAGCGGGCGTTGTTGATGCCGTCGACCAGCATCTGCACCGCGTCCTCCGAGGACATGTCGGTCACGAAGAACTGCGCCGCGACATCGCCGAAAACCGAAGCGAATTGCGGTTGGCTGGCAAAGCCATGGGTCAGCGCACCGAGCATGGCACCGCTGGTGATCGCGGCGGCACGTTCGTCATAGCCTTTCTGGGCGCAGGCGTCGAAATCGTTCACCGGCACATCGATCCGCGCCGGGATCGAACCTTTGATCAGGTTGAAATCGCGCTGGATCTGCGGGTCCATGATCGTTTCGGCAAGCGCCGTCTGTGCATCTGTCACCGACTGATCCTTGACCGCGAACATCCCGAAGGTGTCGATCACGAAGAGGAACGAGGTTTCGGCGGAGGGGGTAGCAAAGCAGAGGAAGTCGGTGCCGGGGGTCATGCCCTTGGCTTGGAACTCGCCCTTGGCCCAGTCGCCCATCACCTGCATCGCGGCTTCGCCATTGATCACCATACCGGTTGCGACGGCCCAGTCGCGGCCGTTGAAGCCGTCATCGACCAGACCGCGGACCTGACGCAGCTTGTCGAAGACGCCCTTCATTTCGGGGCCGGACAGCGCGGCATCGTCCAGTTCGATCAGCGCCTTGCGGTAGAAATCGGGGCCGTAGAGGTCGACGACGAGCGAGTCGAAGATCAGCTGGATCTGCCAGGGCTCATCCCCCATCGCCAGCGGGATCACGCCAGCGGCGCGCAGCTTGTCGCCATCGGCGATCAGCTCGTCCCAGGAGGTCGGCTGGTCGATCCCGGCCTTGTCGAAGACCGCCTTGTTTGCCCAAACCCAGTTCTGACGGTGCATGTTGATCGGGGCGGCGATGAAATCGTCGCCATTCTTGATGAAGGGGAGCACCTGCGGCGCGATCGCCGCTTCCCAGCCGCCGGCGGCGGCCAGATCGTTCAGATTGCGCAGTACGCCTTCATTCGCCCAGTCGATGCCTTCCCAGCCCAGGAACTGCATCGCGCCCGGCGGATTGCCCGCTGCGAGCCGGGTCCGCAGCGCCTGCTGCGCATTGGCGCCGGACATGCCACCCACCGCGCTGTCTTGCCAGGCATAGCCGCGGGTCTTCAACCCATCGAGGATGACGTTCAGCGCCTTGACCTCGCTCTCGGACACCCAATGGTGGATGCCCTCGATCGTGCCCTTGTCCTGCGCGGCAGCCGCCAGCGGCATCAAGGCAACCGTCGCGGCAAGCAATGTCTTGAGTTTCATTTTTTATCTCCCTGTTGCGGATCAAGTGGCGCCCCCGCCCGGGCGGGGGCGGAGTGGCTTATTGCGGCGCGGCAGCGGCGCCATAGGGAACATTGCGCCCCCCGAAGCGCCGGACGCGAATATTGGCCTGTTCGGCGTGGCCGACGAAGCCTTCCATGTGGCACAGGCGCGACCCATAGGCGCCGATCAGGGCCGAGGCCTCATCGGTGAGGATCCGCTGGTAGGTGCAGGTCTTGAGAAACTTGCCGACCCAGAGGCCGCCAGTATAGCGCGCCGCCTTCAAGGTGGGCAGCGTGTGGTTGGTGCCGATCACCTTGTCGCCAAAGGCGACATTGGTGCGCGCGCCCAGGAACAACGCGCCATAGTTGGTCATGTTGTTCAGGAAATAATCCGGATCCGCGGTCATCACCTGCACATGTTCCGAGGCGATGCGGTCGGCTTCGGCGACCATTTCCTCGCGGGTGTCGCACAGAATGATTTCGCCGAAATCCTCCCATGCCTGCCGCGCGATTGCGGCGGTGGGCAGGATGTCCAGCAGGCGGTCGATCTCGGACAGGGTATCTTTGGCCAGTTTTTCGGAATTGGTGATCATCACCGCGGGCGAATTGGTGCCATGTTCGGCCTGCCCCAGAAGATCGGTGGCGCAGATCTCGCCGTCGACGGTCTCATCGGCGATCACCAGGGTCTCGGTCGGGCCGGCGAACAGATCGATGCCGACCTTGCCAAACAGCAGCCGCTTGGCTTCGGCGACATAGGCATTGCCGGGACCGGCCAGCATGTCGACCGGATCAATCGTCTCGGTGCCGTTGCCCATCGCGGCAATCGCCTGAACGCCGCCCAGCACGTAAATCTCGTCAGCACCCGCTAGATGCTGTGCCGCGACGATCTTTTCAGCGATCTGCCCCTTGAACGGCGGGGCGCAGGTGATCACCCGCTTGCAGCCCGCCACCTTGGCGGTCAGCACGGTCATATGCGCCGAGGCCAGCAACGGGTATTTGCCACCGGGGACATAGCAGCCGACATTGGCGATCGGCACATTCCGATGGCCCAGAACCACGCCGGGCAGCGTCTCGACCTCAAGGTCGAGCATCGTGTCGCGTTGCGCCTGGGCGAAGTTGCGAACCTGATCCTGAGCGAAATCAAGATCGATGCGATCTTGCCGGGTCAGCCCGTCGACGCAGTTGCGAATTTCGGCATCGGTCAGGCGATAGCTGTCGCGATCCAGCCCGTCGAAACGGATGCTGAGGTCGCGGATCGCGCGGTCGCCGCCCTCGGCGACCTGCGCCAGCAGGGCCTCGACGGCGGTGGTTACCTCGGGGGCGGTCTGGCTGCCCTGGTGCAGCCGTGCGGTCTTTACATGCCGGATCATGGCAAATCTGTCCTGTTGGGCGGTTCGGCTTGCGCACCGCCACAGTGGAAAACGGAAAAGAGGGGTTGGGGGCGCCGCCTGGATCCGATGGGTTCCCTGAGAGCGCCCCCGCGCCGGTCATCGCTGCCCGGTCAGGGACGATGATCCGGGTCGGTGGTCAGAGGTGCTGTTCTTTCGCACGCATCTCGGCATAGGCCGCCTGTTCCTTTTCGTAATAGGCGGGCGACGGGAAATCCCACCAGCCGGTGGCAAAGGGGCCTGCCGCATCGCGCGACACGATCACTTCGACCAGGGTCGGGCCATCGGTGTTGAGCGCGGCTTTGAGGCTCGCTTCCAGATCCTCGTTCTTTTCAACCTTCCAGGCCTGCAGGCCAAAGGCGCGCGCGGTGGCGGCGATGTCGGCCGAGTAGGGCTCGCCGTTGCCGGCGTGGTGGTTGAATTCCGAGGCGATGTGACGCCCGGTGAACTTGCGCTGACCACCGCGGATCGACATGTAGCCCTGGTTGTTCAGGACCAGGAAGACCACGTTGATGCCGTTCATCACGGCGGTGCCCATTTCCGGCAGGCTCATCATGAAGTCGCCGTCGCCGACGATGGCCACGACCTTCTTCTCGGGGCAGGCGAGCTTGGCGCCCATCGCCGCCGGAACCGCCCAGCCCATCGGCGAGAACGAGCCCGAGGTCAGGTGGGTGCGGGGTTCGTAGACCGGGAAGCTCTGCTTCACGGCACCTTGGGTGTTGCCCGAACCGACCACGACGATGCCGTCACGCGGCAGGACCTTGCGCAGGGCGACCAGCGGACGCTGCGAGGTGAAAGGCGTCTCGGTGCTGGTCTCGCGCGGCTCGACCTTGGCGCGCCAGTCGGCCTTGGCCTTGGCGATATCGGCGTGGAAGGCGGCATTGCCGACGCGCAGCGCGGCGGCGTCCTCGTCGCTGATCGCGGCCAGAATCTGCCCCAACGCGATCTTGGCGTCGGCGACGATGCCCACTTCGGTCGGGTAGGTCTTGCCAATCTCGCGCGGGTCGAGGTCGATGTGGATCAGCCGGCCCGGCGGGAAGCTGAACGACACGCCCTTGGCATAGGACGAGGCCGACCAGTCGGTGAAGCGGCAGCCGACCGAGATGACGACATCGGCCGAGGCGGTGATCTCATTGCCGCAGGTGGTGCCGGTCTGGCCGACGGCGCCGATGAACAGGTCATTGTCCTCGGCGATGGCGCCCTTGCCGTTCCAGGTGATCGAGACGGCAGCGCCCAGCTTTTCGGCCAGCGCGGTCAGCTCGGCCGAGGCGTTCGCGGTGATCGCACCGCCGCCGGCCACGATGACCGGACGCTTGGCGGTCAGCAGCACCTTGGCGGCAGCGGCGATCGCGGCGGGATCCGGGTAGGCGATGCCGGTCGGCATGCGCTTTTCCAGCGGATGGATCACGACGTCAGCGGCTTCGACCTGCACATCCATCGGCACTTCGACATGTACCGGGCCCGGCCGGCCGGTCAGCATTTCATTGAATGCGCGGTGCATGATCGTCGGCAGAACGGCAACCGAATTCGCCGCCCAGGCGCGCTTGGTCACCTGTTCGGTGATGCGCAGGAAGGCGTTGTCCTGCTGGCGCTCGATCTCCTGCATGGTGCCATGGCCGTGCATGTAGGTCTGGGGCGAGCCCGAGACATAGAAGACGCCGGTCGAGTCGGTATAGGCGGTGGCCAGACCGATGATCGTATTGGTGGCGCCCGGTCCGACCGAGGTCGAGCAGGCCATCGGCTTGCCGGAGGCACGCCAGTAGCCGTCGGCCATGTGGACGGCGCTCTGCTCGTGCATCACCTGGATGAAAGGAATTTCTGAGCCTTCTTGCAAGAAGGCATCGAACAGCGACCAGATGCCATGCCCCGGCACCCCTGCCACATATTCGACGCCGTATTCCTTGAGCGCCTGCGCCACGACCTGTCCGCCAGTGAGTTTCATTGCTATCCCCGTTCGATTCCCGGCGCCCCATCTAGGCGGCGCCAATTAGGCTTTGATGGGGTGATGATGCCGTCTTGACCGAAGCGAAACAATTACGCATAGATGAGAGTTGTGACGCAATGTGAAGCACTGCATGCGAAGGTGTGACGATGTCCCTGAATGAACCCGAAGATGCCTTGACGGCGCGCCAGATGAATTTTGCCGCCAACCTGCGGCTCATGGTCGACCGCCAGGGGTCGATCTCGCAGGTATGCCGCAAGGTGGGGATCAACCGCCAGCAATTCAACAAATATCTGTCGGGGCGGCACATGCCCTCGCCGGGCAATATCCGGGTGATCGCGAATTACTTCGGGGTCGGGGTCGAACTGCTTTTTGCCGAACATGACCATTTCCGCGCATTGGTCGAGGGCAATTACTTCGACGCGCTCGACCATCTGCGCCGCGCGCCGCAGGTGGCGCGGTTTCTGGATACGGTGACGGTCGCCAACAAGATGGACTCGGAAGAGTTTGTCGGCTGTTATGATCGATACCAATATTCCTCGATCTACGCCCGGCGGATTCTGCGATCGGCGTTTTGCGTGTTCCGGAACGGCGATTTTCTGAACCACTATTACATCGAACGCTTTCCCAGCTACGATAACCCGAACAAGACCGAGTATATTTTCAAGTATCACGGTTTCACCTTTCCGATCGCCGATCGCGTGTTCTGCATCGATTTTGAATCGGTTCAGCGGAACGAGCTGACTTTCGGGATCTTTTCCTCGGTACAGCGCAATTCGAAGCGCTTCATGTTCGGTGTGGTCAGTGGCGTAGCCGCGACGATGTTCCGCCAGCCCTTTTCGACCCGGGCAGCGCTGCATTACCGGCGTCCGGGGCTGTTGCGACGGGCCGAGCTGGAAAGCACGGCGACGCTCGACATGAACGACAGCACGATTCCGCGTGAGGTGCGCGAATATCTGGGGGATAGCCCGGACATGATCAAGCCGGTCTAATATCCGGGCAATTTTGCGTCAGTTTGCGTCAGAATTGATCGCCTCGCGCAATGGTTTGCGTCGGGAAACCGTGGTGATCTGGGGGCAGTTCAACAACAGGCCCCCCTCCCATGCAAAACAAAACTCGCGATCTCGCCTTCGCCGATTCCTTCATTCGGGCGCAACTGGTCGAAAACGTGCAAGATCTGGCGGTAGATGATGCCGTCGTGGTCAATCTCGGCCCCGAGCCTATGATCACCGGCACCGACCATCCGACCATCGTGCCCGCCTGGAAATCGATCTGGCTCAAGGGGGGGACAATTGCCCGTGCCGACCGCGCCGCACTGATCAAGGTGGTCGAGCCGACCAACCTCGGCGGTTGCATGTTCCGGGGCTGGGACTGGCTTGGCAACCGGATCAAAAGCTTTCCGCGCGACACGCCGCTGTTCATCTCGGCGCAGGACAGCATCGGCACGGTGGTCACCGACCCCTATGTGTTCACCAATGAACGCCGCAATCCCGAAGCACCGCAAGAGTTTGAGCTGAAGTTGAACCTGTGGTGGTCGCCGGGTGATACCGATTGCTTTATCCATAACGAGCATCCGTTCCTGGAAACCCATACTCAGATCCACGGTCTGGGGCGGATGCAGAAATTCCACGAGCGCGACGCGGCGACTCTGTACGAAGACGTGCTGATGCCGATCGGCTATTCACATGACCCGTTCTGTCGGGTTACCGGCGCGAACAAGTGGACCTACCCCTGGCACCGCTACTACGCGCAGACCGATTCGGTCTGGCTGGCGGTGGAACTGCATCCGATCGCCTGACGACCCTGCGGGCCCGGATTGTACCGGGCCCGCCTCCTCACATCTTCCGGTCCTGCCATGCCCGATCCCGTGTTTAGCCGCATTGAAACCGATGCTCTGGGGGAGCGCCGTTTGCCCTATGATGCGCTTTTCGGCATCCAGACCCTGCGCGCGACCGAAAACTTCCCGGTCTCGGGCATTCGCTATGCCAATCTCGCGCCGATGGTGGCCGCGATGGCGCAGGTCAAGAAGGCGGCGGCCCGCGCCAATGCCCGGCTCAATCTGCTTGATGCCGGCAAGGCCGAGATCATTGGCCGGATCTGTGACGAATTGATCTCGGGTCAGCATGCGGCGCATTTCCCGGTGGATGTGTTTCAGGGCGGCGGCGGCACCTCATTGCATATGAACATGAACGAGGTGATCGCCAATCGCGCGCTTGAACTGATGGGCCATGCCTGCGGGGCCTATGATCATCTGCATCCGATCGGCGATGTGAACCTGTCGCAATCCACCAGCGATGTGCATGCAACGGCGCTGCGGGTGGCGCTCTTGCAGCAGACCGGACCGCTGAAGACGGCGCTGCGCAGTCTTGCCGATGCCTTTTCCGACAAGGCGCGCGACTTCTCTGATGTGCTGAAGCTCGGGCGCACCCATTTGCAGGATGCGGTGCCGATGACGCTGGGCCAGGAATTCGAGGCCTTCGCCGATGCGCTGCGCACCGAGGTCGAAGGCGTCGATGCCGCAGCGGCCGATCTGCTGGCGATCAATCTTGGCAGCGCGGTGGCGGGTACGCATTTCGCGGTCAGCGGTGCCTTTACCCGTTTGGCGATCGAAGAATTGAGCGCGCTGACCGATCTGCCCCTGCGGCGCCCGGTGAACTTGCATGCCGCGGCCTGGAATGTGGCGCCGCTGGTGCGTTATTCGTCCCTGCTGCGGCGGTTGGCGCTCACCTTGTCGAAAATCGCCAGCGATCTGCGGCTCCTGTCCAGTGGCCCGCGCGGCGGTCTGGGCGAAATCGGCTTGCCCTCGGTGCAGCCCGGATCGTCACAGATGCCCGGCAAGGTCAACCCGGTGATCCCGGAAATGGTCAATCAGGTGGCATTTTACGTCTTTGGTACCGATGCCTCGGTAGCGATGGCCGCCGAGGCGGGGCAATTGCAGCTCAACGCCTTTGAACCGTTGATGGCCTATATCCTGATCACCAATGTGCAGATGCTGGAAAACAGCGCGCAATTGTTGAAATCGCGCTGTGTCGAAGGGATCACCGTTGATCGCGACACCTGCGTCAACCATTTGACCGCGAGCACCGCGCTGATCCCGATGCTGGTGCCGCGGCTGGGCCATGATCGCGCGGCCGAGATCGCGCGTGCCGCTCTGACCGGGGCCAGCCTGCGCAGTCTGCTTCTGGGCGAGGCGGGTTTCACCCCGGCCGAGGTTGATCGTTTGTTCGACCTGAACCGCTTGCGCTCCTGATCCTGCGGATCATTGCGACTCTTCCTTTGATGACAGCCATAGGGCCCGACCCTTCGGTCGGGCCCTGTCCGCTTTGGCCAGCGCCTTCGCTGCGATGGTCGCGGCTTATCCCCGCACCAGCCGCTCCATTAAGTCCTTGAGCGTGCGCGCCACGTCAAAGCTGTTTTCCTGTTGCTGACGACGGCAGAACAGCTCGCAGCTCCACCAGCCGACATAGCCGGTGGATTTTACCGCATCGACCCATTCCATTAGATTGAGCACACCGGCGCCGGTCGGCACATCGCGCAACACTGCTTCGTTGGGGATGCCGCAGTCATGGGTCAGCGAGTCGCAGACATGCACGCCATGGATTAGCTCTTTGGGCAGCCGCGCCACTTCTTCGGGCGCATCGCCCGAGGCGTAGCAATGCCAGAAGTCGACCACCAGCCGCAGGTTGTCGCGCCCCGCCGCATCGATCAGCGCCACCTGATCGGCCAGACGGTTCAGCGGCGTCCAGGCCAGGGCTTCAAGATAGAGCAGCAGCCCCTGTTCTTTCGCCATATCGGCGAGGGTCGCGAAATTCGCAGCCGTCAGGCGCAGCTGTTCTGCTTTGGGCAGATGCAACAACCCCGCGTAAAACGGGCTCGTTTCCCCACGGGCATGGGCCTCAACCGCGGCCACCTGCACTGGGCCGGTCAGAACCTGCACGCCTTCGGCGCCGGCAAGCTTGGCGATGTGGAACATGTCTTCTGCCTCGCGCAGCAAGGCTGCCTGATCCGCGCCCTGACGCTCGATATCAAGCAAGAACCCGGCGCCCGGCACATAGATGTCTTGCATCAGAGCGGCCAGTTCGGCCTCCCTATGCCCGGCCTGCAGATAGGCGCGCATCTTGCCGATATTCGCCTCGATCCCCGCGAAACCGCCCGCGCGCATGATTTCGAGGTCAATTGCATGCGGTGCGTCCTTCGAGACCAGCGCATGATAACAGATCTTGTGGTCGTCCATGATCCCTCCGGTCGCAGAGCTATGGCCCCTTGTTAAATGCACGAAATCGCACTGTAAATTTTCGCAAATACTGCGTCACTTCGCGTCAGAAATTTCACCGTCGCGCAGTTCGGGGGGCGCGGGCCGAATGATATTCTGCGCTCTGCAAGTTTGAACGGACCGGAGGCGGCGCATGGAAGAGGTTGACTATATCGTGGTCGGAGGGGGCTCGACGGGCTGCGTGGTCGCCGCGCGTCTGTCCGAAGACCCGTCTTGCAGCGTGGCGCTTCTCGAAGCCGGGCCGCGCGACCTCAATCCCTACATTCATATCCCCGGCGCCTACTACAAGACCGCGCAGGGCGGGTTGCTGAGCCGCTTTCCCTGGGAGCCGACCGCGGCGCAGACGCGCGCAGAGCAACCGACGATGGTTCAAGCCAATGTGCTGGGCGGCGGCAGTTCGGTCAATGCGATGATCTATATCCGCGGCAATCCGCTGGATTATGCCGAATGGGAAGCGCAGGGCGCGACCGGCTGGGGGTATGCCGATGTGCTGCCGTATTTCCGCAAGGCCGAAGACAACAACCGCTTTTGCAACGAGGTCCATGCGACCGGCGGCCCGCTTGGCGTCTCGGATATCGACCATATCCATCCGCTGACCCGCGCCTGGCTGCGTGCCTGTCAGCAGGCCGGGATGCCGTTGAACCCGGATTTCAACTCGGGGGATCAGGCGGGCTGCGGGCTGTACCAGATCACCGCGCGCAATCGGCGGCGCAGCAGTGCCTCGGTCGCCTATATCTGGCCCGCGCGCAAACGTCCGCACCTCTCGGTCAAGACCGACGCCAAGGTGACGCGGATCCTGATCGAAAAGGGCCGGGCGGTCGGCGTTGAATATCTGGATGGCAAACGCAGCCGCACGCTGCGCGCCCGGCAGGAGGTGATCCTCTCGGCCGGGGCAATCGCCACGCCGAAATTGATGATGCTCTCGGGCCTTGGCCCTGCGGCGCATCTGGGCGAACAGGGGATCCCGGTGCTGGCCGATCTGCCGGGCGTTGGTCAGAACCTGCAGGACCATATCGAGATTTCGCTGGTCTATGAACTCAATGGCCCGCACAGCTATGACAAGTACAAGAAGCTGCATTGGAAGGCCTTGGCCGGGTTGGAATATGCGCTGTTCCGCGGTGGTCCAGCCTCGTCGAACCTGATCGAGGGCGGCGGCTTCTGGTGGGGCAACCGGTCCGAGCCGGTGCCGGATGTCCAGTATTTCATGGTGGTCGGTGCCGGGGTCGAAGAGGGGGTCGAGGCAGTGCCGGGCGGCAATGGCTGCACGGTGAACCTCGGCCAGATCCGGCCGCGCTCACGCGGAGAGGTGCTGCTGAACAGTGCCAATCCGGCGGATTTCCCGCGAGTGATCCCGAATTATTTCGGGGAGAGCTACGATCTGGATGCCGTGGTCGAAGGGGGGCTGTTTGCGATGGAAGTGATGGAGCAGCCCGAGATGCGCCGTTACATCGCACGCCGCCAAACCCCGACCGATGATCTTGCCACCCGCGAGGGGTTCCGTCGGTTCTGTCAGACCGAGGCGCATGCTGCGCTGCATCCGGCGGGCACCTGTCGCATGGGCGGGGATGAGGGCGCCGTGGTCGATCCGCAGTTGCGGGTGCGCGGTGTCGACGGATTGCGGGTCGCCGACGCCTCGGTGATGCCGACGCTTATTTCGGGCAATCCGAATGCGGTTTGCATCATGATCGGGGAAAAGGCCGCGGATCTAATCCGCGCGGCCTGATCTCACGCGCCACAGACCGCCGAGCAAGGGCTGCGCAGGCAACAGCCGCGCTGCCCTTTTTGCACAGGGCGCTTAGCGCAATAGCCGGGCGCAGAAGCCAACCACCGCCATTGCCAGCACCACCAGCCCCAGACTGATCCGCAGCGAGGCGATCTCGGCGACGAAGCCGATGAAAGCCGGCCCCATCAGGATCCCGGCATAGCCCATGGTCAATACGCGGGACATAGCGCGGCCATGATCGGCTGTGCTGAAACGCCCCGCTGCCGAAAAGATCAGCGGGATCACATTGGCAATGCCCAGACCGCAGAGGGCCACCGCCGGAATGATCACCCAAATCTGCGGCGCCGCCAGCGCCAGCGCAAAGGCCAGTGCGACTGTCGCGGCCCCGACGCCGCACAGGGTCACCGTCCCAAAGACCCGACCGGCGCGGTCGCCGACGATCCGACCCAGCGTCATCAACCCGGCAAAAGCCGCAAAGCCGAAAGCTCCGGTGCTTTCCGTCGCGTCTGCTGCGCGCACCAGATAGATTGCGGTCCAGTCCATAATGGCGCCCTCGGCAAAAAACGCGAGAAATGCCATGCCACCCAATAGCAGCACCCGACCGAAGCTGGCAACGGAGCCGCCATTTTGCGGGACGGAAGCTTCATTGGCCCCATTGATCGTGGTTGCCGTCGAAGCCTTGGGATTCATGAATATTCCCGGGTCCATGCCGCGCAACGCAATAAGTGCTGTGAGCAAGATGGAGAGGCCGATCCCCAGAAGGGCGGCGCCGCCGCTGATCCCGGCGCTGGCCAGCAGCGCATAGACGATCGAGGCCGCCAGCGTGCCGACACTGAACAGCGCATGCAACGAGGACATGATCGCGCGGCCGATCTTTGCCTCGAGTTGGGCGGCTTCGCTGTTCATCGACACATCGAGCGTGCCAAAGGTCAGGCCGCAGCACAGTGCAAGCAAGATCGCCGTGGTCATTGAGGTCAGCGCGCCCGCGCTGGCAATACAGACGCCATAGAGAATGGCTGCCAGGGCCGCTGTCTGTCCCGCCCGGATCCGTCGCAACAGGCGGGGCCCGTTCAACATCGCCAGGATCGCCCCGACCGCGAAAAACAGCAAGATGATACCGATCTCACCATCTGACACCGCGGTCTGTCGACCCAGAGCTGGCAGGTTGGCGGCCCAGGCACCGATCCCGATGCCCCCGGCGAGGTAGCAACCCGAAAGTGCCAGGCGCTGCCGGGCGGCGTCGGTCATCTGTGCCAAAATCAATCTCCGAATGGTCATGATGAAAAATGAATCGGGACATTGCCGCTGGCGCGGGTGTCAGGGGATCAAGACGGCGGTGGCCTCGATCAGTTGGGAACCGGCCTCGCGTACGGCATTTATCTCTGCCGTCGGCGCTCCGGGCTCCAGAATATAATGCGAAACCGCCGAAAGCGGCGCTATGGCAAAGGGCGCGCGGCTTCCGAGCTTGGCATTGGTCATCATCAAGACGCTTGCGGCACTTTGCACCAGCAAGGCGCGCTTGAAATCGACATCATCCATGTCGATCCCCATCAACCCGTCTTGCGCGGTCATCGCGCAGGCGCCCAAAAAGCACAGGTCGAAGTGAAAGCGCCCAAGTTCGGCCCGCGCCCGTTGATCGACCGCGCCGCCCACCCGCGGACGCAGCACTCCGCCGATCAGATAGAGCCAAAGGTCTTCGCGCGCCATCAGCGCCGCCGCGACCGGCACCGAATTGGTGACGACCCGCAAGCCGCTGTCACGAGGCAAAAGCTGCGCGAGTTCGCGAATGGTGCTGCCATTATCCAAGAACAGCGTCTGACCGGGACGGATCAGATCGCAGGCCGCCGCCGCCAGCGCGCGCTTTGCCGCCAGATCTTCGGTTAGCCGTTCGGAAACGGGCCGATCCGCCACGACAGGCCCGGTCGCCTCCGCCGCCCTGTACGTGAGCGGCAGCGCGCCGCCATAGACCCGCTGGCAGATCCCATCCGCGGCAAGCCCGCGCAGATCGCGGCGGATCGCATCTTCCGAGACCTGAAATTCCTGCGCCAGAGCGATCGAGGTCACGGCCTCGCCCCGGCGCAGGCGTCCGGCAATCCGCTGTCGGCGAAGCAAGGGAAGATCGGGTGTGTCAGACATGGCGGCACCATAGCTGGGCTGTCGATGGGCTTCCAGCCGTGACATCGCGGGATTGATTCCTGCGTTCAGGCCGCATAGCGCAGCGCCAGATCACGCACCCGCGCCGCGGATGCCGCCAGGGCCTCTGCCGAGATGACGCCCGCTTCCGCCGCAGCGACGATTGCTGCGGCCACCTCGTCGAGCTGATTGCCGACATCGGCCAGCAGCAGGTAATCGCAGCCCGCGGCCAGCGCCTCGATCGCCACCTGTGGCACCGGATCTCCGCGCATGGTCGCGCTTGAATCGAGATCGTCGGCCATGACCACCCCGGTGAACCCGAACCCTTCGCGCAACAGCGCAATGATCTCGGCAGAGCGCAACGCCGCGCGCTCGGGGTCGAGCGCCTGAACGATCGCAGGCCCCACCATCACCATCTCACTGCCTGCGGAGATCGGGGCGCGAAACGCCGGATAAGCCGCTTCGAGGCTGGCCAGATCCAGTGGATTAACCGCCGTGGCCTCGAGCGCCGGGTCGCCGGTGGTGGTGCCAAAGCCCGGAAAGTGCTTGACGGTGGCCGCGACACCGGCACGTTGCACGCCCCGGACATAGGCCGCCGACAGCGCGCCGACGCGGGTGGGATCCTGCGACCAGGTCCGCCCCTGCAACCAGCTGTTTGGCCCGATCAGGACATCGACTAGCGGTGCCAGAAAGGCATTCACCCCGAGATCCCGCGCCGCCGTGGCGATGGCAGCGGCGCGTTGCTCGATCTCGACATCTGTCGTCTCGGCCAGCGCTTCTGCCGCCGGGAAACTGGGGACGAGGCCATGCAGCCGGCTGATCCCCCCCATTTCCTGATCGACGCAGGTCAGCATCATCTCCGCACGCTGGCGCGCGGCTTCGGTAACTGCCTGAATATCTGCCGCGGTCTCCGAGGCGCGTCGGCTCGCGCTCATCTCGCGTGCGACATATTCGGCGCGACTTTCGCCCAACAATATCGACACGCCACCTTGGTCCAAAAAGCGCCGGGTCGCGTCACTGAGTGTGAGCGTATCAAAAGCGGGCAACAGGATCGCGCGCGCGTTTTCTTGAAGGGTATAGTGCATTTCGCCTCCGGAATCATGCATCTTCGCGCTAAAATGCGGGGTTATATGTGAATCATCAAGTGATAATAGGCAATATCGTGCATGATTGGGGCGTGACTGCGACCGGGGCGTAAATCCGCAACGCCAGAGACGCTTGCCTGTCGGTGTCGGGTATATGGTGGGGGCACCCAACGTCGGCGTGATCGCTATTCGCCCGCCCAGAATTGTATAGTGCAGTCAGACACCTGCCGCGGATCCAGAATGAAATGCGCCAGGTTGCCATATGTACACGGCCATTGGGCAGGGCGCCCGCGGCCCTGTTGTCCTACATGCCGGAGGTGGCGTGGGCGGCGAGGCTCTCGATGCCGAGATCAGCGAGTCCTGCAACTTCTGACATAAAGAGGCGAGATCAGGCCGGCCGTCTCTGGCGACCGAAGTTTGCGTTGAATCTCTCCACGACCGGGTGAGCTGCTCTTCCGATTTGATCGCGACGAATGACATCGTCGGGCGCGTCGCGGCTTCGGCAATGGCCTCCGCATCACGGTCATCGTTCTTGTGAACCTTCACATAAGGTCGGACATAGAGCGGCGACATTAGCCGGGGTTCATGTCTGTTCTGAAGACAAAACCGCCCGATGTGAGCTGCTGCCGGTTTCGTGGACAGCAGGTTAAGCTAGCATAGCGCGGGCCTCGAACTCCATCGGGCTGAGGTAGC
>NZ_JBGQOG010000029.1:0-38309 GCF_052113705.1 Phaeovulum sp. W22_SRMD_FR3 | reverse complement strand
TCGACGACTTCGTCGATGACGCAGAACTCGTCGCCCGCATCAAGGCCCGGTCACCGCGGTAGCAATCGGCCGGTTACGGCGCATCAGTCGCCGAATGCGTTTCTGGTTCACAGCATGGCCCTCGTTCTGCAGGTGCCACGTCATCTGCCGCACGCCATAGAACGGGGTATCCAGGAACTGCTTGTCGATCAGCAACATGAGCTCAAGGTTCATCGCCGTTTCGCCCTGCGGCGCGTAATAGAACGATGACCGCGAGATCGACAGCAGGTGGCATTGCGCCCCGACCGACAGGCTCGGGTGGTCCTTCTCGATCATGGCGCGCCCGGAAACCTCTGGCAATCGCAGCAAGGGCATGTATGTGAAGGCCGGCTTCAAATATGACGCCGCGCGCGATGTCTATATCTGCCCGACAGGGGATGAGTTGACCTGACGATACACGCGCGAGGAAGACGGGCTTCAGGTCCGTCGATACTGGACCAATGCATGCCAGCACTGTCCCGTGACGTCACGCTGCACCACGGGCACGGAGCGCCGCGTCACCCGGAGGGAATACGCGCATCTGGTGGACGAGATGCGCAACCGCTTGCGCAGCGCCGATGATCCGATGACTTTGCGCCGCAGCACGGTCGAGCATCCCTTCGGGACGATCAAGGCCTGGATGGGCACTACCCATTTCCTGATGCGCCGTCTGAAGAATGTCCGCACCGAGATGGCGCTGAACGTGCTGGCCTACAACATCAAGCGCATGGTCGCCTTGGTCGGGATCAAGGGGCTGATGGCGGCCGTTCCCGCCTGATAGGGTGAAGATCATCCCCAAAATCAGAAAAACATGCCCTCACGGCCCGATATGCGCGCCAGTGGCGGGTTGTATGAACTCAAGCAGGCAGAAAGACCTGCGGCGAACCCATCATATCGCTGGTGCCGGTCGGTGAAGGAGTTTCAACACAGCCTAGGCCCTGAGCCGCCGGTCGACCTCGACAAATGCGGCTCTGCCGCATTCCCGTAAGCCGACGTTCATCTCGCTTCGCAGCAAACACCTGGCCAAGCCGGCAGCTATTGCGGGCCAATCTGCCGTTTGCATGTGCGGCAGAGCTAGGCACACAATCCTCGCAAAAATGGCCCGCTGGGCAGGAAGCAGACTGACGACAGCGCGACATGGCACCTGCTGCAAACCCGTCAAGCCGCCATTCGTGCGCCACACAGCGATCCCTCCGCCCGCCGACCCGTGTCGGGCGAAAGCAGTCAGCTGCCACGCAGCATTGCGTTCGTATCAGCACATGAGAACCGGCCACCAAGCACCCCGCAGCAAAGAACGCCTCGGGCAAAGCTGCAGTCGATCAAGCGGCACTAGGCAGATGATGCCAATGGGCGGCACAGTTCCCTCCAACTACGGGAAACGAGCAATAAGCTTGCAACAGATCTACTTAGTTGCAAATAAATGCTCTCAACGAGCATTATTATTCGAGATTTTCAATGCATCTTCATTCGTACCGCCTGAAAAACTATCGTCGTCTCCGCGACGTGCATATCGAGCTGGCTTCAGACATCTCAATATTCGTCGGCTCGAATAACAGCGGTAAGACTTCGGCCACCCAAGCGATAATGGCATTCCTGTCGGGGTCGAAGGATCGGTTCACGCTGTTCGACTTCAGTTCGCACACTTGGAAACAGCTGAACGCGCTCGAGGCCGCCGATCCAGCAGCCGACAACGATGCCGAAATCCCATCAATCTCCTTAGATATTTGGTTTGAGGTGAAACCCACAGATCTGTACCTTGTGATGCCGATACTCCCGAGTACGGCATGGGAAGGTAGCATGGTTGGAATGCGCGTAGAGCTTGCAGCCCGATCACCGTACGAGATGCTGAAGCGGTTCAGGGAGCGCAAGACTGTGGCGACCGAGAAGGCCGCCGCGCTGCCGAACGGACCTGGCGACTACAAGCCCTGGCCAAGGTCGCTCACAGATTACTTAGAGAAGGAGCTCCACCATGAGTTCGAGCTCCGCTATAGCGTGCTAGATCGCGCCCGGTTCGACAGCGCTTTAGTTGAGTCAACCGGGTATAGCCCCGCTCCTTTAGCGGGCGAAATAAGCGGCGCTGCCGTACTTAGGTCCCTCATCAGAGTCGACTGCCTGAACGCCCAGCGTCACCTCGCCGATCCGGCCTCGAGAACGGATGGCGGTTCAGGCCGGTCCGAGGATCTGTCCCGCCGGCTGAGCCGCTTCTATGATCGCAACCTCACGCAAAAGGAGGAGGACCACACCGCTCTCAGAGCGTTGTTCAATTCCGAGGTCGGGCTCAATGACCATCTTAAAGACGTATTCAAGGACACGCTTGATCGGATTGCTACCCTCGGCTATCCTGGACTTAACAATCCGCGGCTCGAGATCAAGTCCGCGCTCAATCCCGCATCGGTGATGAGCCAGGACGCCAAAATTCATTACGTACTCGGTAAAGGTGAGGACGCAACCCGCCTGCCCGACAGCTACAATGGCCTGGGTTTTAAGAACCTGATCTACATGGTGGTCGAGATCCTCGATATCCACGAGAAGTGGAAAGCGGAGGAGGAGAAGCGCGCGCCCCTACACCTCATCTTTATCGAAGAACCCGAGGCGCACCTGCATGCCCAACTACAGCAGGTATTCATCCGAAACGTACTCAGTCTCGTGAAGCAAGGTGAGCAGGAGGCGTATGCCAGCCAAGTTGTAGTCACGACCCATTCGCCACACATCCTTTACGAGCGCGGCTTTGCCCCGATCCGCTATTTCCGGCGGCACGCCGACGGAGACCAGACTACGCAAGTCCTCAATCTTTCGGCATTTCAGGCCGGCGACGCACCCAAGGACAGGGATTTCCTTCAGCGCTATCTGAAGCTCACCCATTGCGACCTCTTCTTTTCAGACGCCGCCATTCTCGTGGAAGGAAACGTGGAACGGCTCTTGATGCCCATCATGATCGAGCGAGAGGCACCGACGCTCCGGTCCGCCTCGCTCTGCATCCTCGAAGTCAGCGGTGCCTTCGGCCATAGGTTCAAGGAGCTAATCGAATTCCTAGGCATTACCACTTTGGTCGTCACGGACATTGACAGCGTCACGGCTAAGCCCACCCCCGACCCGATCAATGAGGACGAGGAGGAGGACGAGGAAGTTGAGTTCGAGGTTCCCGACGATGAGGAGGGAAAGCCAGCCAAGAAGCGATACGGCAAAGCTTGTTTGCCGTCGGTTGCCAATTCCGAAACTTCTAACCAAACTCTTATCAAATGGTTGCCCAAGAAACTGCTCATCGACGATCTCCTCAAAGCAAACGCTGCCGATAAGACCGCCGATATTTTAGGGTCCGAACCCGCCAAAGTCCTGGTTGCCTACCAAGTTTCCACTGACGTCGCTTGGGGCAGCGTGGCGGTCTCATTGTGTGGTCGCACGCTCGAAGAGGCCTTCGGCCTCGAGAATGCCGAATGGTGCCAATCCGTCGAGCGCAGGAACTTGGGCCTGAAGCTTAAAAAGGAGCCCGCTAATGCGGCGGAGCTCGCTGAAGGCTTGCACAAGCGGGTCAATGGCAAACACTTCGACAAAACCAAGTTCGCGCTTGAGGTCATGGCTTCGGATGGTGAAGAATGGACGACGCCGAAGTACATTAGGGATGGTCTTGGTTGGCTGGCCGAGCAGGTCAATCTTGAAGTGGTGCAGGAGGCCGAGGCCGCTGTCATTGCGGTAGAAGAAGTTGAGGCCGAAGTGAAATGAGCGGCGGGCGCATTAACAAGCCAGACACCGAAGCCGACCGGCGGCTGAGGGCTTGCTTATCTGGCACGACGAAACGCAGCTTCATCATGGTGGCTGGAGCCGGATCGGGCAAGACTACGTCGCTGGTGAAAGCGCTAGCCAGCGCTATCCAAGTGCGGGGGCAGGAACTCAAGCGCAGTCGTAAGCGGATTGCCTGCATCACCTATACCGAGATAGCAGCTGCCGAAATCTGGGCGGACGTGGGCAAGAATCCTCTGCTGCATGTTTCGACCATTCATAGCTTTCTGTGGTCCATTACGCGGTCCTTTCAGTCGGACATCAAGGTTTGGGTACTTCGTCGGATAGGCGAGCGCATCGCCGAACTCGAGGCCGCGGCCGCCAATTTCGGACCGCGTGTCCAAGAGCGCACCCGCGTTAAGAACCGCAGCGACATCGACCGTTACGCCGCGTCGATTCCTCTGGTCGAAAAGCTTACGGTATTCAACTACGGGACGGGAAGCGACTATCCCCGCGGTGTGCTTGGCCATGATGACATCATCCGCATGGCCACCTATTTCATGGTGGAGCGGCCGCTGTTCCGGACCTTGGTTTCCCAGCAGTTCCCGATCATCTTCGTCGATGAGAGCCAGGACACTCAGCCGATTGTCGTAGAAGCGCTCAAGGCGGTGGCTGAGCATGCTGGCAGCGATTTCTGCCTAGGTTTCTTCGGCGACCCCATGCAGCGCATCTACGCCACTGGTATCGGTGACATCCCGCCGGAGAACGGCTGGGAGATGATCGCCAAGGAAGAGAATTTCCGATGCCCAACTCGTGTACTTTCCGTGGCAAACGCCATTCGGCGTGACGGAGACGACCTCGTGCAGACCGGAGGTCGCATGACGCAGGACACGGCCGACGGGGCGCCGCTACCTGTCGAGGGATCGGCATGCATCTTCATTATGCCGGCAGACAGCAGGCGCGATGAGAGACTTGCGGCCGTTCGGCACCTCGTCTCGAAGAAGGTGGCCGACCCCCGCTGGGCCGACGGGCTTGATGCGGATTTCAAGCTGCTTGTCATTGTGCATCGGATGGCGGCTAATCGTTTGGGGTTTGGCGATCTCTATGCTGCCATGAACGACAAGGCGCCGAGCGCGTTCAGCGACGGATTCCTTGAGGCGACGTCATGGCCGCTTAAACCCTTCGTCAATTTTGTACTACCGGTTGTTGAGGCCTTGGAGGCTGGCAACGAATTCGAGGCGATGTCGCTCCTGCGCCGGTCGTGTCCAAGGCTCCAAAGCGAGTTTCTGGCCAAGTCCAACATTGCCGACCTCCTCGCTTCGCTGCGGCAGGACATAGCAGAACTCAGGACCATGATGTCCCACGATAAGGCAACTGTTCGCGACGTACTCGTCCATCTAGCGCAGAACGACCTACTTTCGCTCGATCCACGCATCTCGGCCTTCATGGGCGGCGCACTTCCAGTAAAGCAGCCTGTTGGAGCGCGCGCGGAGCCAATAGAGGAAAGAGAAGATGACGATTCAGCCTCGCTGGAGATAGCTGCCATGGACCGTTATTTGGCGTGCCCAGCTAACCAGTTCTGGGGATATAGAGCATACATCAGGCAATCGTCCCCATTCTCGACGCAGCAGGGCATCAAAGGCGCCGAGTTCGAGCGCGTGCTCGTTGTGCTTGACGACGACGAGGGTACCCATGTGCAGTTTTCCTATGACAAGTACTTCGGAGTGAAGCCACCGTCCAAGCGCGATCTTGAGAACATGGCGGAGGGTAAATCGACCGCCATCGACAGGACGAGGCGCCTCTTTTATGTTTGCTGCACGAGGGCACTCAAGGACTTGATTGTCGTCTATTTTACTGATGATCCGTCCACGGCTGAGCAACGAGTCAGAGCGTTGAACATTTTCCCGGACGAAGCAATCCTCTCAGAGTCCGCGCTCGGGTGTGGGTCGTAGCTTTAGTGCAAACACGAATGGCTGTTAACTCAGATTGCTGCAGATGCAGTGCCGCACGGTCGGAAGCCGACTTGCCAAGCTCGCTGGTCGTATGGCGGTAGTTTTGTGTGTCTGCAGGCTATACACTTCAGTGGGTCAAGAATGGGGATCCTTCTGGTTTCCGCTGTGGCATGACCAGATTGAGCATGACATCTAAAAAATGCCGCATGGAATGCACAGAATGAATGACAAGAACACAACAAAGAATGTTTGGGTTGATCCGTTGGACCCCGCCGAGCGAGCGCGTTCAGACTTTGTGCGCAATCTAGTCCACCGTCGCGTGGACGATCAGGTCGATCAATTTTTCCCAGACTGCCAGACGCCAAAGAAAATTGTTCAATTCTGGGATGATTCCTCAAACTTACCAGAGGATGTGAAATCATGCATGGAATCTTGGAGAGTGTTAGAGCGCCAGGGTTTTGAGTTCGAGGTATTCGACACTGACTCTGCAACCAGATACATTAGCGATCGCCTTGGGGATCGTTTCGAAGCCGCATTCAGAAAATGCTACCACCCATCGATGATGTCTGACTACTTTCGATACTCTTATGTGTTTGCGGACGGGGGGGGCTACATCGATGCGGACGATGTCTATCATGGGCAGCCAATTGAGCATCTGTTCGCAGATGGCCGTCTGAAGCTTCAACCATTCTGCTACGATCTTAAGACGGAACAAATGGTTGCACCCTCAATATTCACGAGACCCGAAGCTCATCAAGAGGGATGGATTTTTTACTTTAATACTACTCCTCTTATAGCTCCACGGAACAATCCAATGGTTGAGAGAGCCCTGATGAATGCAACGGTTTCTCTGGAAGCAAATCTGGGCCAAGGGTTGCCTGAGGTTCAAGCGACAACCGGCCCAGGGAATCTTACTCGATCAATCGTCGAAATGATGAAGAACGGTTCCTCAATTGAATCTGTGCTTATTATGCATGATTGGGAGCTCACATCCACAAGCCAATGGACGCTCAGTTATCGAAATGACGCGAGAAACTGGAGACTGTCAAATCAAAAAGAGTATCAACCCCCATCATCTGCTGGTATAGAATGAAGCTTGCTCGAGAGCCTCTAGCTGTGGCCCGCTGGGCTTTAAGTTTGGCCCACTGTATACGTCGAACTCTTCCGAGGCAGAGGTCTTTTATCTTTGGTCCACCTTTCGCACCAACCCGTCAGTCAATTCAGAAAATCTTTGTTATAAATCTAGATCGAGATCCTGACCGTTGGAATCGAATTCAACAAGAACTTCTAAGAATAAAGGATAGGCAAGGGAATTCTCTTCTTTCCCTCACAGAGAGGCATTCCGCCGTGGATGCAAGAAGCTTCCTTCAAGATCCCGAGAGGGATCTTGATGTAGATCCTATATACACGCTGGCAGATCAGCTTTTTGTAGAACCTCAACCTCAAACACTCCCGACACGCTTCGATCTTGAGGCGCCAATTCGCATGAGTCGTGCTGAAATTGCTGTTGCAAGGTCGCATATCGAAGTCTGGCGGCAAATCGCCAATGGCAATCACGGTCACGCTATGATCCTTGAGGATGATGTGTGGTTTCATCCTGGCTTCTCCAGACAAGTGGACAAGGTTTGGGCCGATGTCGAAGAATTAAATAAGCACAATGACGGATTTGATCTTCTCTACCTATCTTACGCAGAGTCGAAGCACGGCGCCCCTAAGGCGTTGATGTCCGAACACTCTTTTAAGCCTGTAAGGGGATTGTGGTATTTGTCGGGTTACGTAATTTCCCAAAAAGGTGCGGAGAAGCTGCTTAGCTTATTGCCGTGTCGCGGGCCGGTGGACCTGTGGATTAACCAGCAGTTCAGTTCACTGAACGTCTTTGCCGCGAGAAGAGTGATTATTCGTCAAAGGGGGGACGCCATATCAACGAACTCCTATTCAATTCTTCCCACCTTATCAAAAATTGGGGCAATAAACAGTGAAACTGCTGCACTTTTTAACGCGCGCCCGGATCAGTTGCCGGTCTTCGCATTTGGTCCTATGAATTCCGGGCAGTCATCAATCGCGATGGCTCTTTCGATGCTAGGCTACAAGTGCTGTAGCGATCTTGATGATCTGCCTCATCATGAACTCAATAAGCTTCGTAACGGGAGCGAAGATCGCTTATTCAATGCATATGTGAATGTGGGCTGTCTCGCCCCAGAGATCGGAAGCCTTCGGGCGAGTTATCCTGACGCCAAGTTTATTTTGACGCAATCCGTACATGATGATTATAATCGGGAGGCAAAATCTATTGTAAGTGGACTTGCGGGGGCTGATGTAATTGTGTTTGACTCTAAAAAAGCTGATGCTTGGCGGGTACTCTGTGATCACCTGAGATGTGCGCCGCCACAGTGCGCATTTCCAATAGTGGAAGATCAGGGTCAGCGCCGGGCAGTCAATGTACACAAAAATTCCAATCTCGCGATCAGAAGTGTGCAAGCAAAATGGGATCAATCTCCTTGGATCATAGGCGGTGGAAATCAAGCGTGGAGTGGGATTGAGCTTGCACCGGAAGTCACTCGACACGTAGGCGAACGGTCGGGTGTTGGCGGCAATTCAAATCTTGGCGATCTTGTAAAGTGCTCTGCGCGGACAGACACGTTTTCTGGGAATCTCGCTCTGTTCCGACCCGAAAACGCTCGGCCGGTCGATGATGGGAGTACGGAGATTTATGTCCAGCGAGAGAGGCTAGGCGTACGAGATTTCAGTGCGGGAGCTTTGACCAGCGATGCGGATTTTCTTTTTGGAAGATTTGAGGCTAGCTTCAGGGCAGCCAGCGTCCCAGGAGTGATGACCGGATTCTTTTTGCACCGCAACTCGCCGCATCAGGAAATCGACATCGAAATATCGGGAAATATGCCGAGCCGACTTATAGTTAATGTTTTTTACAATCCAGGTGGCGATGGGGCGAAATTTGATTATGGCTATCGAGGCTCGCCGAGCTACATTGATTTGGGATTTGATGCATCGGTGAAAATGCACCAATATGCTATCGAGTGGTCGCCGACTGAAATCCGGTGGTTGGTTGATGAAAAACTCGTTCATCGACGCGTTCTATGGAACCCAACGCCGATTCCCCATCTTCCTATGAAACTTCATTTCAATGCGTGGCCTTCCCGCGCCTCACAACTAGCTGGGCGTCTTCAATTTCGCAAGCTTCCGGCCGTGGCCCGGATTGAAGGCATGCGGGCACACAAATATGGTCAGCCGATATCTGCTAAGTGATATGAGCTACACAGCTAAGCGGTTCGCCAAGGAGGAGTTAATTATGAAAATACTATCCTACAACCCAGGGCATGACGGCGCGTTTGCATATGTGGAAGATGGATACTTGAAGTTCTCATTTGAAGCCGAGAAGGACTCGCATTATCGCCATTCTCCTCTGTCCATCCCGGATGCAATTGAAGTTTTCTCTGAGCTTAATGCTGTTCCCGATGTGCTCTGCAAAGGTGGCTGGTGGCCGGTTGATTCAGTTCAAGGAGGGGAGGTCGCGGCCGAATACTTGGGCAGCGATAGCAATAAGATAGTCATTTCCAAGAAGGTCATGCTCGGCAAGGAGCTTGATTTTTTCTCGTCCTCTCACGAACGATCGCACATTCTTTGTGCTTACGGAATGTCAAATCTTCCTAAGGGAACCCCGTGCTACGCATTGCTTTGGGAAGGGGTTATCGGTGCATTTTACGAGATTGATGCAGCTCTGAATATAAGAAAGATCGCTGAAGTCGTTCCGGAGCCTGGGCATCGCTATGCCCTACTGTATGCGCTGGCGGATCCATCCTTCGATATGGCTACAGCAGAATTTTCTCGACTTTCAGATGCCGGAAAGCTCATGGCTTTGGCCTCATTCTCGGAACGTGATGAGGCAACGGTGGAAGAAGAAGAAATCATTTCCTTCCTACTTCAGGACTGTCCGCATCTTAAGCCTTTAGATTGCATAGCACTAAAGCATACTCGACATTATAATTCTGGCCTAGATGATCCGGAATTTCGCAACTTCGCTGGCATTTTCAGCGATAGATTGTTCGAAAGATTTAAGAATTTCGCCGATAAAAACTTGAGTCGCGGATTGCCACTTCTGATCGTTGGCGGCTGTGGACTTAATTGTGACTGGAACAGTAAGTGGCGTGCCTCGGGACTGTTCAGTGAAATTTTTGTTCCGCCGGTTGCTAACGATTCTGGTTCGGCAATCGGTACAGCAATAGATGCGCAGTTTCAACTCAGTGGCGACCCAAAAATCAAATGGGATGTTTACGCCGGGAGAGGTTTCGTCTTGGATGTCAATGTTGACGATGCCGAATTTGATGAATGGGAAGGCAATGCCTCTAATGTTGCGGAAATATTGTATGAAGACATGATTTTAGGTTGGGTGAATGGAAGGTATGAGATTGGCCCGAGAGCACTAGGGAACCGATCTATAATTGCATCGCCTTTCAAAGAATCCACCAGAGAGCGAATGAACGTTATAAAGCAGAGAGAGCAGTTTCGCCCAATTGCTCCCGCCTGCCTTGAGGAAGACGCCCTCCGTTGGTTCGGGTGCGATCATCCGAGTCCACACATGCTTTACACATACACCGTCTCAACTGATGCGCTCAAGGCAGTGACACACGTTAACAATACATCGCGCATACAGACTGTATCGGCTTCGACAAACCTCCCCTTGTTTGATTTGCTGGTGGAGTTTAAGCGGTTAACAGGATTTGGGGTTCTTTGCAATACTTCGCTCAATTTTAAACACAAGGGATTTATAAACAGGATTTCTGATCTTTCGGTCTACACTTTGCAGCACAAACTTGATGGGTTCGTCGTCAATGGGCGAATTTACATGCGCAAGAGTTCAGAAATGTATCAGGAATACTTGCGTAAAACTTCTGGTCGTATACCGCTAAAACTCTAGCTCACGCCAGGCTCTTAGACAACGCAGAAATAGTTAGATCGTAAAGAGTGGTTTGCGTGATTGCCTGTCCGATAAAAATAGTACAGTTGATGCGAGCATAGCTCGTTTTAGCCGGTGCATTACAATCCGCGGATTCCCGTTCAACAGAGGTCTACGGGAAGGTGATCGCTGCGTAACGCTCGAATGGCCGCTTTCCCGGGCTTGCTGCGGTTGCCGTGCTGCATCGCCGTCAGGCGGCTCTCCGCCCTTCGCGTCCGTGGCCTGGAGAAGCGCTTCGCCTGGCGCGCCGGGCAGCAACGTGTCGGCATGAGGTCACGGCAAGCAGGTTGATGCCGCGCTTCCGCAGAGCCCGTTCGTGCCTTTCAGCGACATTCTAGCGGTGTGCAGCATCCTCGGTCCGGCATCCACGCGAAGGGCGGAGAGCTGCCGTTCTCGGCAGCCGAGAAGGTAATCCGTCCTGCCCCAGCAAGCGGAAATTCAGCAGGGACTTGTCTGCCCTAGCCTTGCGTGCATTTGGGCATCGCTTGTGTCCCGAACCCGACCAGTCGTGCAATCATGCTTTTTCTTGGTTTTCTTCGAAGCACGATCAGACCAGCTGCGTTCAGGCCGAGGTTCCAAGACCGGTTTTGCCAGTACTGTCCCTTTAGTTCAGTCGCAGCCTCGCTAACGTTAAGCACAGCAGATCCATAGAACTTCGGTTGATCCGTAACCGAAAGAGGCCGAGAATTGTCTTGCCTGTTGGTCTGCTCGTAAACCCATACAACCGACTTATTCCCACTATCTGATTTAAAAAATTCCACGGAGATCGTTTCAGAACTCAGCAGTGGCGTTTTTTCGTTTGGCAGAAAGGACACGTCGGTCCGAAACCACGTCTGTTTGATTTTCACATCAAAATTCGCTTCCAGAAGTCCAGGACGCTCGTCGTTGACAAGATCAAACGTGATTTCGTTACTGGCAGCGGCGGCTTTCAGGCGTTCTACAATTGGCCAATTGGACTGGATCGTTACAACCCACTCGCCGTTCAGGTCAGGAAAGTAGCGATTTGCGAGCCATGGCCCCGCCAAAGGCAGCTTCCAAAGTAGACGCCAGCCAGGCACGACGATGAACAGCGCAATACTTCCCCAGATGACCCCCGCGACAAATCTAGAAGTCAGAAGGTTGGCAACCGGCGACCCCAGAACAGGCAAGTTGGCGGCAAGCCATGTCTCAATCCATCCAACGGCAAGCGGTGAGGCCAGAGCCAGATAGACCGCCAAGCCGATCCAGAACGAAAGGGAAACAAATTTTGCCACGATGCTCAACCTCTGGTATTGAAGACTCGGTCCAGTGCCCCCAAGTATATGGGCAAGCGGCGTCGCCACTACAAGATAAGACCAGAAGAGGCACAGTTTAATGCTTGTTAACGCACATAAAGCCTTCGTGTCCCGGCCCTCGGGTTACAAGTTCGCATTGAACCTTTCAGAGGAGCAGGACAAGACACTGCGAAACGCTCGGGATGACATTCGCAGTGAAATCTCCTCGCAGTTTGGGTCATTTGCGAAGGCTCTAGGTGATCAGGTTCTGTTCGAAGATCAAGCGCCTGTACTCGTGCGGAGCTATCAGACGCCGAAGTTCAGGATGCAGGGCAGCTTCTCGTACCATACATGCAACCAGCCCGCGCATGTGCCGCCTCAGGAGATTGACTTGGACGATGGGCTGTTCATGCCTGTTTCCTACTTTCAAAAAGGCGGAGACAGATCCCCTGTGATCCAAAGCGCAGCCTACTTTTTCATCATCGAGCGCATCCTAGCCCCCCTGTGCCACAAGAAGGGTTGGCAGCTCGTGACGGACAAACCTTCATGCATTCGTGTAAAAATTGATGACACCATGCACACTGACCTCGCACTTTACTCGGTGCCGGATGCTGATTTTCAGCGCATCGTGAAAGATGCCCAAAGTCGGGGTGTAGACTTCACAGCCGAGCTGATGATGGAAGATACCGCGTATCGAATGTTATCTCACGACGAGATGATGCTCGCGCACCGCAACGAGGGTTGGATGAGATCCGACCCGCGAAAACTCGAAGACTGGTTTGTCGATGCGGTGAAACAGTATGGCGAACAGGTCCGAACCGTCAGCCGCTATCTTAAGGGCTGGAAAGACTTCCAATGGCCCGAAGGAAGGTTGGCATCCATTGCACTCATGGCCGCAGTCGTGTCGGTCTTTGAGAGGGCGTCGGCAGCAATTGCCAGCGATAGGGACGATCTGGCGTTGTTGCGAGTCGCGGCAGACTTGCCCGACTTTCTCGCCAATGACATTCTAAACCCTGTCGTAGAAGGCGCGCGGTTGGATCAGGGTTGGTCACCTGAGGAACGCAGCGATTTCGTTGCGAAGGCCAGAGTGCTTTCTGAACGTCTGAAAGACGCGCTGACTCAGACGTCAGACCGCACGGCAGTTTTCGAAGCCCTACAAAACCAATTTGGTGGGCGTATCCCAGACGATCTCACCCTCTATGTGCCCGACGCTGGCCTTGATACAAAGGCAAGCGATTTGGCTGCACCTGCTGCCCTTACTTTGGGGATGGTGGACAAGGTCGACGCGGAGCAAGGCCATGACCTCGCCGCTGTGAACAAGCAGGGCGGAGGCCGCTACGGTTAATCGACATTGACTGGGCCGTCTGAACCTACCGACCTCATGATAGCTGAGTTATCCCGCTGGGTGCTCGCAAAATGTCCGAATGCGCGAGACCTAACACAGGGTGAATTGTCTCGCTACGAGGCCAAGGACCCAATCCACGGATGGGTTGTCCCGTTTGAGCATCAAGCTGACCGCTTTGATCTGCAAGTGGTGCTCTCGCAAGATTTCCCGTGGACAAAGCCGCACGTGTACTGCACCGAGAAATTTCAGTTTTTGCAGTATCCGCACATCGAAAAAGACGGTGCATTTTGCCTTTACCCACCGGGTACAGAGCACAATCCTTTGAACCCCAAGGGGTTAATATGGGACGCCATCAAAGAAGCTACTCGTTTGATCGTCGCTTCATACGACGACGATTTTATCAATGATTTCACAGACGAGTTCGATTCTTATTGGAGCAAAACTGATGGGGGCAAAAACATCATCAGCCTCCTATCACCCGGCGGACCCTCTCGTCGGGTGTCCCTGTGGTGCAGTACAGGTGACTACTTTCTAGCGGATGACCACACAGCCTTGGAAAGTTGGCTTCGCAGCCGTTTTCCGGGGAACAAGAAGGACTACAATTTCAACACCGCGACGCACATCGCCCTCAATAGGCCCATTCTGCCTTCTGAATACCCGAGGTCCGGGTCCGCGATTCTACGCTTTTTGCGGGAGCTGGCACCAGAATCCGTAGAACTTCTGAAAGATGCGGCTGCAACCGCGGATGACAAGTTCACCGTTTCCTTCGAGGGGCGCACGGATGATGGGCCGGTGTTTTTCGGCGTCGAAGTGACGCCTCCTGTCAAACAGGGTATGGAAGCCGGGCGACGCCCAGACATGGTGCAGAAGGGCTTTCGGGCTGGAAAGGTACCGCCCCATATCCGAATGCAGCGGCTGTTCGGGGGGAACAAGGTTGAGCGCCACAAGACTATGCGCGCGGACGCATCGTGGATACATGGGCGTGACACCCCGACAGTCGCCCCTTTGTTTGACAAGCGTGTTCTGATGATCGGCGTGGGGTCATTGGGAAGCGAGGTTGCTCTGCTACTGGCCAAGACGGGTGTTGGCTCGATCACATTGGTCGACCCGGAACTTCTGGACTATCCCAATGTTGGACGTCATATGCTCGGGGTCAGGCAAGTCTGGACGTCTAAAGCCAAGTCGCTTGCAGAAAAATTGGCTGGTGACTTCCCGCATATGCGCTCGATCAAGCCCTTTGCCGAGGACTGGCAATCGGTCTACGGCAAACGTTCTGACGTTTTCCAGAATACCGATTTGATCGTGTCCACGGTTGGCAGCTGGGTGGCTGAAGGCAGGCTTAACCAAGTGGCTAGGAACAAAGGGGGTTTGCCCCCTGTGCTCTACGGGTGGGCAGAGCCGTTTTCTGTTGCAGGACACGCCGTGTTGATCGGCTCCAACGGCCCATGTTTTGCTTGCGGCATGGACCATTTCGGGAAGGCACTACAACCAGTGTGTGAGTGGGACACCGAGACGACGCGTAAACAGCCCCACTGCGGAGCCAGTTTTCAACCATATGGGCCAGTATCGTTGTCAGGCGTAGCGGCCTTAGTAGCTAAGGCCGCTATGAAGGCACTGCTTGGTGAGGTGCCCCCCGGGACCGAGGCCGTTTACTGGGCTTCGAAGGAAGAAATTGCCGAGCAAGGAGGGCGCTTCAGTCCGGACTTCTTAAATTACTTTACTGACGTTCCGGAGTTCGGCGGAACGAGGAAATTTGAGTGGAGGCAAAAGGATGATTGTGCTTTTTGCGGAGGATCATGAGTATTCGCTATCCCATTGGAGAGAGCGGGCAAGTTCTGGTGCTAGAACAGAATGTTGTCGATCACTTTGTTAAATGGCGACAGTCGGATCCGAAGATGCCTGAATCTGGCGGTCAGCTATTTGGGGTAGTTGAAGGCCAGTCAGTAAAGCTTAAGCGTGCGACCGGTCCAAGAGTTTCCGATCGACGTGGAAGGTTCTTTTTTGTCGCCGATCGCTTTGCGGAACGACTTGAAATCAGCAAGCTACATAAGTCTGGGTTGCACTACCTCGGAGATTGGCACACGCACCCTCAAGCAGTTCCAGCTCCGTCTGGCACCGACCTCTCATCAATGGCCGACCTTTTCGTTCGCTCGAAGCATGATTTGAATGCATTCTTAATGGTGATCGTCGGCACAGCAGAGTTTCCCAAGGGATTGCATGTGTCACTTCATGAGGCCAACGCATGGTCTGCCTTGAATGCAGAGCGCGAAACCTAGCACTCCACCCGACTTTCTGGGTGCAGCGAAGCTCCGGCCTGGCATGCCGCAACGCAGCATGTTTAGGCCAGGTTGAGTGACCGAGATGGGCCGAGGAACGCTTTGGGTGTTTCTTAGGCAGTTCTTCTCAGCTATCACCGCAGGAGCCACGTTGAGAGCAAGATGAACTGCATCAAACTCTTGGGCCAATCCCTGATGGCCCGAGACTTTAATCGCCAGGTCGCGGAAATCCAGGTCCGCGTCGCTGTGCTCAACCGCTACATCGTTCTTGGCATACCCGTTACAGAGCCGGTAGGATGAGTCTGTTCGGGGTAAGGGGAAGTCTGCCCCTCACCCGATTTTCGCAACAAAGCCTCTTGCGATACACTGTCGCACGATGCCGGCCGATCTCAACCGCGATTTCGGTCACAGGTATCTTGGCGCTCAACATGTCCTCGATCGTGCGTCGTTCGCGCAAACTCAACTCAGTGTGGGCCATCTTCCGATCTCCTTGCTTTCCAGCAAGATAGGGGATTTGTCGCAACCCAGATTAGAATGTGACCGCCATCAGAAAATTGTTGCAACCAAGTTGAAATGTCGCGTGGTTTGCAAAGCAGAAATGTCCCACCTGGCTCGCCGTGAGCGCAGCCGGGCAGGGCGGAGACCTCACGCATCGAAGCCCTGACCGGCTGCGCGGGTGGTGAAACGTGCGACGCTGCTTTCGCGAAAGCCATATCCCAGCTTCTTGCATCCACTTGCGCAGCATCTCCCGAGACACCTTCAGGCCATGGTCCTCGGCAAGCTTCTCGGTCGCCAGCGTCGGTCCGAAGTCGGCATACTGTTTCTGCACCAACGTCACTGCCAAAGCGCGCACCGCCGGGTCGATCCGTTTGTTCGACGCTCGGCCTCGCGCTTTGTGCCGGATCGAGGCCGGGCCTTCCGTTCGAAAGCTCTTTAGCAAGCGTTGCACCTGCCTTCGGCTCAACGCCAGCAGGTTCGCCGCATTCGATGCTGTCATGCGGCCTTGCACAACCTGGCTCAAAATCTCGACCCGGTTCAGATCTCGCTCACTCATCAACACCAATCCCACGGTCCACTCCAGTCCTGTAAGGCACAGGGGAAGTGTGACACTTCTAATTTGCAGATGTGGGACAGTTTAACTTTGCGGCTACAAAAAATTCCCCTGTAATGATAGTTATGTAAATTCACTGCGCCTGTACCACTTGATCTCTAGCCAAAATTAGATCGGCTCAACGCAGAGACTGGGTTCTAGCCGCGCAAATCCAAAAGTCGCCTCAGGTCTAATGCTAACGGAGACGCGACGCCTATGCCACATCTCGACCTACACATAAGCGGAACGCTGTTTCCCACGACACGCTGCACAGGCTGGTGCAGGAGGATAACCGCGCGTCGCTCGGTGCCGAACCCACAGCGCGGCAGTACCTTTACGGGCCGCGCGACATGGCGAGCATCTCGGAAGAGCGCCGCAGAGTTATCCGGATTGGCGCTGTGCAGCAGCTTACAACATGCCTACGTCTTTGTCGTGATGGGCATGTATCCAGTGAGCTATTCCGACCTGTCGAGCGAGGAACCCCGTACAGTCCACTGCTTTTCGACCGCCAGAGGACGCCAAACTGAACGCGAACCCGTTTCGCATATTCGCCTCTCGTCTGCTCCCTGCCGCTAATGCAGACGAGGCCTGACGATGACATCTCGCCAAGCTTGGTTCAACTAAAGCACGAGGAGCGGCAGGCAATCCCAAGCGCTTTAATCGCGGGGAAAAACCCGGCCATCAAACAATTTGCGTGCCGTGCGCAGTATGCCCGCGCCGACAACCTCCCCCGCCGCATCCTGTTCAATCAGCACCTCTGCGCCGCCAGTCGGATGCTCAACCAAAAAGCGGCCATCGTGCGGCATCATCGCCAGCGCCGCGGCGGGCGAGCCCGGCAAAGTGCAGGCCGTGGCAACCGAAACCGCCGCAAAAACGCCGATGGTCGCGTGACAGCGGTGAGGGATAAAGCTGCGCGTCGAAATCGCCCCTCCGGATGTCGGTGCCGAAACCAATGTCATTTTCGGCACTGATTTTGCAGCCACGTCCCCCAAATTCATCATCGGCCCTACCTCCAGCCGGATCGCCTCCAGCCGGGCTTTCAGATCGGCATTGGCCTCCAGATCTGCGCGGGTCTCGCGGCCCGTGATGCCAAAATCCGCCGCCGCCATCAGCACAATGGGCATGCCATTGTCGATCAGCGTGCAGGCGACCCCCTGCACCACATCCACGGCATTCCCCGTCGGCAACAAAGCACCGCACATCGAACCTGCGATGTTCTGAAACATCAGCGGCACCGCGGCGGCCTGTCCCGGCACGCCGTCAATCGCTGCCGCCCCCCTATAGCTGACGCGCCCCTGCGGCGTGGCAATCCGCGCCAGGGCGATCTCGCCGGTGTTCAGCATATGGATCCGCACCGGGGTTTGCGCACCCGTCACCGGCACCAGTCCACGCTCAATCGCGGCGGGGCCAACCCCCGCCAGAATGTTTCCGCAGCCCTGCGCGTCTGAGACCAGTGCCTGATCGACAAAGACCTGCAAGAAGAGATAGTCGACGTCGGCATCGGGGCGTGACGACGGCGCCAGCACCGCCACTTTTGAGGTCAGCGGGTCCGCGCCGCCGATCCCGTCGATCTGCTGCGGGTCCGGGCTGCCCATGATCCGCAGCAACAGATCATCGCGCAGCGCAGGGTCCGACGGCAGATCAGAGGCCAGAAAATACGCCCCTTTCGAGGTACCGCCCCGCATCCAGAGACAGGGAATGCCCTCAGCGCCGGGGCGGAGATCCTCAGACATATTTCAACCCTTTCGCCGCCAGCTTGTCGCGCATCGCATAGATGTCGAGGCCAAGTTCGCCCGAGGCCAGCCGCCGCCGCTTGCCCTCTTCCGCGTCCATCCGCAGGCGCGCCGCCGCCAATACCGCCTCGGCATCCGCGTATTTGACGACGCAAACCCCGTCATCATCCGCCACGATGATATCACCCGCGTCAATCATCGCCCCCGCGCAGACGATGGGCACGTTGACCGAGCCCAGCGTCTCCTTCACCGTGCCCTGCGCCGACACCGCCTTTGACCAAACCGGAAACCCCATTTCCTTCAGGTCGCGAATGTCGCGCACGCCTGCGTCAATCACCAGCCCCTGACAGCCCCGCGCCATCGCCGAGGTGGCCAGCAGATCCCCGAAATAGCCGTTATCGCAAGGCGAGTTGGGCGCCAGAACGAGAATATCCCCCGCCTGCAACTGCTCAATCGCCACATGCAACATCCAGTTGTCGCCCGGGGGTGCCGAAATGGTCACCGCAGAACCCGCGATGCGGGACCCGCTGTAGATCGGGCGCATGTAGGACGCGAGGCAGCCGATCCGGCCTTGCGCTTCATGTACCGTTGCCACACCGGCTGTCGCGAGGCCCGCGATGGTGGCGGCATCCGCCCGGGGAATATTTTGAACAACGACAGCCATGCTTAATGCTCCTGCTTGCCCGCCACCGGCGGCGTGCCATGGGTGTGAAAGGATTCGATGGTTTTCAGCCCCCAGGCCTGCCCCTTTTTGCGGTCAGTCTCGGTCCAGACCACCGGCTCCCAATCGGGCGCGAGGATCAGCCGCGCACCGGAATTGGCCAGTTCAACCCGGTTGCCCGCAGGCTCCCAGACATAGAGGAAGAAGGTGCCTTGAATGGCGTGCTTGTGCGGCCCGGTTTCGATGTGCACGCCGTTTTCCAAAAAAATATCGGCGGCGCGCAAAATCTCTTCGCGGGTGTCGGTGGCATAGGTAACGTGGTGCAGGCGCGCGCTGGCGCCGCCATGCTCCTCAGTACAGGCCAGATCATAGGTTTTGTTGTTCACCGTGAACCAGCATCCGCCCAGACGGCCATTGTCGAGCTGGATCATCTCGGTCACCCGTGCGCCGAGACAGGTTTCCATGAAGCGCCGGAACTCGGTCACATCCGCCGAGAGCAGGTTGAGGTGATCAAGCCTGCGCGGATGCGCGCCGCGCGCGTGAAAGCGCTGCGCGAGGTTCTTCAGCTGAGGCCTTTCATTCGCGGGCGCTGCGTATTTCACTGTGTCGTAATAGATTTCAAACACATGCCCAAAGGGGTCTTCAAAGCGAAAGGCGCGGCCATGGCCCGGATCGCCCGCGACCCAGCCGATGACTTTGAAATCAGACGCCTCGATCGCCGCCACCCGACGCGCCAAAGCGGCGGGCGATGAGGCGCGATAGGCGATGTGGCCCACGCCCGTGGTGTGATGACGCGTCAGCTTGAGCGTATGAAATTCATAATCATCCCAGGCGCGCAGATAGGCGGAATGCGCGTCCTGCCCACTGACAGTCAGGCCATAGACATTGACGAAGAAGTCGAGGCTTTCGTCGAATTTATCGGTGTACATCTCGACATGAGCGAGATGGGCGATGTCAAAGCAAGGTTCGGTCACGCGAGGTCCCTCCCGAAATGGCCCGGTGGCAACATGCCTGCCGGGACCCGCCGCTGTCCCGAGGGACGCGGCAACTTGCTCGGGCAGAGCGCCGTTCGCGCGCGGCGCCGGTCCGAGACTGACGGCGTCCAGCACCGCGCGGTGCTGGACGGCGGGGGCCGACGACCTGCCACCGGCCCGGTTTGGCTCACAGCTCGTCAACCGTCCGCGGGAAGATCGACTGGAAGCCTTCGGCGTATTTCGCCTTGCGACCGCCGGACTGGCCGCCCGAATTGCGCATGAAATGGTTGGCGCGATTTTCAGCGACACGGGTGTAGAACTCCCACAGGTGCTCTTGCCCTTCCATACATTCGATGGCCGCGCGCTTTTTGTCCCAGACGGAGGTGATGTCGAGGAAAGTGTCCGGTTTCCAGCCCATCTGTTCGGTCTGATGCGGCTCAAACAAATAAAGCTGTGGCGCGCCCAGAACCTTTTGGCCCGGATTGTGGCCCCAGGCCTGCGCAATCATCCGACACTCCAGCGCCACCTGCGTCGCATACATATGGTCGGTGTTGTAGGGATCATATTGCGAATGCGACAGCATGAACGCGGGTTGCACGTCGCGGATCACATCCACCAGCTTGAACTTGTCGGCCTGATCCAGATGCAGCGGGTAGTCGCCCAGATCCAGGCAGATCAGATCATGCACACCCAGCGCTTTGGCGGCTTTTTCCGATTCCGCAAGGCGGGCATCTTTGACCTGCTGCAAGGTCATGCCGGGGTTCTTCCACAATTTGGCGCTCTCGCCCCGCTCGCCGAACGAAAGACAAGCAACGGTAACTTTATAGCCCATTTCGGCGTGCAGGGCGATCGCCCCGCCACAACGCCAGACGAAATCTGCAGCATGTGCGCTGATGACCAGGGCGGTCTTTTGTTCCGACATCGGATCCTCCTCCAACTCAACTTCGCCCTAAAGTCACACCGAATACCGAAAAAAGGGAAATTGGAAATCGGCGTCAGTCATAATTTCATGCTATACGGCATCTTGACTGCGGATGTAGAATGGCGGCAGAAACAGGCACCTTCCCTGACTGAGCAGGATCCGAAAGAGCAGCAATGATTGGCCCCAACCTACGGCATTTACGCGTTTTTTTGGCTCTATCCAGTTGCGGATCGGCGACGGTTGCGGCCGCACGCTGCTTTGTTTCGCAACCGGCCGTGACGCAATCAATTGGTAAATTGGAGCAGGCCGCGGGCACGCCGCTGTTCAACCGGACACCGCAGGGGTTTTTCCTGACCGATGCCGGTGCCATGCTCCGCGCACGGGTCGCGCGCGCGATCGGATTGCTGGATCAGGCGCTGACCGATGTTTCCCCGCGCCTGACACTCACGGCGACACGGCCGCAGCTGCTGGCGCTGGTTGCAGCGAGCGAAGCACAGAATTTTTCACTGGCGGCGCGGCGGCTGGGTGTTGCGCAACCAACCGTCCATCGCGCGATCAGCCAGCTGGAGCATGAGGCCGGGCGCCCGCTCTTTCAACGCACGCCCTATGGCATCACCCCAACGCGTCGCTGCCTGGCCCTGGCCCGCGCGGTCAAACTGGCCTTTGTCGAACTCGATCAGGCCAATGCCGAGCTGGGCGAACTTGCCGGTCGCGAAGTCGGCGAAATTGTCATCGGGGCCTTGCCGCTCTCGCGGTCGCACATCCTGCCGCATGCGCTGACCGCCTTCCGGCGCCTGCGCCCGACCCAGTCCATCAGCGTGATCGACGGTCCCTACGAAGAATTACTGGGCGGCTTGCGGCGCGGCGAGATCGATTTTTTGATCGGGGCTTTGCGCAACCCGCAGCCCATCGACGATGTGGAGCAAGAGGCGCTGTTTGACGACACCTTGGTGCTGCTCTCCGGGGCAGATCATCCGGTGCTGCGCCAGACACCGCTGACCGTTGAGGCCCTGCGCCGCTACCCCTGGCTGGTGCCCCGCAGTGGCACCCCGACCCGCGCGCAATTCGATCTCTTGTTTCAACGGGCGGGAGTGCCCCCGCCTGAAAGCATCATCGAAACCGGTTCGGTGATCCTGATGCGCGAAATGCTGGCCGAAAGCGACCATCTGGCCTGCATCTCACGGCTTCAGGCGATCCGGGAAATCGGACGTCATCTGGTTGCCGCGCTGCCCTTTGCCATTGAACAGTCCGCGCGACCGATCGGGCTGACATTCCGCAAGGGCTGGGTGCCGACGCCGGCCCAGAATGTACTGCTCGACGAAATTCGCAAGAAACAATCTGGCGGGCACAACCTATAGCTAAAAATTATAGGGCGTCGCCGCAATTCAATTCGCCAATCAGCGTGAGACAGGAAAGGTTCGGCCGGTCGGCGTCGGGCAGCTTTTAGTCACCGGCGTCACTGAAAAGAGCAGATTGTTCATGTTGCGGAAGAGGCCGCCGATCCGTCATCCGGAGCCTGCGGTGGTCCGCGGGGGAAAACGGCAGGCTGGCACCGGGGCCGCATGCGGGCCATGGGGCGGGACCGGGTCAGGGAGACCAGGTCGATGCCGCCCTGTGCGCGCACGGGCGATACCCGATCTCGCCGCATGAACACCGATGCTCTGATGCCAATCAGGATCCCAGGGATCCGGCCAAGGGAGGAAGAGATATGTTTGCACGTTCTGTTGCAGCCGGTGCCGTCATGGCCGCTGTGCTGGGGGCATCCGCGATGGCGGATGAACTGAAATTCGCCAATTTCATGGCGCCGACGCATCCCTATGTGGCGGGTGCGTTTCAGCCCTTTGCCGATGCTGTGGGCGCCAAAACCAATGGCGGGGTGACGGTGAAGCTCTATAATGGTGGCGAATTGGGAGCGGGCCCGGTGGATCAATATTCGCGCGTCGTCGATGGCGTTGCCGAACTGGCGATCAGCCTTCCGGGCTACACGGCGTCGAACTTCCCCCTGACATTGCTGACCGAGCTGCCCGGTGTGATCACCGAAACCCATGGCACGCAGGACATCTGGGATCACATCGACCTCTTCCAGCCTGAATACAAACGCGCGCATCTGGTCTCGCTGTGGTCCAGCGCGCCGAACCTGCTGTTCACCCGCGACAAAGCCGTGCGCACCCCCGCCGATCTGGCCGGGTTGAAGATCCGCGTGCCGTCGCGCAACGCGGGCCTGCAGGTGGAAGTCTGGGGCGGCGCACCAGTCTCAATGCCAGTGTCCGAGGTGTATAATGCCCTGCAAACCGGCGTGATCGACGGCGCGATGATTGACGGCACCGCCGTCGGCGCCTTCAAACTGTCCGAGGTGGCCAATTACATCACGATGGGCATGGACACGACCATCTCACCCTTCTTCATCGTGATGAACAAAGACGTCTATGCCGATCTGTCGGAGGCCGAAAAAGCCGCCATTGACGCCGCCGGCAAGCAAGCCTCGTTTGATGGCAATAAAGTGCAGCTGGCCGTGGCAGAGAACGGCATCGCATCCTTCGCAGCCATGGCGGGCAAAGAGGTCATCCACCTGACTGCCGAAGAAGCGGCTGCCTTCAACGTCCTGTCAAAAGCCGTGGTCGAGACGGTGATTGCGGAAACCAAGGTTGAGGGTTCGGACCCGCAAGCCATTGTCACGGCGCTGAAATCGGAATGAGCGACGCGCCCCTCCTTGCCCCCCGGCCGAGCGCACTCGACCGGGTCATGCACCGGGCAACGCTCCTGCTGGCTGCGGTTTCCGCGGTCAGTCTGGTGCTGATGCTGGCGCTGGTCTTCGTTTCGGTCATCTTCCGCTATCTGCTGGCGACACCGATCCTTGGGGTGAATGAAATCGTGCAGCTGGCCTCGGTGGCAGTTGTGATGCTTGCCCTGCCCTATTGCACCGCGCAAAACGGCCATGTCGGCGTGGATGTTCTGGATGAGGCGATTGGGGCCGCGGGCCGCTATATCGGCGACATTCAATCGCGTATTTTGTCCGGCGTCGTGCTGGCCGTTCTGGTACAGCGCGCGGCCCTCAAAGCGCTCGACGCGCGGGAATTCGGTGATGCAACAAATATGCTGAACCTGCCGCTCTGGCCCTTCTATGCCTTTATCGCCGCGGGCATGGCGCTCTGCGTGTTGATCTTGCTGGCGCAGCTTGTCGTCCTCCTCCTTCAAAAGGTCCGCCCATGACACCCGTCACCATTGGCCTCCTCGGCATCGGTGCCCTGTTTGCACTGATGATCCTGCGCACGCCCGTGGCCTTCGCCATGATGATCGTCGGCTTTTTCGGCCTGTGGATCCTGGAAGGCAACCGTGCCGCAGGCGCGGTTGTGCTGACCGAAAGCTACGGCGCGGTGTCGAACTATGCGCTGATCGTCGTGCCGATGTTCATTCTGCTGGGCAATGTCGCCTCGGCGGCGGGCTTTTCCCGCGCCCTCTATGACGCGGCTTTCGCCTGGGTCGGGCGGTTTCGCGGCGGCCTCGCCTCAGCCTCGGTTCTGGGCTGCGCGGTGTTCTCTGCCGTCTCCGGCTCATCCGTCGCCACCGCGGTGACCATCGGTAAAGTCGCCCTGCCCGAGATGCGCCGCCTCGGCTATGGGGATGGGCTGGCCACCGGCGCGATTGCCGCAGGCGGCACGCTGGGCTTTCTCATTCCGCCCTCAACCGGCTTTGTGCTCTACGCCATTCTGACCGAGGAATCGGTGGGGAAACTCTTCATGGCGGGCATCCTGCCCGGGATCATGCTGATGGCGCTGTTCATGGCCACCGTCTGGATCATTGCCGCCCTTGACCCCAAAGCCGGCCCGCGCGGCGAAGCGGTCAGCCTTGGCCAGCGTTTTGTGCTGCTCGGCCGTGCCATCCCGTTGCTGGCGATCATCGGGGTTTCCATCGGCGGCATCTATGCCGGGGTGTTCACCCCCGTCGAAGCCTCGGCGGTCGGGGCGGGGCTGGTGATTTTGCTGGCGCTGGCCCGCCGCGTCCTGCCCGCCGCCGCCCTGTGGTCTGCCCTGCTGGAAACCGTCAAGACCTCTGCCATGCTGTATACGGTGGTGATTGGCGCCAATGTGCTGAACCCGTTTCTGGCGGTCACCCATATTCCCGAAGTTTTGGGTCAGGTCCTGAACGGGCTCGGCTTTGGCGCCTATGGCACGCTGACGGTGATCATTCTGGCCTATGTCGTGCTGGGGATGTTTCTCGACGGGCTCTCGATGCTGGTGGTGACGGTGCCCATCGTGTTTCCGGTGATTCAGATGCTCGGCTTTGATCCGATCTGGTTCGGTGTGGTCGCCGTGATCGTGATTGAGATGGGAATGATTACCCCGCCCGTCGGCCTCAATGTTTTTGTGGTCAAGGGGATCGCGGGCGATGTGCCGATGGCCACCGTATTCCGCGGCGTGTTGCCATTCTTGCTGGCCATGCTCATCGGCCTGTTGCTGATCATCCTTTTCCCGCAAATCGCGCTCTTCATCCCGCAAGCGATGTTCGGCTGAGCCTGTCCCGACATTGCGGCACCATTCGCGACGCGGATTGGGCCGAAACATCCCGCCTGATCCGCGCGCCGCCGACATCATACCGGCCGCAGCACCCCGCAGCTTTCCCGGCGCATACGCCTCTTTCGCTCCAGTCTGCCTGCGGGCATTCGCGCCACTTGTTTCCCGGCGGCACATCATGTTAGAAAATTATTATACGATAACATAACATAAATTCGCATGCCCGAGACTCGCATGTCCGACCACCGCCTCCCCGTCACCGTTCTGTCCGGCTTTCTGGGTGCCGGAAAGACAACGCTTCTCAACCATGTCCTCAACAACCGCGAGGGCCGCCGCGTGGCGGTGATCGTCAACGACATGTCCGAGGTGAACATCGACGCCGACCTGATCCGCGAGGGGGCGGAACTGTCGCGCGCCGAGGAGAAACTGGTCGAGATGTCAAACGGGCGCATCTGCTGCACCCTGCGCGGGGATCTGCTCGAACAGGTCCGCAACCTGTCGCAAGAGGGGCGCTTTGACTATCTGCTCATTGAATCAACGGGCATTGCCGAACCGCTGCCGGTGGCCGCCACCTTTGATTTCCGCGATGCGGACGGGGCCAGCCTGTCCGACGTGGCGCGGCTCGACACGATGGTGACGGTGGTGGATGCGATCAATCTGCTCAACGATTTTGCCAGCCATGATTTCCTGGCCGACCGGGGCGAGAGTTTGGGCGCAGAGGATACCCGCACGCTGGTCAACCTCCTGACCGAGCAGATCGAATTTGCCGATGTGGTGGTGCTGAACAAGACCATGGACGCCGGGCCCGCGCGCTGCGATGCCGCGCGCAAAATCATCCGGGCGCTGAACCCCGATGCGCGGCTGATCGAAACGGATCACGCGCGCGTGGACCCCCGCGCGATCTTTGACACCGGCCTTTTCGACTTTGACCGGGCGCATGAACACCCCTACTGGGCCAAGGAGCTCTATGGCTTTGCCCATCACATCCCCGAGACCGAGGAATACGGGATATCCTCGTTTGTCTACCGCGCCCGCGCGCCGTTTCACCCCGAGAAATTCCATGCGGTGCTGAACGGTGACCTGCCCGGCGTGATCCGCGCCAAAGGGCATTTCTGGCTGGCCTCGCGCCCGAATTGGGTGGCCGAATTTTCGCTGGCAGGGGCGGTATCCTCGGTCACCCCGCTGGGCGGCTGGTGGGCGAGCGTGGCCAGGGAGCATTGGCCGACCCATCCTGAGGCATTGGACGAAGTGGCGGGAAAGTGGCACGAGCCTTGGGGAGATCGCCGTCAGGAGCTGGTGTTCATCGGCGCGGGCATGGATGAGGCGGCCCTGCGGGCCCGGCTGGATGACGCGCTGATGCCCACCAGCACCTTCACCCCCACCCTCTGGGCCAACCTGCCGGACCCGTTTCCGGCGTGGCGCAGCACGCGGGCGGAATGAGGCAGTCCCTGATGGCACGCCGTAACCTTGCCACCTCGTTGAAGCGCCGGTCCCGCGGCGATCCAATGCGTGCCTATGACGCGCTTCCGGCTGACCTGCGCCATTGGTTGGCGGCGTCGGTATTGCTCTGGAGCCCGGCCTCTGTCCGCTGCATCTGGTCACGGGCGATCCGCGACGCACGCGGCGACGCTCAGGCGGCGCAAGCGGCGCAAGCGGCGCTCGAACAGCGGCGTCTGGAGCGGGACGAGGCCCGGATCTGGGGTTATCTGTCCCCCGAAAGCACTACATCACGCACAGCTCCGGCATAGGGGCCGCTGGCAGCCGCGGCCCCCTCGCACGGGCCCCGGCTGTCGCGTACCGCCGAGACGGTGCGTCGTACCACAATCGGATCGTCCCAGTCGCCAGGGGTCCAGATCGCCGCGTGCATGTAGCAACGGCATTTCAGGTGACGGGGCTGCCGATCACCAGCCAGGTGGCCACCACGATGGCAGATTTGGCGCGTGCGGCATCAGAGGAAAGCTTCTCGTTGCTCACCGCCTTGTTCCATGCAAACGAAAAAGCTGGCACGCCACACCGCCTTGCGGCGCAAAATCCCTGCTGAGCCTTTCAAGGGCCGGGTTGCTCTGCGTGAAAGGCCATCATCTCTGCCGTGCACCAAGGATGCGGCCGCACGCCACCGCGCTTCCCTCGTGAACGGATCAAGGCTGAACACCGTTCTGCATCCCCCGAACCCCGGGGCGCCCGAGGGCTTCAAGAAAACGAGGATCAGATGACCGGCCATGTTTCGGTTGTTTTTATGACATCGTCGCTCCGGGTGGGTCCCACAGACAGAGCCTCTCCTCGTTGCAGAGGCGAAAAGGCAAGCGGCACGGCGTTGGCTCCCCGGTCAACCTGTGCCCGGATGGGCGGGTGAGTGTACATGTCTCCAGATCATCTATTGCATCACTTCACCACCCGACGCGCGGTCCGAAACAGCGCGCCGACGGCGGTTACGCTTCATGTCATCTTTGGTTCTGAGGGGGACGACACAGACCGCAGCAGGGCGCGATCCCGGCACCACACGATCCTCGCAATGCCCCCTCACACTATGCTGGCACAAGACCCGCCTGGCACATGCTGCTTGCGCTTGCAGCACCTCAACGTGTCGCAACATCAATACGATCCCATGGCTGTTCGCGAGCCGACCGAACATCGTTGACATGTAACCAGGAGAGTTCCGCCACAAAAGCGAAACCACCTCCAAGGGGACGCACAGCGAACCGCGCCCCCGCCTGCACTCGGGGCAGACCGTAGACTTCAGGCACGCCCAGCGGGTGCAGAGGGTCATCGCCTAAGTATTCCGGCCCGCGCGATGCTGCCAAACACCGCGCGGGACTGTCGGCTTCTTGTCCGGCCTTAGTTCAGGGCATCGGCATCAAGCCCATACCGTTTCAAAACCAATCCGCGATTCAAATCGTCGCGCAATGGATAGGGCGTGGTTGGGACCGGATAGGCATGTCCGTCGTTAAAGCGCATCATCGCAGGTCCATTGACCGGCTGCTTCCATTCCGGCAACCCTTCGCCATTCGGATTTCCAGTCTTCACGAAATTCGCCAGATAGGAGGACATCGTTTCCGCCATCCGGAAGTCTTTTTCCGTCCACGGCCGCTGGCCCTCGTCCTTGCGCAGGGAGTTGAAGAAATACCACAGGTCCGAGGAGTGAAAGGAACCGTAGAATTCTGCGTCCCGTCCCGGAGGACCGTTGTCGAAGGCATAAACCCAGACATTGTTGTCCTTGTTATGCGCCTTGGCATAGCGGGCAGAAATCATCGCTTCTGCCAGAACTTCGTCTGCGCCCGCACGCAATTGCAGACGATAGGCCTGCATCGGGTCCCCTGCAGGATAGGCCGCCTGCCATTCCGCACCATACCGACCTTCCATCCATGATGCATACTCCGTCAGGGGCATGGTTTTCTCGGGCCCACCTTGCAGCGAGGTCCGCTCATCCGCATTGGCACCGGTCAGAATGTCGATCCCGTCAAGCGCCCCATCGCGCATGAGGTCAACCGACTCGGCGGTGATCATCTTGCCATCAATCGTATCGCCGTTGGTCGTGCTGCGCAGCGCGTAATAAAGCAACCGATCGTCAGTATCACTGACGGGCTCAAAGAACCGCTCCGCCGGAAGCGCACGCAGATCTGCAAGGCTCATGGGTTTGCCGAACAAGGCCTCGATGGCGGCGGCATTTTTCGCCTCGGCTTCGGCCGCGGGCACTTCGTCGGCCGGACCAATCCGGAAAGTGGATTCCATCACCGCCCGCCGGAACAAGCCCTTCGCAGGGGCTGCCCGCATCAGACTGTAGACGTTGCGCGACCCTGCCGATTGACCGCCGATTGTCACCGTCGCCGGATCTCCACCGAACTGGGCGATGTTGTCACGGACCCATTGCAGCGCCGCGATCAGATCCTGATCCCGCTGGTTGCCGGAATAGCCCTCCGGACTCTCGGCGGTGATCTCGCTCAGCGCCAGTTCCCCAAAGATGCCCAACCGATATTGCGCCGTCACAACGACAATACCTTTCTCGGCCAGTTTCGAGGCCCAGAACTCCATCTCAGATCCATAGCCATGCGCATTCGCCCCGCCGTGGATCCAGACATAGACCGGCAACTTCGCCTCGCCAGATTGCGCGGGCGTGAAGATATTCAGCGCGGCCCCATTCTCGCTGATCGGGGGAAGAACCGCCGGATCGTAGTAGAACTCGTCGCCCCAGAACTCACCCGTCGGGTTGATCCCGGACCATTGCATCGAGCGATCCGGCCAGCTGTCCGCCGCTTTCACACCCTCCCAGGGCAGAACCGGCGTCGGCGCTGCGAAACGCGCAGGCCCATCCGAGGGCCCGGCATAATGCAGGCCCTTGAACAGCGTCACGCCTTCGACATCGGTGGAGATGCCGCGCACTTGGCCGCCGGTTACCGTCACGACGCCCAAGGTCGGTTCAGCCGTGGCGCCGCCGGTTTGCGCCAGCGCGCTGCCAGGCGTCAGCGCACCCACGGCCATCAGCACGGCAAAGGCCGCAGGCAGCGTAGTGCCGGTCTTAACCGACCACGCCGACCTCGTGCCGGATTTAGGGGGAACAGACATAGAAACTCCTCCTTTTCTTGTCATTTCATCGTGCAGACCGGTCGCCGAAGGCGCATCAGACCCACCTCAGGCCTCTTACTCCCCCTGACGTTTCGCCCGCGCCGGGGCCGGAATCCGCCCGGTCTCGTCACGCCAGCGGGCTGGTCAAACCTGAGCACCGGGAAGCCGCATCGCCGCTGCCCGGTGCAAGCGTCAGGGGCGCAAGTCGCCTTCTGTCATGTCGATCCCTTTAAGGACCTGCGCGCGTAAATAGCGATCACGGCTGGGATAGAGCGTTTCGCGCCGCATCTCGGCCTGCCCATCGAACAGCCGCAGGAACTGCCCGCCGGTGTCAGCGCTGACCTGATCCCAATGCGGCACAGTGTTGCCGTTTGGATCCCCGGTCTTTATGAAATTGGCGAGATAGGACATCGCCATATCTTTCATCGCCAGATCAGGATCGGTCCAGGGCCGCTGATCGGTGTCCCCCTCGCGCAATGCCCCATTGAAATACCAGTTGTCGGCGGCATGGTATGCGCGCGCAAACCCCTGATCCTTGCCCGGCGGCCATTGGTCAAAATAGTAGAGATAGACGTTCGCATCCGAATGCGCCTTGGCATATTCGGCACCGACTTTGACATAGTTGAACATGTAGTCATTCAGCATCCGCAGCGAGAGGCGATAGGCCTCAACCGGATCGTCTGTGCGGTAGAGCGGAAAGACCGCCTCATCCACATTGCCAGCCTGATGCGGACGGATCGCCGAGAGCATTGCTTCATGCTGCTCATCTTCGGTCATTTGCAGATCACGCGGGCGCAGGCCGGTGTATTCGTCTGCCGTCTGCCCGATGATGATGTCCAAACCGTCAAAATCCCCCGGCTGCAGCAAGTTGACCGAATCCGCCGTAAAGGCATAATCGTCCACCGTGTAAAACTGGTTCGTGGCCACCGCCCCCGCAAGCACGCCATAGAGCGAAGCCTTGCCGTCTTTCCAAGGGGCAAGCCAGGTTTCCGCTGGGATCGCGCGCAATTCGGCCAAGGTCATCTCCTTGCCGAAGGTCTTGGTGATTGCCTCTTGGTTCTGGACGGATTTCTCATCATAGCCGACCACTTTACCCGGCAGGAACCCGGTAAAGCTGGACTGGATGAAGGCACGCTGGAAAAGTCCCTTGGCCAAGGGCGTGCGCAAAAGCGCCACGGTATTTTCGCCCCCAGCGGATTGGCCCCCGATCGTTACTTTGTCCGGGTCACCGCCAAACGCGGTGGCATTGGCCTTGATCCATTTCAGCGCATCCACCAGGTCGAGCACGCCGAAGTTACCGCGGGGGCCACCCGGATTTTCTGTCGCCATCTCGGGCAGCGAGAGCCAGGCAGGTGCGCCGAGGCGATACTGAACCGACACCACAACAACGCCCTTGGCGGCCAAAGCCGCCGGATAGAGATCCTTCATCGCACTGGCGCCGACACGATTGGCGCCGCCATGGATCAGCATGTAAACCGGCAACCGAGCCTCCGTGGTCTCGGCCGGGGTCCAGACCGAGACATTCAACCCGTTATCGGTGGCAGGCGCATCGCTGAAACTGTTCGGCTGATCCTGCAGGATCTGATCCCCCCATGTGTCGGCCTGCAAGACCCCCTCCCAAGGGGTGACCGGCGGCGCGGGTTTCCAGCGGTTTTCACCGCCAACATTGCCCGCATAGGGAATACCCAAAAATTGGACGACACCCGGTGTATCGCTGGCGGCGCCCTGTACCATGCCACCCGTGACCTGCGCCGTGCTGATCGGATCCGCCTGCGCCGTGGTATGCCCCAGAAGCAGAATGCCAACGCTCAGGCACAGCGCCGCAGTGCCCGCCGCGCGGATGCGGGCCGGCCAGTCTTGTTTAACGTCCATGTAATCCTCCCTCGGCGAAGGCCGGGCACATGAAATGCCCACCTTCAAAAATGCGTGTGACGCCCGCTACCTCCGCGTTGGCGGCCCGACCGCGCACCACAACCACGGCGAGTGCACCACAGATCAGAGTGCGCGGGAATATTGCCGTGTCAGGTATCAGCTATGCCGATTTGGCATCGCCGCATCTGTGCCCATCCGGCCCATCACGGGATGACGGCGCAACTGGCAGAAACGCCATGCTTCATTAGAATTTCACCCAGCCGTCCCGTGCGCGCCATCTCTGCCAGAAAGCCAGAGAGATGGGCCATCGCGTCCAGACGCCCCGACGACATCCCCATCGCCTGACGAATTTCCATGAACGGCGGCTCAAGGACACGCGTCCCGGGACGCTTGTCAGCCTCGTGTTGCAAGGGCTGCCGGATGCCGGCAATTGCCGCAACCTCGCCCGCATCAAGCGCCGCCAGCGCCGCAGAAAGATCCGGCACCACGACCAAAGCCTCTGCGCCGGACTGTCGCGCCAAATGCAGGGAATAGGCGCTGCCCTCCACCGTGGCCACCGGCAGCCCGGAGGCGACGAGCGCCCCGGCATCGGCGACTACATGCCCGGCACCAAGGAGATAGCTCCCCTCTATCCGCACATAGGGATGCGTAAAGTCGATGACCTCAGCCCGCGTGGGATCCACCGCAAGAAAGCAGATATCCCATGTGTCATGCGCGGCAGAAGCCGCGACATCCACCGCCCGCTCTTTCTCCACAAAAGCGAGTGGAAGGTCCAGCGCCTGCGCCAGTGCATGCGCGAGATCCACCGTAATGCCGCGGGCATTACCCACGCCATCACGGCCCACCAAAACACGGTTTCCGTGGTTCAGGGCGACGCGCAGCACACCGCTTGGCGCATATTCCGCGCGCAGGGCATCCGACACCGACATCTCAATCCTCGCCCACCTGCGCCATCCATTCGTCCCAGACCGGGAAGACCGTGATCAACGCTTCAAGCCCTTGCGCGCCCGCCGTCAGGAGCGGCGCGCTCTCCGTATGTGCCACCCACATCAAGGACCACGGCTCATAGGTGTGCCCCTCATGAACCAGGCTGCCATTCATCACGATCACATAATAGCCGCCGGTCCCGTCTGTCGCGGGAGCCGGAACCTGCATGTCAGGCCCCATCCGCACGACCGTGACGGTCATCCCATCATCCCCCGGCTTCGCCTCAACCACGGTTTCCATCGACAGCTCTTCGCGTGCCTGCAGGACCGGCGGGATCGCCGGAATGATCTGGGAGGAGACGCGGTGACGCCGCTTGGTCGGCCTGAGCTGCTCGCGGACATTGGGGGTCGACAGTTTCACCAGCCCCGCATCGGTCTTGGGGCGCAGGGTCAGGTAGGACATCCCATTCGCATCGGCAATCAGCGGGCCATACCCAGTGTGGTGATCGGCGTAATGCACGGTAATCATGTCGGTGCGGTCACGGCCAATGCACCCGCTGCCCCCGATAAAAACCTGAAACTGGTCGACAATGTGGAAGTGGCTGTCCAGCTCCATATTGGCACTCATATCAATGCGGAAAGCCTGCAGTGCTTTGCCCGGAACATCAGAATTCTGACCAAAGAGATTGACCTTCCAGCCCCGGCCCCGCTTAAAGCGGCCCGGTTCCTTTTCGGCATAAGATACGATTTGCATTGCTGATCTCCCTGACCTGTCGTGTCACTGCGCCCGGACGGGGCAGTGTAAATCTTCGAATGCGCTTTCTGGCGCACCCAGACGCGCCACCGCGCTGGCAAAGGGGCGCGCAGCATCAATCGCCTGCACGCCGACGAGTTTTCCGCCGGAAAAGGCATAGTAAAGTGTGCCGCCGGTTTCCGGTTCCTGTTTTACAACCTGCGCCCCCTCCAGCATCTCACCGCTCATCTGGATGCGCATCGCGCCCTGATTGGACCACAAGCGCAGAGCGCTGGGAGCGGGCGGCACCTGACCCACAATTGCGGCGGCGACACATTTCGCCTGCCATTGGGTCGCGGCGACACTCTCATGCCGCAACCCTGCGCCGACCGCGCCCCAGCGCGCGCAATCGCCAAGGGCGAAGATCGCGGGGTCCCGGCAGGCCCCCCGAGCATCCACAAGGACCCCGTCTTCGCAGTCCAGTCCTGCATCGCGCGCCAACGCATCACGCGCTTGGCTGCCCACGGCAGCGAGCACCAAATCCGCAGGAATATCGGCCCCCGAGCCAAGCTGCACGCCCGTCGGGGTGATCGCTTTGACAGAGGTCGAAAGCCGAATGTCGATCCCTGCCGCCCGATGCCGCATGCAAACCTGCTCGGCGAGTATGGGATAGAGGCTGCGCGCCATGATCCGCCCGGCATTTTCGCAAACAACAGTCTGAATGCCGCGTGCCCGAACGGCCGCGGCAACTTCCAGACCAATCAGCCCGGCGCCGATCACGACGATCTGTTCTGCGGCGTCCAAACGCGTGCTGAGCCGCTGCCAATCATTGCGGTCGCGCAGCAACAGCGCGGCTTCCCCACCGGGTATTGAGGCGGGCAGCTCACGCGCCCGGGCACCTGTTGCCAGAACCAAGGTGTGATAGCCCAGATAATCGCCGGAGGTGAGGTGAAGCAGCCGCGCCTCCCGGTCAATTGAAGCGACTTTGCCGTGGTGCAGCGTAATGGCTTTGTCCGCGTAAAATGCCGCGGGCCGCAGCGCTCCCGGCGCGCCGCCTTCGCTCAGGGCATCCTTGGACAAATGCGGGCGGTGATAGGGAAGACCGCTTTCTTCGCCCACAATAGTGATGGGTCGCGCAGAACCTGCCGCGCGCAATTCCGCGGCCAGCGTGACACCAGCATGAGACGCGCCGATGATCACGATGGTCTCTGTTTCAGACGTCGCCATCACCCAATGACCTGCATGTCGAACTCAGATTTCCGGGCACCGCATTCCGGGCATACCCAGTCCTCCGGAACCTCCTCCCACCGGGTTCCCGGCGCGACGCCACCGTCAGGATCACCCTCGGCTTCGTCGTAGCGCCAGCCGCAGAGCACACATTCCCACACCCGCCAGCCGGTCTCATTCGCCATAGGTTTTTCCTCCGTCTCGTTTTCCATTTGACCTTACGGACCCGACCGCACTATTACCATTGGCGATAGCGTTGTATCAGTTATGCCGTTTCGGCATTTCTCTCTTTGGACAAAACGCATGGATATCCGTCAGCTCACCTATTTTGTCCGCGTGGTCGAACTCGGCAGTTTCAGCCGGGCGGCTGCCTTTCTGCACATCGCCCAATCCGCGCTCAGCCGCCAAATCAACGGCCTTGAAATCGAGCTGAAAGAGCGGCTGCTGATCAGAAACGGACGCGGTGTCACCACCACAGAAGCCGGTGACCGGCTGCTGGGTCACGCGCGGTCCATGTTGGCGCTGTATGAGCGTGCCTATGAAGATATGGAGAATGCGCGGCTGGGCCGGACGGGATCTATTGCCATCGGCATGCCAGGGTCGCTGGCGGGGATTGTCAACACATCGCTCATTCGCAAGCTTTTGTCGGAATTGCCGGATGCCAAGGTGCACATCCTGACCGGCCGCTCTACCCAGTTGCAGGAATGGCTCGTCTCCGGACGCATCGACATGGCGGTTCTTTTTGATGCCCCCAACAATTCGATGCTCGAGATTCATGACCTGTTTGAAGAACGGCTGCATCTGTACGAACAACTGCCTGAGGGTGAAACCGACACACAAGGACCACCCATCCCCGTGATGGAGCTGGCCGAGATGCCGCTGATCATCACCAGCAGACCGAACCGTATCCGGGAAATGCTCGAAACCGCATTGGCGCGTGAGGGTCGCAAGCTGTTGGTGGAATGTGAGCTGGACAGCCTGGACACCACCTTCGAACTGATCAGCGACGGCATCGGCCGCTCTGTCGCCTCGCTGAGAGGGCGCCGCACGATCGCGGCTGCCGCTGGCCTGCGCACGCGCCGGATTGTCGATCCGGAACTCATCCTCAAGGTGCAGATTGTGTTGCGCATGCGCCGCCTCAACAACCGGCTGCACGATACGGCATTTCGTATCTTGCGTGATCTCTGCCTCGAAACGCTGCGCACATGACGGGCCACCCTCAGGCAACTTCCTGAATGAGACCGGCAGCCCGCCGGGCCACGGGGACCAGCGCAAGCATCGCCGCCAAAAGCAGAATCGATGAGATGGTGATCACGGCACCCAGCCCAACCTGATCCACCGCATAGCCGATCATCAGCGCGCCCAGCGCCGGACTTCCGCGTGCAATCAGCCCATGCACGCTGAGTACCCTGCCCCGCAGCCTGTCGGGCGTCGTCAATTGCACAAAGGTCTGCGTAGAAATCAACCCCCGTGTGATCGACGCGCCCAGGACGGCTGCCGCAAGCATGGCCAGAACCGAGAGGCTCGTCTGGGACAGCGCCGCGCTGGCAATCGCACCAAGGCTCCACCAAAAAAGGACACCGTAGAACAGCCGCTCGGGCCGGGTGCGTCCCATCGTCAACCCCGAGACCACCGCGCCAACCGCTGCGGCGCCGGTCAGCAGTGCAAGGCCGGTGGCCGTGCCGCCTCCGTAAATCCCCGCAGCAATCGCCGGGATCAGCTCCAGGATCGCCCGCACACAGGCCCCGCCGCAGAGCATCGCAAAGAGAATGAGCCGAAGTGGCGGGCTGTGCACGATATAGGCAAAACCCTCGTTCATATCGCGCAGAAAAGAGCGTGAGGTGCCGCGTCCTTGCTGGGGGGTGAGGCGCAACCGCGCCAGCACCAGAACGAACAGAAACGTCACGGCGGCATTCGCCACAAAGATCCAGACGATGTCAAAGCGCAGGATCATCACCCCGGCGACGGCAGGCCCCAGCAACCGCGCCAAATTCACGTTCACCGAATTGAGCGCCACCGCCGACCCCATCTCCTCGCGCGGGACCATCTGCTGGACCATGGCCAGCCGCGCGGGTTGAATGGCGGCCGTCAGCGTGCCTTGCAGGGTCACCAGAATGACCAGCCCATAGAGCCCCAGATGGCCCAGCGCGAGCAGCACCGCCATCAGGATTGCAAGACATGCCGAGATGATTTGCGCCAACATGTTCTGTTTGCGCCGGTCCCACCGGTCCGCGGCAACCCCCGCGAAAGGGCCAATCACAACCACCGGCAGCATGTCGCCCGCCGCCAAAATTCCCAGCCAAAAGGCGGATCCGGTCCAATCCCAGATCAGCCAGCTGCAGGCGATCCGCTGCATCCAGGATCCGATCAGCGACAGGCCATTCCCCCCGAGGAAAATGCCGAACTGGCTGTGCAGCAGAAGGTGAAGCGTGGCGGATATGCCCCGCCTTTCACCCATTCCCACTGACCACTCTGATTGGCGCTCCATCAAGGAATGAGGACATGTTTTCCACCGCGTAACTGTAATATGCGCTCAGCATTTCCTGCGTAAAGTACCCCAGATGTGGCGTCAGAACGACATTGGAAAGTTGTCGCAAGGCATGGAATTCCGGTAAGGGCTCGACCGAATAGACGTCAAGACCGGCCCCCGCAATATGCCCGTGCTGAAGCGCATGGAGCAGGGCATCCTCATCCAGCAACCCGGCGCGGGCGGTGTTCACCAGCCAGGCGGTGCGCTTCATCGCGCCGATTTCCGGCGCGCCGACGATCCCGCGTGTGGTTTCGGCAAGCGCGAGGTGCAGCGTGACGACATCGGCCGAGGAAAAAAGCGCCTGCTTATCCACCCGCGTGACACCTGCCGCCCGGGCGCGCTCATCGGTCAGATGCGGTGACCAGGCAATCACCTCCATGCCAAAGGCCTGGCCAATCCGCGCGACATCCGTGCCCAACCCGCCAAGGCCGACGATCCCCAATCGCTTGCCCCGCAGGGTGTTGCCAAGGAAATGCTGCCAGCCCCCCGTACGCATCAACCGGTCCTCAGCCGAGATTTTGCGGGCAAGCGAGAGAATGATCCCCCATGTCAGCTCGGTAACCGCCCCCGCTCCGGCGCCCGAAACCGGTGTATTTGAGACGATCACCCCCCGATCCCGGCAGGCATCCAGATCAACGGTGTCGTATCTTTTCCCGGTCACACACAAATAGCGCAGATTGGGCAGCGCCTCGATCAGAGCCCGGGGAAAAGGGGTACGCTCCCGCAAGGTGCATAAGATGTCAAACGGCGCGAGTGTTGCGATGGCATCTTCAAGCTGCGGCAGGGGGCGGCCGATCACGGAAATTTCCGCCCGCCCCGCAAGGGGTGTAAAATCAGCGCTGCTGAGCGCGCTGCCGAGGTAGTCATCCAAAAGAGCGATTTTCATGAGAATGGCCGATCACGCATGAGGAAAGCGGGGGGGAAAAAAGAACACCACACCCCCACCCCCCAAAGCAAGACACAAGGGGGAAAAAAAGCACCCCCCCCCCCCCCCCCCCCCCCCCCCCCCCCCCCCCCCCCCCCCCCCCCCCCCCAAA